>NZ_JBHEUZ010000017.1:0-112373 GCF_041925275.1 Parapedobacter sp. 2B3 | reverse complement strand
CCTACAAAAGCAATAGATGGTATAAAATCGTCGAATACGCTAAAAATGCCGCTTGACGGAAATCTGTCGTGCACCCGCGATGACTTCCTGGTAATACTGTTCGTACAGCGGCATGATGTTGGCCAGCTGGAAATCCTTCGCCCGATTCAACGCGGCCTCCTTGAACTGCAGCAACCGATCACAGTCTTCGAGGATATAGATAGCATGGGCCGCCATGGCATCCACATCACCTGTCTCAGCGAGGAATCCGGTTACCCCGTCGATATTCAGTTCGGGCAGCCCGCCCGTGTTTGAAGAGATCACGGGTACCTTACAGGCCATGGCTTCCAGCGCAGCCAGGCCGAAGCTTTCCGAGCCGGAGGGGATGAGGAATAGATCGGATACCGAAAGGATTTCTTCAACGGCATCTTGTTTACCCAGAAAACGGATGTCGTTGGCCACGCCCAGTTCGCGCGACAGCTGCTCGGCGGCTGTACGTTCGGGCCCGTCGCCCACCATCAATAGCTTGCTTGGAATCTTTTCCTGCACTTTCTTGAAGATACGGATCACGTCGGTGGTGCGCTTCACCTTGCGGAAGTTGGAGGTGTGCACCAGTACACGCTCGTCGCCCGGGGCGATAGCCTGCTTGAAATGTTGCCGTGGCTGAAGGTTGAAACGACCGAGGTCGATAAAGTTGGGGATAACACGGATTTCGCGCGTAATGTCGAAATGGTCCAACGTTTCCGCTTTCAGGTTTTCGGAAACGGCGGTAACCCCGTCCGACTGGTTGATCGAAAAGGTCACGACCGGACTGTAGCTGGCATCTTTGCCCACCAGCGTGATGTCTGTACCGTGCAATGTGGTGACCACGGGTATGTCGATGCCATAGGTGGCCAGTATCTGCTTGGCCATGAACGCCGCGGAAGCGTGGGGGATGGCATAATGCACATGCAGTACGTCCAGCTTTTCAAACCGTACCACATCCACCAGCTTGCTCGCCAACGCAAGTTCGTAAGGTGGGAAGTCAAACAATGGGTATTTGGATATCGTTACCTCATGGTAATAGAGGTTTTCCGAAAAGAAATCCAACCGTGCAGGCTGGCTGTAAGTGATAAAATGTATCTGGTGCCCAATGGCGGCCAATGCCTTGCCCAGTTCCGTAGCGACTACACCGCTTCCACCAAAGGTGGGATAACATACGATACCGATTTTCATGTATTCCCGTCGATTTGTTGCCCCCAAAGTACGGATAAATTTCCCGATGGGATGTTCATCCGAACGTAAAAAGATTGGGATACTTCGGGCTTTCGGGGTCCTTTTAAAAAAAACTAAAGAATTAATCGTAAAACTAATAAATTAGTTTGTACCTTTGGTCATACAATATGAAGGACTTAACAAAAAACGGTATAAGATGAAAGAACTCAAGGAACTGACGCGTGCGGAAGAGCAGATCATGCAGGAGCTATGGAACCTGGAAAAAGGTTTTGTAAAAGACATCATCGAGCGGTTGCCCGACCCCAAGCCTGCTTACAATACGGTATCCACCATTGTGCGGATATTGGAAACCAAGGGTTTCGTGGGGCATGAGGCATTCGGAAAAAGCCATCGGTACTATCCGGTTGTTTCGAAAGAAGATTATCGCACGTTTGCAGCGGGTAAGCTACTCCACGGCTATTTCGATAATTCGGCGAGGAATATGCTTTCTTTTTTCCTCGAAGAGCAGAAGCTCGATCTGAAGGACGCCGATGAATTGCTGAAGCTGCTTGAAGACGCGAAGAAGAAAAAAAAGTAACGGCGTAACCCAATCGTTCACGATTAAAACTTAACGTTATGATGTATTTAGTGCTAGCCAACCTATATCTCTGTGTTTTCTACGGCTTTTATTACCTCTTTTTGCGCCGGGAAACATTTTTCCAAGGGAACAGGGTTTACTTGCTTACGAGCTTGTTATTGGCGTTTACCTTGCCACTTGCCGAATATGCTGGTTTCGATGATAGTGTGGTGTACCAATATCAGTTGCCCATGGTCGAATTGGGTGGTTCGGCATCTGGTTCGGTTGTCGGTGAGGTAGATGTTGCCCAGTCTCCCGCATCGTCAACTCCTTACCTTCCCATGCTATATATGGTGGGTTGTGGCATCGCCGCATTTTTCGTGCTGTTACAGGCATTTGGAGCCATCCGTGCACTGCGGGGCGGCGCGGCAGGTCAGGCATTTTCCTTTTTCGGCATGATACGCATTGACCACAAGGCTTATGGGAGTCATCAGATTGCCCACCACGAACAGGTGCATGCGCGGCAGTGGCACAGTGCCGATATCATGGTGATGCAGGTGGTGAAGATCCTCAACTGGTTCAATCCGGTGGTATACCTTTATGAGCGGGCCTTGCGGCTGCAGCATGAATACATCGCTGATGGGCGGACCGCTGCCAACGATCAGTTTGCTTACGCGGAGCTATTGGTATCGCGCGCGATGGGTGTAAGCGGTCCCGTTTTGGTCAACTCTTTTTCAAACAGGAAATTGCTGAAACACCGAGTGACCATGTTGCTGCGCGATAAGTCGCCCCGACGCCATAGTTGGCGCTACGCGGCACTATTGCCGGTGGTTGCCGGTATGCTCATTTTTTCGATTGCATGTAACAATCAAGAAAAAAGGGGAACGGATGAAACCGCAGCCGGGACATCGGCCGCAACCGATGCCGATGCATTCAAGAAGGAGCTGAGTAAATTTGTTGCCTATGGGGATGAGGCCTTGCGCAATGGCAAACAGGGCATATTGGCGTTTACTTTTGAAAAAGGGCAAGCTGGCCATATCGAGAACATTCGGTTTCTCAATGAATTCGGTAGCGGGCAAGAAGCGGAGGTAATTAAGGCGCTTCAAAGGGAGAACGTGGAACGCGTGGCCCCAGAAGGGAAGTATATGGTTTCCATCAATTTCCGGATCCATGGCGTTGAACCAGCAGATATGCCTCCACCGCCACCGCCCGTTTCCGAAGAATATACGCCGTTGGGCGAGGTCAATATTATAGCGGCTCCCCCCAAATTGCCGCCACCGCCAATGGTACAACCCGCTACGCGCAAAAACGACAAAGCGAATGCTACGTCCGAAAAGGAGCAGTACCCCGAACCGAAGGTGGTGGAGGTACAGGTAGCGAAAAACGAACCGGAAGAGGAGCCAAAAAATCTTGTGTTCCAGTCGGTTGAGATCGACCCTAAGCCACCGGGAGGTATGCGGGAATTCATGCAATATGTTGCTAAAAACTATGATTACCCCCAAGATGCAATAGATGCCGGTGTAAACGGCGTCGTACAGGTTTCGTTTGTGGTAGAGCGCGACGGCAGCCTTACGGATATGAAAATTCTCCGGGATTTAAAATATGGCACTGGTGAAGCCGCCATCCGCGTATTGCAGCACAGTGACAAATGGTTGCCGGGGGTTCAAAACGGCCAGCCCGTGCGGGTGGCGTACACCTTGCCTATCCGGTTGAACTTGCAACAGTAAAGACGCATTAATACCTTTCTAATGAAGCATATTCCGAATGCGATTGATCCGGTAGCGGCAGCCGGTCGTACCCATATAGTCACGGTAATAATGGCGTTTTTTTGCCTTAGTTGTGGGTGTACTGCACAGCAGCGGTTTGACAACAGTATATTATGGTCCGTCGAACATCCGGTTACCGGTGCTCTCTTCCCCCGGACGTGTATAAAGACTCCATCATGGTGATGCGGAACCGAAATATGGCACTGAAAGCGGATAGCATGATGCACGACCATACGATATTCCTGATGGTTGGCGCTGCCCATCTACCTTTTCCGACGGGTGTATTGCATTTATTGCAAGAGAAAGGCTATAAGGTGCGTCCGGTCGAAACGGTTGTTGCATTAAAGGAAAGTCGATAATCACTGTTGAAGCTGCATCCTTTTTTTTACCTTTGGCGCGTACCAACGAAGTTTGATCCACCAATTAACGACCATGGACAACACTGCAAACGCTTCCGCGCTGATTACTGACGATGCTGCCGTATTCGGGCTGCTGATGGTCATCCTGGCCGTGATTTTCTATACATCCAATAGTAAACATGCAGGGCTCCGTAAGTTTTATACCATTCTGCCGCCGCTGTTGCTTTGTTATTTTGTGCCGGGGTTGTTCAATTCGTTCGATGTCATTTCGGGCAGCGATTCCGAACTGTACGGCATGAGTTCCAATTACCTGCTTCCGGCTTGCTTGGTACTTTTTACGTTGAATATCAATTTCCGGGAGGTGTGGAAGCTCCGCAAAAAGGCAGGATTATTATTTTTTACAGGGATGATAGGGATCATCCTTGGTGGTCCGTTTGCGGTATGGCTATTCTCGTTGTTTGCCCCCGAGGTCGTATCGGGCGAGGTATGGAAAGGGCTGGCCACGCTGGCCGGCTCGTGGATAGGTGGTGGCGCCAACCAAGCGGCCCTGTTCCGCATATTCGAGCCGGCACCCGAAATTTTCGCTGCGACCGTGGCCGTGGATGTGTTTGTCGCCTATGGGTGGATGGCCGTGTTGTTGTACGGTGCTAGCAAGCAGCGGCAGTTTGACGCCTATTTCAAAGCCGAGGGCAGCGAGGTGAAGGAGCTCACCGAACGGATGGAAGCCTATGGCGGCCAAACCACGAAAGCAGCCGAAACCAAAGATTACATCATCATGCTGGGCATTGCCTTCGGCGTAACAGGGATAGCACATCTGCTGTCGGGTGTCATCGCGGAATACATCGCCACACACGCGCCGCAGCTCGATAAATTCAGTTTAACTTCCAGCTTTTTCTGGTTGATTTTGCTCGCGACGCTGATGGGCGTGGGGCTGTCGTTTACCCGAGCCCGGCAAATGGAAACGGTGGGTGCCTCGCGCTTGGCAACGGTTTTCCTCTACGTGCTGATCGCCACCATCGGGATGCAGATGGATGTGTTTGCAATACTGGATAATCCGGCACTTTTTCTGGTGGGCCTCACCTGGCTGGCCTTCCACGCCTTGCTGCTGTTTATTGTGGCCAAACTCGTTAAGGCACCCTTCTTCTTTTTCGCCATCGGCAGTATGGGCAATATCGGTGGTGTGGCATCCGCATCGGTTACTGCCGGCGCATTCCACCCGTCATTGGTACCCGTGGGTGTCTTCATTTCCGTATTCAGCTACGCGATCGGTACGTATGCCGGTTATCTGTGTGGTATTCTGATGCAGCTGGTGGCGCCTTGATGGGTTTCTGTAGACCAACGGGAGTGCTCGCGCAACGCAATAAAGAGGTGTCTTGGGCGACCTTTGCGTGAAAAAGATAAACTAAAAAAGCCAAAAATACATACCTTTGCGGCATGACCAAAGAACAGATACAGGACTTGAGGGATCGAACAGCTTCCCTGAGGAGGCACCTTTGACATCGATACCCGCAAGAACGAGATAGAAGGTGAGCAGGCTGCTACGTTGGAACCCGGTTTCTGGGACGATTCCAAGGCGGCCGAAAAAGTCCTGCAATCCATAAAGAGCAAGAAAATATGGACCGACCACTTTGATGAGGTCGCCGCGGCTGTGGACGATACCGCCGTGATGTTCGAATTCTTTCAGGCCGGCGATGCCTCCGAGGATGAGGCACAGGAGCAATATGCCATTGCGTTGAGCGAAGTGGAAGCACTGGAATTTAAAAATATGCTCAGTGCGGAGGAGGACCAACTGGATGCCGTGTTGCAGATAACGGCAGGAGCCGGCGGTACGGAGAGTTGCGACTGGGCGGGCATGCTGATGCGGATGTACATCATGTGGGGCGAAAGCAACGGCTACAAAGTGACCGAGCAGGATTACCAGGAAGGCGATGTGGCGGGCATCAAAACCGTTACCCTGCAATTTTCGGGCGATTTTGCCTACGGATACCTCAAAGGGGAAAATGGCGTGCACCGACTGGTGCGGATTTCGCCGTTTGATTCGAACGCTAAGCGGCACACGTCTTTTGCTTCCGTGTACGTGTATCCGCTGGTGGATGACAACATCGAAATCGACGTGAAGGATTCGGAAATCGACTGGGATACTTTCCGCTCGGGTGGCGCGGGTGGCCAGAACGTCAATAAGGTGGAAACGGCCGTACGCCTCCACCACAAACCTACGGGAATCATCATCAAAAACCAGGAATCGCGCTCGCAATTGCAGAACAAAGACAATGCATTGCGCCTACTGAAATCGCAGCTGTACGAGATCGAGATGCGCAAGCGGCAGGAAGCTACCGCGGCGATAGAGGGAAGCAAGAAGAAAATCGAGTGGGGCTCGCAGATCAGGAACTATGTGCTGCACCCCTATAAGCTGGTGAAAGACCTGCGCACCAACATAGAGACCTCCAATACGCAGGCGGTGCTTGATGGCGATATCGATGAATTCCTCAAAGGTTACTTAATGGAGTTCGGGGGGGATTAAAACTCATTCTTCCACATCATGCTCTCCACGGGGCGGGTGGTTTTATTGTTGTACTTCGCGTTGCCCTTCGTATTGTAGAAGACTTCGATATCGCCTTCCACGTGAAAATAGATCAGCTGGCCAATCGGCATGCCGGCATAGATCCGTACAGGCTGTGCGACAGAAATCTCCAGTGTCCAGGTGTTGCAGAATCCCACGTCGCCCTTGCCGGCAGTAGCATGGATATCAATACCCAGCCTGCCCGTGCTCGATTTCCCTTCGAGGAAAGGAACATGGTTATGCGTTTCGGTATATTCAAGTGTTACGCCGAGATAAAGCGTGTTGGGCTCCAGCACGAAACCGGCCTTCGGGATTTCAAAGTGTGTAATCTCGTTGTGCTGCTTTGCATCCAGTACGCGGTCTTTGTAGGTGGCCAGGTATTTGCCCAGGTGCACATCGTACGAATTGGTGCCGAGACACTCCCTGCGGAAAGGCTCGATAACGATGGAGCCGCTTTTCAGCTCCTCTAAAATACGTTTGTCAGATAAAATCATTTCTTGTATAAGCTCGTGGCAAAAATACACTAATGAATCAGATTTTTAAGGAATTGGTAATAAATAACTATTTTTCCGCTGTACGTGTTACTTTTTATCGGCAGCCGGAGAGAACGATAAATTATTGATGTCGTAATTGTTTTTTCGTACCAATAATTTATCTAAGTTTGGCTGTATGGCATTGGCATATTTACGGGAGTTGGATAATAACGTACGGTTTGCGATCTGGCGGATCGAGGAGTCTGCCGAAGACCTGATCAGTCGAATCCAGTTGGACGATCGCGAAAGGGCAATCCTGAGCCGATTGAATAAGGGCAAACGTACATTGCACTGGCTGGCCACACGCGTCTTATTGCGGACCATGTTGGATACGTCGGGTTTCATCGACTGCCCGTCGGACGAAAACGGCAAACCTTTCTTGGTTAATTTCCCGCAACGTATCTCACTGACACACTCGTTTGACTACGCTGCGGTAATGATGAGCGATAACGGCGAGGTGGGCATCGACTTGGAACTGGTAAAGCCGAAGATTGTCCGTATTGCCGATAAGTTCATGAAAGCCGATGAGCTTGCGGCTATCGGCAGGGACCACATCGGGAAACTCTATGCCTGCTGGTGCGCCAAGGAAGCGGTATATAAGCTGCAGGGAAACAAAGGGGTTTCATTTAAAGATAACATGACCATCCGGCCGTTTGATTTCCAAGACCAAGGGATATTATTCCTGGAACTGGATGCGCCGCACCGTAAGGAGCCATTTAAAGTATATTATGAAAAATTCCAGGAATATATGCTCGGCTATGTGATGGAAGGAGGATTGGATTAAACCATGCTGAAAAGAGATTCATTAACTGCACAGATGCAGCAATTGAGCCACACCCTCGCGAAGGTGAAACGGCTTATCGTGGAAGAACAAGGTACGGAAGCCTTATCGACCCTGGAAGGGGTACTGGGCGAATATTTCGGGACATCGATTACTGACCTGCTGGAGACACCGGCCAACGTTTTCCGCCAGCACTTGGATAAAGCAGACTTTCTGCCTGAGGAACTGAGCCTTTTGGCCGATTTTCTGGATACCGCGGCCGAGACGCGTGGGGTGGATGCCGAACGGGACCGGATATGGGAAAAGGTGTTGCTTGTTTACGACGTATTGGAACAGGAACACAAGGTTGTATCGTTTGCCCATATTGCCCGTAGGACTGCCATCGACGCCGCTATTGGTAAATAGCCTCCCCGTGGTCATCTACCTTCGTATGTTTCCAATAACTGGACCAAGCTATGTAATTGGGGGTTTTTCATGCGGAGCGTTCCGTTGATCACTGCGCGGTTGTCGGTTGCGGGTTTGCCCGATAGTTCGAGCACATCGAATGCTTGCAAGTGGGGAGCCACGACCGGCAGGAAGTCGGATATAAGTAGCTTATTGAAATCGACGCGAAGGTAGAGGAGGTCCCGCCCTTGGCCGGACGGCACAGGTGGTGCAAGCGGTTCGCTCGCCGTATGGAACTGCACGTAATCCGGGGGCAACGCGCTGACGCCGACGCGGAATAACGGAAGTACGCCGCGATTGACGGTGTTGTCCGGTATCTCGAGCACGCCCTGCGCTTGTAGGTAGCCGATAAGTGCGGTATCCGCCCCTAGGGAACAATAAATTTCCGGAACGGGTTTGTCGATGACCTCAAGTGTTTCCACGGGGTCGAAATTATCGTCGTAATCGTAGTTGATCATCGTGTCTTGCTGGGTAATGGTTCCTTTCCACTCCAAGACGGCGCGACCTTTATAGTGGCTTAGTAGACTATCACCCTGTAGTGTGTGGTCGCCGATATCGAATTGCCTGCCTGATAAGAAGGCTGTTAAGTTATCCTGCACCCACAGGCTTACCGCATTGGAATCGGCGAAACGGGGTGTGCCTTCCAGTCGGGCGGGCATGTAGTCCATTTCGTACCGGCCATTAAAGGTTGCCACACCCTTTTTAAAATCGATGGAGAACCGGTGTTCGCCGCGCGCACTTACCTGACCACCGTCGCGCATGATTTCCCGGAAATCACTTTTGCTAACGGCAACGTTGCCGCCATATCGCTGCAACACGCTGGTCAGTACATCGGTGAGGAGAACGAGATCGGCTTTGGGTTTCCGGAGCGACAGCGCAAACAAGGCGCGTTTCGGTTGGATAACGACGAGGGTACGCTCTGATGATGCTACGGTGCCTTGGTGGTTCGTGTGGATTTCCATGCCGAGGTCGTCTTGCAGCCTAGCGGTAAACGCCGTCGGATCATCCACCACCACTGATCCGAAATAGACATCCGGAAATTGGTCGGACAGTACATGGTCCACTTGATAGAGGAAGAGGTTGGCAGGTATCCGTATGCCCGGCTGCTTCCATTGCTTTAGGCTGAATATGGTCGAGCGATGTTCCGTTGTGTCGCGGTAGGCCCCATTATTCCACCACCAGTTCCAAGCGATGTCCCGGATGAGACCGTCTATGTGGATGCGGACCACCGATGTGGCGTTGCGGGGAATCGGTGCCAGGTTAGCCCGGTATTGCCGGTACGCCCAATAGCTCCAACAGGCCGCTATAATGAGCAGGATAGGACCGAGGGCGGCAAAGAGCAGGCGCTTGGCAACAGACATGTAAGCAAATTAACCGAGCAATTCCCTTACCTGCTGGGACGCCCGCTTATTGTCGACCTTGTCTATAATGTGCGTGATGGTGCCGTTTTCGTCGATAACGAAGGTGGTGCGCAGCGTACCCATATACTTTTTTCCGAACAGCGACTTTTGGGCCCAAACGCCATAATCGTTCACGATCCGCTGGTCGGTGTCAACGAGTAGGGTAAACGGTAAATTATATTTGCTGGCGAAATTGCGGTGGGAGCGCTCCGAGTTGACGCTGACGCCGATGACTTCAAAGCCATCCGCTAGCAGCGACTGGTAATTGTCGCGGTAGTTGCAGGCCTCGGTGGTACAGCCCGGGGTATTGTCTTTGGGATAAAAATAAAGGATGACCTTTTTGCCCTTGAAATCATTCAAGGACACCGTTTTACCATGTTGGTCTGTCGCTGTGATTGCCGGGGCCTTGTCGCCCACTTTCAGTGTTGCCATATTTTGCGGATTTTCGATGTGTTATTTTAAAAATGGGGCCTCATAAACCTGCTCGTTATCTTTCCAGTCGACCACTTCCAGCCGGAAAGTATGCTTTCCGGTGGGCAAACTGCTTTCGAATACGTGCCATAGCGAACGTGATTTCGGGTCGTACTCCATCAGCACCCACTTGCCGTCTATATAGCCGTTGAAGGATTGTATGCCCGATAGGTTGTCGGAAATTTTAACGTTTACACGGCTTACTGCGCCCATGTCTTTGCCCGGACTGATATTCTGCGGCTGGATGGTTGGCGGTACGGTATCCACGGCGATGTGGAAACTGCCGAAAGAGCGGGTTTTGGTACGCACCCAGCCATCGTTGAAGTTGCCGCCATGCGAGTTCCGCCGATCATCTACAATAATCGCTTTGGATTTCAAGGCATCGGTCAGCGTGCTGTCGGGTCTGATTTTGAGCTCATAGCTCTCGAAGAGCGGGGTGAGCCGGTTATGTACATGTTGCACCATCGAGTAGCCGTCTTTCGGACGGGCTCCCTGGTGGTAGTTGAAATGCAAGTGATCGTATAGGGCGCCTTCGGGGATGATGATTTCGATATGGTCTGCAGCGAAGCGGTTTTCGCGATCGTAGCGAAACATGGCCGTACCAGTGGTGCGCTGCTTATCGGGCGTGTATGATGGATCGTTTTTTACCTTCAGTGTGTGGGTGCTGGTATTCCCATGTGCATCGCGCACCCGATACCTCAGGGTGTGTTCGAGGTTATCCATCAGCGTGATGCTGCCATCGCCTTCGAGGAAATGGAAAATGTTGATGGGGTTATTGGGGTCCCTGAAGCTTTTTTGTACCCGTGTCCGTTTGAGGATATAATAGGGGTAGTCGATATAAGAGTGGATAGCCCGCGAAGTGGCAAACGACAGTTCTTCGAAAAGGACGGTGCTGATCGGTTTATCGTCTAAGAAAAGCTCGATGGAGTAGACCCCATTGTTGAAGGTTGTGCCGTTGTGCCGATCGGTGGTATTGATGCCGATGCCAAACCGGCCATTTACATGGATGGTTTGCTGATCGGTCAACGAGAGATGCCTCCGTGGTGTATGTTCGCTGAATGGGCGATCTTCGAGATCGTACACGGTGATTCCGCGGATGGTGGGCGGAATGTCATCGGGGAATTTCAATCCGAAGAGCTGCGGATTGAGCGGTGCTTCCGTTTCGGTATCGCGTAGTTCGAAGTGGAGGTGTGGGCCTTCGGAACTACCCGAGTTTCCCGACAGTCCGATTCTGTCGCCTTTTTTCAGTAATAAGGTTGTGGAATCCAACGGGATATCCACATCGAAGCGTTGCAGTTCATATTGCTTGGCTTTAACGATGGCCATCAGCTGGGCGTTGAATTCCTGCATGTGCAGGTATACGCTGGTAAACCCGTTAGGGTGGTTGATGTACACAGAGTTGCCGCCGCCACCCATCTGCACACGCACGCGCGACACATAGCCATCTGCCACTGCCACGACGGGCAGTCCTGTCCGCTGTTGGGTACGGTAATCGTCGCCAGCATGTAAATGTGTCGAACGTAATTCGCCGAATGTCCCCGATGCCTGCGGCGGGATGGCCAGTGGGCTCCCGAAATAGCCCGCCGGATACGTGCGGGTTTTGATGAGGGGCTGCGCCACGGCCGTAAGGGCGGTGAAAAATAAGCTTGTGCAGATGCAGAAAACCTTCATGTATAAATTGTTATTTCACGTGAAAATGAAATAGCCGTTCGGTGCCGATAAAACCTTCCAGGTAATCATCGATAGCCACCGGCCCGACGCCGGCGGGCGTACCCGTGAAAATAAGGTCGCCCTTGCGCAGGGTGATGTATTGCGACACGAACACCAGGATATCCTCGAAGGAGAAAATCATTTCGGCGGTATTGCCCCGCTGTACCGTAACCCCGTTTTTATCCAGCCGGAAACCGAGGTTATGTAAGTCGCCGAATGTATCTTTGGGGTACAGCGCACTTACTGGCGCTGACCCGTCGAACGCCTTGGCGAGTTCCCATGGCAGCGATTTGTCCTTTTGTTGCTGCTGGATATCCCGTGCCGTGAAATCGATTCCAAGTCCTACGGCATCGTAATACGTCGGTGCAAATTTCGCGCCGATGTGCTTCCCTTCTTTACAGATGCGGAGCACGACCTCCACTTCGTGGTGGATGTTTCCGGAAAAGGCCGGGTAATAGAAATTGTGGTTGTCTTTCAACAATGCCGTATCGGGTTTGAGAAAAATAACCGGCTGTTCCGGCACTGCATTGTGCAGCTCTTTGGCGTGATCGGGATAGTTACGGCCGATGGCGACAATCTTCATAACTGTTTCATTTGGCGCAAACTTAGCTAAATTCCACTGCAATCGGGAAAATGCCCTATGCCGATTTTTTTGCAACTCCTTCCATTATTACATACCTTGGCCCCGTTGTCGGAGCAAACGTTGCACGAAAACAAACCAACGGAAAAACAAACAAATAAAGTCTTTCGCCTGTTAAAGCATTTGTAAGCATGTCTAGAAATTTTTATTCGCCCGTTAGCTAAAATATTTTAGCTTACTCTGTTGAGTTAGGTTACCATTGGCTATTGACCACATCCTTGCGGACTGGAAGCCCGGGCCCGGCGTAGATTTATTCCCAAGGGAATCGATTGAAGGGGCTGGTGCGACTGGTATTGAACCGAGAATGAATGATGTACCAATAAAACAAAACGATGAACCAACAATTAAGTAAAACACGACGCGGGAGGATGCCATTGACATTGCTCCCGCTAGCCGCCGCTTTGCTGGCGGGGCCGGCAGTTGCGGGAAACAATGGGTATACGGCAGGGTACGTGGTGGCGCCTGCGGTGCAGCAAACCATTACCGGTACGGTAACCAGCACAACCGGCACACCCCTCACGGGGGTATCGGTGGCCGTAAAGGGTACCTCGCGTGGTGCGGCTACCAATGATGCGGGGCAGTATGCGATTGCTGCCGAAGCGGGCGAGGTCCTGGTGTTTTCCTATTTGGGCTATACGTCCCAGGAAATCGCGGTGGGGCAAACGGCCACTATTAATGTACGGTTGCAGGAAGATGCAGAAAGTCTGGAAGAGGTTGTGGTGGTGGGCTACGGTACGCAGCGGAAATCCGACCTGACAGGGTCGATAGGCGTACTGTCGGCGGAGGACCTACTGCAGGCTCCTGTTAACAACGCACTGCAGGGGATGAAAGGACGCGTTGCCGGTGTTAACGTGTTCCTCAATTCAGGTTCCCCATCAGGGAGTCCGCGTATCCTTATCAGGGGCCTGGGTACGATCAATTCCTCTTCAAATCCATTATTTGTTGTTGATGGGGTAGCGATGGAGAGTATGCAATTTCTTAATCCCAATGATATTGAGCGGATGGAAGTATTGAAGGATGCTTCATCTACAGCAATTTATGGTGCTAGGGGGGCAAATGGCGTTATCCTTATTACTACGAAACGGGGTGCGAAAGTCAGCGGGACGGTCGTTAGCTATGACGGCTTCGTGAATGTGGGTACGCTGCCCCGCAAAATCGATGTGCTTAATTCTGCCGAATGGTTGGAAGTTATTGAACGTGGTTTTGCCAACCATTCCAAATACAGCACGGACGATATCCCGGCACTTACCCGAGATGACCCGAGGCTCTTCGATGCAGCAGGGAATCCATTATACGATACCGATTGGCAGGAAGAAGCAACTCGCACGGCGTTGTCACATAACCACCAATTTGCCGTACAGACCAAGGCTGACAATTCTTCGTTTGGTGCTTTTATTAACTACGCCAACATGCAGGGAATCATGCTCCGTAACGATGTAGAGCGTATAAATGGTAAAATAGCCTATGATGCCCAGCCGAAAGATTGGCTGTCTTTAGGCGTTAATCTGCTGGCAAATTACACGAAGGAAAATGAGTTTGAAGAAGGCGGTGGCCATCAAATGCCGCGTCGATCGATGCTCGAGATGGTGCCGATCTTCCCAGTGAAGTTCCCGGACGGGACATGGTCGAATAGTAGCATGATTACCGACCCATTCGGATTGGAAGCGATCCCGAATCCGGTGCACGTACTCGAGACCCAAGACAGGCTCCGTAAGCGGCAGCAGTTGTTTGGCAATGCATACCTTACTTTCCATATTCTACCCGGGCTGGATCTGCGCACGCAATTTGGTTTTGATAAGCACGACACCAATATTCAAGAGTACAGCCCGACTGATTTAATTAACATTTCGCAACCGTTGGGCCGCGCTTACCTCGAGAACCAGCGGTCTTTTTACTGGCAAGAGGAAACCTACCTGAACTACAATAAGGAAATCGGAGACCACCGTATTAACTCCGTGTTGGGGTTGAGCTGGCAGGAACGTATCTACGCAAATAATTCGATTTCTGCGGAAGGGTTTGCGGATAACTTCTTCCGCTTTAATGCCATCCAATCGGCTAGCCAACCGGGGGCACCGGCGTCTTCGTACGACAAGTGGGCGATGAACTCTTATTTTTTGCGTGGTAGCTATAGCTACAAAGATCGGTATTTGGTGACGCTGACGGGTAGGATCGATGGCTCTTCGCGGTTCGGTGAGAACAACAAGTACGGCATCTTCCCCTCGGCCGGATTGGGCTGGGTGTTGTCGGAAGAGTCATTCCTGAATGATATACAAGCCTTGGACGAACTTAAAATCCGTTCAAGTTACGGGGTAACCGGTAATACCGAGATCCCGACGTATCAATCGCTCGGGACAATATCCACCGGAACGACGCTGATCAACGGAAGCCGGGTAGCGTATAGTTACATCAATCGCTTGCCCAATGCCAATTTGGAGTGGGAGAAGACCAACCAGTTCGATGTGGGCTTTGATTTGGCGATGTATAACCGCCGCCTTACGGTGGCGTTTGATTATTACTATAAGCTTACGACGGACCTGCTGCTCGATAAGCCGGTACCTTATTCTACGGGTTTCACTGGCGTACGCGACAATATCGGTTCGGTATCCAACAGGGGGGTAGAAGTGCTGTTAAGCGGTGTGCCCGTAGCGAATGATGTGTTTAACTGGCAAACCACACTCAATTTCAGTTTCAACAAAAACCGCATCGAGGAGTTGGGTGAGAATGACGAGGATATTTTCCCCGGACCGAACTGGGTGTCGGGAAGCCAAACGATATTGCGGGTGGGCGAGCCGCTAAGTTCGTACTGGGGTTACCGCCGATTAGGCACGTGGGGTACCGACGAAGCTGACGAGGCTGCGGCGATAGGTGCCATTCCGGGGGTCGCTAAACGGAGTGCTGAACGGACCATCATCGGGAACGGCCTTCCCGATTGGGTAGGGAGCTTCGTGAATAACATAAGTTATAAGAACTTCGATCTTACCGTCGACCTGCAATTCGTCTGGGGAGTGGACATCCTGCAACAATTTACCCACTCTATGGAAGACCGCACCGGGCTATCGAATGGCCTCGCGACTACATTGTACGACAGTTGGACGGAAACGAACCAGAACACCATGGTACAACAAATCCGGAACGGGGCTTACTCCGGCCAGAATAGTGAAGTTGATGACCACTGGGTAGCCGATGGCTCGTATTTACGCGGTAACCTTATCTCACTCGGTTATAATTTCGGGAGCGTGTCGCTGGACAGGCTAAACTTGAAGGGCCTGCGGGTTTATGCCAGTGTACAGAATGCATTCCTTATTGACTCAAAGGAATTTAAAGGGTATGATCCGGAGGCAACGTCTTGGGGCGGAGATCAATGGGGGCAGAATATTTTCTTCTTCCAGTATCCCAACCCGCGGACTTTTACGATAGGTACCAGTTTCCAGTTCTAACCAAAAAAACGATAGACGATGAAAAAGTTAATAGCAATTATGGTTACAGCAGGAGTACTGGCGACCTCCTGTTCGGATTTTCTTACGGAAATGCCAAAAGATGAAATCGCGCCGAACCAGTTTTTCAAAAATTCGGATCACGCGTATAATGCGGTGAATGGGTTATATCGGTCTGGCGTACCCTCGTTGTTTGGCGCTAGTGTTTACGCCGGATCGAGGCTGATGTTCGGCCCTTATATGTCCGGGTTGGTAGACAACGATTATAAAGGGCAGGAAGTCCATGTACAGCATGCCCAAGAGCTTACTTTGAACAGTGTTAATATGTCAGGATACCTTGGTGGTTTCTGGCGCGATATGTACCTCGGGATATCTCGTGCGAACAACGCCATCAAGTATATCCCTACGACACCTGGGCTGGCCGAATCGGAAGCTGATAAATTACTTGCGGAGGCCCGTTTTTTCAGGGCGATGAATTACTACTATCTCGTTCGCTTTTTCGGAGGCGTGCCGCTGATTACTGAGCCGTACGAAAGTCTGGAAAATTTATATGTTGAACGTGCTTCCATTGCTGATGTGTATGCGCTTATTATTGAAGACCTGACGTTTGCCGCCCAAGATGGTAGGCTTGCTGAGACAACGATGAGCGGTAATGGGAACCGGATAACGCACGGTGCGGCACAGTCACTGCTCGCAGAGGTCTACCTTACCATGAGCGGCTACCCGTTGCAGGCAGATCGATATGCCGATGCCGCCAGCGAAGCCCGCGATGTGATTTCCAGCGGTGTGTATAATCTCACCCAACATGAGCGAAATGCGCAAGGCGAAGTGGTGTTGGCCAATAGTGCTTACAATAAAGCTCGGATAGCTGATAATCTTCCCAACGAGCAGATTTATTATTACGAGTTTATGGCGGATATTTCGGACTTCCGCTCCGGCTATACGCAGTATGCATTTCCGGTGAGCATGGCCCCAGAATTGGCATATGCGATTTTCAATAATGCCTATCGGCCCACAGCGGCTCTGCTGCGTGCCTATGATAGCGATGCGGACTTACGTATACAGGAAAAGCAGTATTTCCATTCGTCGCTGACGAGGGCCGATGGTTCAGTGGCCAATTTCAATACGGCGCCTCATATCTGGTTTGACGAAGAGGCATCGTTGGAAACTGCAACATCGGGGAAAGATCTGCCAATTATGACCTATGCTAATATACTGCTGGTGGCTGCCGAGGCCATAGCCCAGTCCGAAGGTGTTACGGCTGAAGCGGTGGATTATCTCGCACAGGTAAGAAGCCGGGCTTATTGGAAACAAACAACGGCCCAGGTAAAGGCCGATTTGGCAGGCCTCACCCCCCAACAGTTCGTGGAGGAAGTATGGAAGGAGCGATTGCGTGAACTACTGTTTGAGTTCCATGTCTGGTTCGATATCCAACGGACACGGCAATTCCCGGTAACGGGGGATAATGGTGAGATAGACTTTGTCGATGTCATCGGTCACCAAAATAACTTTGGCGCTACGTACTCCGAAGACCACCTGTTGTTCCCCATACCGGATGAGGAAATACAGCGGAACCCATCATTGGATCCAAACCCGGGATACGGTAATTAGCGACTAACTGCCAGCAAGTTGTTACATAACTTGCTGGCAATTTTATTATATTAGCAGCGTGCGACTTGCTGTACGCAGGGTGCATGGAAGCAGAAATACGCTAAAACAATTTAATTAACTTTTAAATGAAAAAGAGTAATCAAGTAAAAGCAGGCGCAACCCGAAGGGATTTTATTAAAACCGGGGCCGCTGCCGCCGCGGGCTTTATGGTGGTACCCCGCCATGTATTGGGCGGTACAGGTTTTATCGCTCCCAGCGACAAATTGGTCGTAGCGGGCATAGGTGTAGGTGGTAAGGGAGATTCGGATTTAAATAACTTCCATAAGAGCGGTAAGGCCGAAATCGCCTTTCTCTGCGATGTGGATGACCGTCGCGCGGCGGGGTCGGTGAAGCGGTTCCCCAAAGCCAAATATTACAAGGATTACCGGGAGATGCTCGATAAAGAACACCGCCATATTGATGCGGTTTCGGTATCTACTCCCGATCACAACCATGCGATACAGGCGTTGGCTGCTATGCAGCTGGGCAAGCACGTATATGTGCAGAAGCCACTTACGCACGATGTATTTGAAGCCCGTGCATTGACGCAGGCAGCAAAAAAATATAAGGTGGTAACCCAGATGGGTAACCAAGGGGCATCGGGCGATGGTGTCCGTATCATGCGTGAATGGTTTGATGCCGGGCTCATCGGCGATGTGCATACCATTTATACGTGGACAGACCGGCCGGTGTGGCCGCAAGGTATCCAGTGGCCAGCCCGGAAAGCAGAGGTACCCAAGGAACTCGACTGGGACCTTTGGTTGGGTACAGCCCCCCAAAAGGATTACATCGATAAATTGGTTCCGTTCAACTGGCGTGGTTGGTGGGATTACGGCACAGGTGCGCTCGGCGATATGGGGTGCCATATCATGGAAGCGCCGTTCAGTATTCTGGGTCTCCAGTATGTGAAAGATGTACAGGCCAGTGTTGGCAGCGTCTATGTAGATGAGTTCAAGCGGGGCTATTTTCCCGAAAGCTGCCCGCCGTCAAGCTACGCAGTACTTACTTTTCCGAAATCGGAAAAAACAACCGGCGATGTGAAAATCCATTGGATGGACGGCGGTATACAACCGCAACGCCCGGAAGAACTGGGGCCGAACGAGGTATTCGGCGACGGTGGCAACGGTATCCTCTTTGTCGGTACAAAAGGTAAGATGATGGCCGGCTGCTACGCGGAGAACCCCAGGTTGTTGCCTACATCGCTAACCGAGAAGCACCAACTGCCTGTTAAATACGAACGGGTGCCCAATGGGTCCGGTGGCCACTATGCACAATGGGTAGAGGCGTGTATTGCCGGACATGGCAACAAAGAAGTGAGTTCGCCGTTCGCCATCGCTGGTCCGCTTACCGAAGCGCTACTTATGGCCAATTTGGCTATCCGCGGCTCAGACTTGCGTATTGATAACAAATACCCCGGACGAAACCTCAAGTTGATCTGGGATAACGAAAACATGAAGGTGACCAATTTCGATGAGGTCAACCAATTCGTGAAACGGCAGTATCGCCAAGGCTGGGATTTGCCAACCGTTTAATAACAACGATGAGTTGGTTTAAGCAAAAAGGGTACGTCGATCGACGTACCCTTTTTAGTTGCGCTTATTTTTAATTATATGGCTATCGATGTATCCATCACGAAATCTTCGTCGCGGAGATGCACGATTTCCGTGGCTTTTTCGTAGTTGGTGGACTTCTTCGAGAAGAAATCATGCTGGGTGGTTTCCACGCTAAGCCCATTCAACACGATTGGGTTTACGCGCTTCACTTCAAACAGCGGGTCAAAGCCCAGGTTCATCAATGCCTTGTTCGCGTTGTAACGTACGTACTCCTTCACCTCAGCGGTGAGGCCTACCTCGGTGTAGATTTCTTCGGTATACTTGAGTTCATTTTCATACAGCTCGTTGAGCAGCTCAACGAGCTTTTCTTTGGCCTTTTCGGGATGGGGTAGCGTTTTGTACACATCTTGTGCCAACAGCCCTACGAACACACCATGGATGGACTCATCGGCGATGATTTTCTTGATGATATCTGCGCTGGCCACCATATGCCCCTGCCCGCAGAGCCACAGCGGGATGAAAAAACCACTGTAGAACAGGAACGACTCGAGGAATACCGATGCACATAAGCCCATGAAGAGGTCTTCCTTGCTGATGTCGGTGTCGCCCAGTTTACTATAGTACTTGTCGATGGTCGATGCTTTGAACTGTAGGTACTTGTTGTTCTGTACCCATTGGAAGATGTCTTCAATGTCGCGCGAGGTGGCTACTGTTGTAAAGATGGTTGAGTATGACTTCGCGTGGATAGCTTCCATCATGCACATGTATGCCAGTACCGATTTGTTTTGCAACGAATCGATATGGTCCATGATCTTAGGCATGCCTGTGTGGCTTTGAAGGGTATCAAGCAGGGTAAGGCCACCCAATGCCTTTTTGTAACACTCCCGCATCTCGGGGGAGAGGGCCTTCCAACTATCGATATCTTTAGAAGGAATGTATTCGGTATCTATCCAGAATTGCTTGATGTTCTGTTCCCAGAACATCAGCGCGTAATCATTTTCGGGGTCGTTCCAGTTGACGGCTTTATATTGTTTCATTCGTAATTAATTTTTTATAATTGAACACTGATGACGCAGATGTTACGGATACGCGCAGATCAATCGTCCATCGGTGGGAATCCGCTTGATCCGTGTCATCTGCATTCCATTCTTTCCCTATGCCGAGCACGACACACACTCGCTGATCGATGATTTCCGCGTGCGCGTGTAATACAACGATTTCAGTCCCATTTTGTGTCCAAAGATGTAGTATTTGGCCAAATCACGGGTATTATCCTTGGAGTTGGTGTGCAGGATGGTGGATATACCTTGGTCCACATGCCGCTGGATAACGGAAATCAGCCGTAATACCTTCATCTGGTCCATGTCGTATGCCGATTTGTAATAGAAGTAGTTGTCGTTGGTGAGGTACGGCATGGGGTAATAGGTGGTGCTATCACCGTATTCCCGCACTTCGATGGTATCGACAATCGGCATGACCGATGCGGTGGCATTCATGATGTATGAGGTCGACTGGTTGGGGGCAATGGCTATCCGGTAGGCATGGTATATGCCGTGCTCCTGTACCTCCTGCTTCAATACTTTCCAATCTTCTATAGACGGGATATCGACACCGGCGAACAATTCGGTCACCTTGATGGTGGTAGGGAAGTAATCGCGGGTGGTGTATTTGTCGAAATATGTCCCATCGGCATACGCCGTTTTTTCGAAACCTTCGAAGGTTTGCTTCCGTTCGCGGGCAATCTCCATGGATGCCTGCAACGAATAATAATTGACCATCATGAAAAACACATTGGCGAAATCCAATGCTTCTTCGCTTTCATACATGATGAAATTCTTTGCGAGGAAGCCGTGCAGGTTCATTGCACCCAAGCCCACGCTGTGTAGTTCGCGGTTGGCCTTCTGGATGGAAGGTACCATGGCGATGTCGGTTACGTCGGTTACCATGGTGAGCGCACGCATAGCGGTTTTTACGGATTGCTTGATCCGTTTATTTTCCATTACGGTAGCGATATTGAGCGAACCGAGGTTGCACGAAATACCGTATCGGATCGTATCTTCCTGTCCGTAGATATTGATGTCAGACACCTCGGATACCTGCATGATCTCTGTACAGAGGTTGGAAAATTTGACCTTGCCAATGCCGTTCAATGCGTGTTGCTTATTGGCATTTTCTTTAAAGAAAATGTACGGGTAGCCGCTTTCCTTCTGCGTTTGGGCAATTTTGACCAACAGGTGGCGGGCATTGATTTTGCGTTTCTTTATTTTCGGATTGGTAACGAGCTCATCGTACATTTCGTCCATATCCAAGTTATCCAGCGGTTGGCCGTATTCCTGCATCACCGTGTGCGGATAGATCAGGTAGCAAGGCTCATCCTTGGTAGCCAGTTCCATGAACTTATCGGGCACGATTACACCGATAGAGAGCGACTTGATGCGGACCTTCTCATCCACATTGATTTTCTTGCAATCAAGGAACTCTTCGATGTCCGAGTGGAAGATGTTGAGGTACACCGCCCCGGCTCCGGGCCGTTGGCCCAATTGGTTGGCATAAGAGAAGGTGTCTTCCAGGATTTTCATGATGGGTAACACGCCACCGGCACGCCCATCCACACCTTTGATGGCTTCACCACGGGCGCGGATTTTTGAAATATTGAACGATACGCCGCCACCGATGGAAGACAGCTTCATCGCCGAATCTATTGCGTAGCCGATGCCATTGAGGTTGTCGCCGATTTCATCGAGGAAGCAGGATACCAATTCGCCCGAGCGCTTTTTGCCGGCGTTGAGAAACGTAGGCGTTGCAGGCTGGTATTCCTGGTTGATCAGCAGCTCGGCATATTCGAGCGCCTGCTCTACCCCGCCGTGGCGGGCAAGGAACAGCGATACGGCAGCAACGCGGTCCTCGTAGCGCTCCAGGAACTTCTCTCCTGAATCATCGCGCAGGGCATAGCTTTGGAAAAACTTGAACGCACTCATGAACGAGGCGAAGCGGAATTTTTTGGAAGCGATGAAATCGTATACCCGCTCCATCTCCTCAAAGGTAAACCACTCATAGAAATTGATGTAGTAGTCGTTTTCGATGAGGTAGTCTATTTTCTCTTTAAGGGTGTAAAAGAAGACCGTGTTTTTATTGACGTACTCGAGGAAATAAGCGCGCACAGCCTCTTTGTCCTTGTGCAGGCTAAATTCCTCGTCGTTCTTGATCATGATTTCGTTATTGAGCAATATCCAGCTCTTTGCTACCTCGTTTGTTACCATGGTTTCTCCTTGATTTGATGATGGCGATAAATTCGTTGATGTCTTCGTTGGTTCCCGATAGTTCAAATTTCAATGCCAGCGGGATACCGTATTCGGTGGCAATCTTGTTTCCGGCAACGGCGAAATTCTGTCCCCAATTTCGGTTCCCGCTCGACGACACGGATAGGATATACGGACTTGCCTGTTGCAGGAAGTTCCTGGTGGTTTCAGGGATTTCCCCGAACCGGGTGGTGAATGTTACCAAGTGGCCCTCTTGCACAGCCACCGTATCGGGTTGGATTTTCTGTGTTTCCCACCCGGTCGCTTCGGCCACTTTGTGCATAAACCGTTCTACGTTGCCCGTTTTGCTGTCGTAATATATCCGCTCCATGTTGCGAACCTTTTTAGATGCCAAACCCCCACATACCGAGGGGGTCTTTTTTATGATGATGGTGCTGTACTGCGTGTGCCTGTTGTAGGCTCCGTTTTGCTCGGCGGGTTATTGCACGGTCAAAGCCGACAGCTCTTCCGGCTTGAACCCGATGATACGCTGGGTTTCCTCATCCTGGTTCAATACGATGACCGTAGGCACGGTACGGACCTTGTATTGGATGGCTAGTTCCGGTTTGTCAAACGGATTTACTTTTTCATAGGAAATACCCCTGCGGTCGAGAAACTCCGACACTTGGTTGCAGGGTGCACAATCGTTTTTTTCGAACTTAATAATCCGTGTCATACGCTATAAAATTTTATGTTCAACATTCACCGGAAGCCTACCGTTTTCGTGGGGAGCTTCCAATCATTTCTTGCCGTAAGGTTGGTAAGTTGTAGCCTTGAACAAATATCAGCTATTTAATTCCAGCTAGGTAGGAATTGTTATCAACAGATGTGGAATTATACACATTGTGGATAATTATTGTGAGGCAGGGTAGGTGTAATAGGTTGTTTTATAGTGTTTTGTGTTTATTTCGTTGGTTTCAACAATCGTTGTTGTGGATAATTGTTGGGTGTTTTCGGTATGTTTATTGATATATTAACACGATTGGCCAACCGCAATCATTGCCCGATCAAATCAGGTATTCAAACAATGTCGGATCGCTGTTTACTTCCTTGAAATCGAAGCGGTGTTTGCGCATGCGGTCTACCAGCGCCGCGTAATCTGCCGCATCTTTCAACTCGATTCCCACCAAGGCGGGTCCCCGTTCGCGCTGCGTTTTCTTGATAAATTCAAAACGGGTGATGTCGTCATGCGGACCCAGCACGTCATTCACGAACAGCTTGAGCGCTCCGGGTCGCTGGGGGAATCGCACGATGAAGTAGTGCTTAAGTCCCTCATACAGCAGGGAAAGTTCCTTGATCTCTGCCATGCGGTCGATATCGTTGTTGCCGCCACTCACGATACATGCTACTTTTTTGCCCCTGATTTGGTCGGCATAGGCGTCGAGTGCCGCCACCGCGAGCGCACCCGCGGGCTCGGCCACGATGGCATCTTTGTTGTACAGTTCGAGGATAGTAGTACAGATTTTCCCCTCGGGCACCAGCAGTACATCGGCCAGCAATTCACGTGCGTACCGATACGTAAGGTCGCCGATGCGTTTTACCGCAGCCCCGTCTACGAAACGGTTGATTTCGTTTAGTGTTATCGGCCCGCCATGCGCCAGCGCGGCTTTCATGGAGGGGGCACCCTCGGGTTCTACGCCAACAACGACAATTTCCGGCTTCGTTTCCTTGAAATAGTTCCCTATTCCCGATACCAAGCCGCCACCGCCTATGGGTACGATAACCACATCGGTATCGGGCTGGTCGTACAGTATCTCAACGCCCACGGTGCCTTGGCCCTCCATGATGTCGGGATCGTCAAAAGGATGGATAAAGGTGAGGCCGTGTTCGGCCCCGTATGCGGTTGCCGCCTGTTGGCAGTCGTCGAAGGTATCGCCGGTAAGGACGATTTCTATGCGGTCTCCACCGAACATCTCCGTTTGGCTGATCTTTTGCCGGGGGGTGGGGCCGGGCATGAAGATGACCCCGTTTATGCCAAGGCGTTTACATGAAAACGCTACGCCCTGTGCATGGTTGCCGGCACTGGCACATACCACACCTTTGGAGCGTTCCGCATCCGTGAGTTTGCTGATTTTGTTGTATGCGCCGCGCAGTTTGTACGAGCGGACCACCTGTAGGTCCTCCCGCTTGAGGTACACCGTGGCAGCATATTTTTCAGAAAGCCGTTGGCTGTACTGGAGCGGGGTGTGCGTTACCACCCCCGCCAAACGTTCGGCTGCCGCTTCGGTACGGCGCTTCATGAAGCCGGTGTTTCGGCTGCTTCGGCTACCTTTACCTGGGCCGCTAGCCAATCACCCACCTCGCTGGTTTTATACGCTTTGTTTTTTCCGGAAAGGTCTTCGGTGACCACGCCTTCGGCCAACGATTTGTTGACGATGGCCCGGATGAGTGCGGCTTCATCGCTAAGACCGAACACGTCTTCCAGCAGCATGGCTGCCGATAGGACGGTAGCCAGCGGATTGGCGATGTCTTTGCCTGCCGCCTGTGGGTAAGACCCGTGTATGGGTTCGAATAACGACGTATGTACGCCAATGGAGGCCGAGGGCATCAATCCCATGGAGCCCGAGATAACAGACGCCTCATCGGTGAGGATGTCGCCGAAGAGGTTTTCGGTAATCAATACATCATAAGCACTGGGCCATTGTACCAAGCGCATGGCAACGGCATCCACAAACTCATAGCTTACCTCCACTTCGGGGAAATCTTTTTCCATATCCTGCACGGTTTCGCGCCATAGGCGGGAGCTTTCCAGTACGTTTGCCTTATCCACGCAGCATAGTTTCTTACGGCGGGCCATGGCCATTTCAAAGCCCAACTTCGCCAAGCGCTGTACTTCTTCGCGGGTATAGGTACAGGTATCGAAGGCCGTATTGCCATCGTCCTTCCGTCCGCGCTCGCCGAAGTAAATACCACCGGTAAGCTCCCGGAGAATGATGAGGTCTGTCCCTTCGATGCGTTCCCTTTTCAAAGGCGAGTTGTCAATCAGCGAGGGGAACGTAAACGTAGGCCGTACATTCGCGAACAGACCGAGTTTCTTGCGCATTTTCAATAGGCCCTGTTCGGGGCGCACCGGCGCTTTGGGGTCGTTGTCATAACGGGGGTGGCCAATGGCTCCAAAGAGCACGGCATCGGCAGCCATACAGATTTCGTGGGTGGCCTCCGGATAGGGGTCGCCTACGGCGTCGATGGCCGCGGCCCCGGTCAAACCGGATGTCCAGTTTACTCGGTGTCCGAATTTCTCGGCAACCGCATCAATCACTTTTACCGCTTGTGCAACCACTTCCGGCCCGATTCCATCGCCGGGCAATTGCGCTATATTTAGTTCCATCTTATAAAGTTAAAAATCAATCTACTGTCTAATATCAAGGGGCTTATGCCTTGTGTCTATTGTCTTGTGCTTGCTGTCCGGAAGGATGTTCAGCATTTTCTGGGTTGCCTTGATGGCCGATACAGTTTGGTCCGAGTCCAATCCCCGGGTCGAAAATGTCCGCTTCTCCGTTTGCCAGGTAATGGTGGTTTCGCAGAGTGCATCCGAGCTGCTTCCCGGCGCGATACGCACGTTATAGTCTACCAAGGCCGGCAGACGGATGTCATTTTTTGAATAAGCCATCGTCAGTGCATTCATGAAAGCATCGAACTGGCCATCCCCCTGTGCATGTTCTTCAAACAATTTGCCGTTTACCCGCACGGCGATGGTCGCTGAAGGGCGTAGGCCCTTGGCATGCGTGAGTACATAAGATTCCACCAGGATCTGTTGTTCCTGGGTGCCGGTGGTCAGCACATCGGAAATGATGTACGGCAGGTCCTCGGTGGTTACGGTCTCCTTTTTATCGCCTAGTTCGATAACCCGTTGGGTCACCTTTTTCAGGTCTTCCTCATTCAGTTTGAGGCCAAGCTCTTGCAGGTTTTTTTCGATGTTTGCCTTGCCAGAGGTTTTCCCCAGCGCGTATTTGCGCTTGCGGCCGAATCGTTCGGGCAGCAGATCGTTGAAATATAGGTTATTCTTGTTGTCGCCATCGGCATGGATACCCGCGGTCTGTGTAAAGACGTTATCACCCACCACCGGTTTGTTGGCGGGTATACGCACACCCGAAAAGTTTTCCACGAGCTTGCTTACCGTGTAAATGGCTGATTCCTTAATGCGTACCTCGGCATCGGGCAGCAGGTCATTGATCGCGGCCACGGCACTCGCCAACGGTGCATTGCCAGCCCGTTCGCCCATGCCGTTTACAGTGAGGTGCAAGCCATTGATGCCGGCCTTTACAGCTTCCAGTACGTTTGCCGTACCGAGGTCGTAATCGTTGTGCGCATGGAAATCGAGATGTACCCGGGGATACCTAGCCCGTATGGAAGAAACGAATGCATACGTTTCGTTTGGCGAAAGGATACCTAGTGTGTCGGGCAACATGATCCGGTCGATTGGCTGTGATGCCAGGAAATCAAGGTATTGCAGCACATAATCGGGCGAGTGGCGCATGCCATTGCTCCAATCTTCGAGATATACGTTGGTGCGGATGCCATGGTCGGCCGCCGATTCAATCACAGCGGCTATTTCCCCGAAATGCTGCTGCGGGGTTTTCCGCAACTGGTGCGTGAGATGGTTCAGCGAGCCCTTGGTGAGCAAGTTCTGTACGTTGATACCCGCCTCCCGCATCCACGTAAGCGACCGGCCACCGTCTACGAATGAGAGTACCTCCACGCGCTCCAGGTGGCCGTTGTTGGCAGCCCAGGTCGCAACGGCTTTCACCGCATCAAATTCGCCCTGTGAAACGCGGGCCGAGGCAATTTCCACCCGATTTACCCGCAGTTCCTCCAGCAGCAGCTGTGCGATGGTCAGTTTTTCTGAAACCGAGAACGACACCCCCGATGTTTGTTCGCCATCGCGTAGCGTCGTGTCCATGATTTCAATTGTCCTGCTGGCCATGTGGTTATAATGGGAGTGTCTTGGAAAACTCTTGGATATCGGATTTGATGTTAAGCAAGTAATCGATATCATCGAAGCCGTTTGTCATGTTGCTTTTCTTATAGCTATTGATATCGAAAGACTCCTTTTCGCCGGTGGCCAGTATCGTAACGGTCTGCTCGGGCAGGTTAACCTCCAACTCGGTTGCTGGATCGGCATAAACCGCGGCAAACACCTTCTCTAGGAAGGTCGCACTTACCTGTACGGGCAGTACGCCGATATTCAGGCAGTTGTTGCGGAATATATCTGCAAAGAAGCTGGATATCACGCACCGGAAACCGTGGTCGTAAATGGCCCAGGCGGCGTGTTCGCGGGACGAGCCCGAGCCGAAGTTTTTGCCACCGACGAGGATTTTACCGGTGTATGTGGGGTCGTTTAGCACGAAATCCGCTTTCGGTGTATTATCGGGATGGTACCGCCAGTCGCGGAAAAGGTTATCGCCGAAGCCTTTCCGCTCGGTTGCCTTGAGGAACCGCGCTGGGATAATCTGGTCGGTGTCCACATTCTCGATGGGGAGTGGAACTGCCGTACTTGTCAATATGTTGAAACTGTCGTATGCCATTTGGGTAAAGTCAAAAGTTAAAAGTTAAAAGTCAAAAGTCAAAAGTTAAAAGTCGTATGTCAATTTTCACTTTTTAATTTTGATTTTTTACTTCAGAAGTGTTCGCGGATCGGTTACTCTGCCGGTTACAGCCGCCGCCGCCGCTACTAGGGGGCTGGCTAGCAAGGTACGGGCGCCGGGGCCCTGCCGGCCTTCGAAGTTGCGGTTTGACGTACTCACCGCGTATTTTCCGGCGGGTATTTTATCGTCGTTCATTGCCAAGCATGCCGAACAACCGGGTTGCCGCAAGGTAAAGCCGGCTTCGGTGAGCGTATCGAGGATGCCCTCTTCACGGATCTGTTTTTCCACAACGTGCGAGCCGGGCACCAGCCACACCGTGACATCTTCGGCCTTCCGTTTACCTTTAACCAAGGATGCAAAGGCGCGGAAGTCTTCAATGCGGCCGTTGGTGCAACTACCTAAGAATACGTAATCTATTTTCTTGCCCACCATCGCTTCGCCCTCATGGAAACCCATGTAACCGAGTGATTTTTCAAAGGTGGCTTTTGCCTCTTCTACCTGCTTGGCATCGGGGATATCTTGGGTAATTCCAATGCCCATGCCCGGATTGGTACCATAGGTAATCATCGGTTCGATGTCCGCACCATCAAACGTTAGTTCCTTGTCGAATTGGGCGTCGGCATCGCTTTTCAGCGTTTTCCAATAGGCCATCGCTTTGTCCCAGTCTGCACCTTTCGGGCTAAATTCACGGCCTTCGATGTAGTCAAACGTAGTTTGGTCGGGGGCAATCATTCCACCGCGGGCCCCCATCTCGATGCTGAGGTTACACACGGTCATGCGGCCTTCCATACTCATCTGCTCGAATACCGAGCCGGCATATTCGACGAAATAGCCGGTAGCACCCGACGTCGTGAGTTTAGAGATAATGAAAAGGGCCACATCTTTGGGCAACACGCCACGGCCCAACTCGCCGTTGATGGTGATGCGCATTTTTTTGGGTTTCGGCTGCATGATGCACTGGGTAGAAAGCACCATCTCCACTTCGGAAGTGCCGATACCGAAAGCGATGGCACCGAAGGCACCGTGGGTAGAGGTGTGTGAATCGCCGCACACGATGGTGGCACCGGGCTGCGTAATGCCGTTTTCCGGACCGATTACGTGGACGATACCATTCTTGTAGTGGCCTAAGCCCCAATGCCGGATACCATATGCCTTCGTGTTTTCTTCCAACGCCTTCAGTTGGTTGGCAGATAAGGGGTCTGCCACGGGTTTGTCTTGATTTATTGTCGGTGTGTTGTGGTCGGCCGTCGCAAAGGTACGCTCCGGATACAGTACACTGATACCCCGGTTCCTGAGCCCCAGAAATGCAACCGGGCTGGTCACCTCGTGGATTAAATGCCGATCAATAAACAACACATCTGGCCCCCCTTCGATCTTATGCACGACGTGTGCATCCCACACTTTGTCAAATAATGTCTTACTCATTTTTATAGTTGTTGTTTTTTTGCTGTTTGCTTTTTTGCCGTTTGCTTCCAAACTTCCTCACTAGCGACTAATGACTTACGACTAATAGCTAAATAAACTTATTCAACGCATCGAGGTACGCATTTGCCGAAGCTCGAACGATATCCGTACTGAACCCGTAGCCCATGTAAGATTTGTCTTCATACACTACGCGCATATCCACTTTACTGACGTCGTCGCTGCCGCCATGAATCGAGTGGATGTTAAATTCCTTGATTTCGATGTGTTTGCCCGTGATCTCCTCGATGGCTTTAATAGTTGCACTTACCGGGCCGTTACCGGTTGACGTGGCTGTGTATTCTTCGCCGTTATGACCAAGTTTGATGGTTGCTATCGGGGTGTCCTGGTCGCCGGTTGTCACCTGCAATGCATTGATGGCTAAGCCATTCTTGAAATTTTCTTCCGCCTTCGCACCCATCAGTTGGAGCAGGTCGTCGTCGTTCAATTCCTTTTTCGCATCGGCGAGTTCCAAGAAGCGCTGGTAAACCTGGTCGAGGTCAATCCGGTCGCTGGCATATCCCAGGCGCACCAGATGGTGCTTTAGCGCATGTCTGCCGCTCCGGGCGGTCAATATAATCTCCGATTGGTCGATACCGACATCCTCCGGGTTCATGATCTCGTAATTTTCACGGTGCTTGAGTACCCCGTCCTGGTGTATGCCAGAGCTATGCGCGAAGGCATTTTTCCCTACGATTGCTTTGTTGGGTTGTACCGGCATGCGCATCATCCGGCTTACCGTGCCACTTAGCGGGTACAGTTGTTTCGTGTTGATGTTCGTATGCAGATCAAGGGATTGGTGCACTTTCAATGCCATAACGATCTCTTCGAGCGAGGTGTTGCCCGCGCGCTCACCGATGCCGTTGATGGTACATTCTACTTGACGGGCACCATTTTGTAAACCAGCCAAGCTGTTGGCTGTTGCCAGTCCGAGGTCATTGTGGCAGTGGACAGAAATAATGGCTTGGTCGATATTTTTTACATGCTCCTTGAGGTACTTGATTTTAGCACCGTATTGCTCGGGGAGACAATAGCCGTTGGTATCCGGTATGTTTACCACGGTTGCGCCAGCGGCAATCACCGCCTCGATCATACGGGCGAGGTATTCGTTGTCTGCCCGGCCGGCGTCTTCCGCATAAAATTCGATGTCTTCGACGAAGCTTTTAGCGTATTTCACCGCCTCGACAGCCCGTTCCAGAATCGCTTCCCGTGTACTGTTGAATTTATATTTGATGTGCATATCGGACGAGCCGATGCCGGTGTGGATACGGGGGTGCTTCGCGTACTTCAGTGCGTCCGCGGCGCAGTCGATATCGCCTTTCACGGCACGTGTGAGTGCGCAAACGGTGGGGTCGGTCACCAATTTGGAAATCTCTACGACGCTGTTGAAGTCGCCCGGGCTCGAAATCGGGAATCCGGCTTCGATAACATCCACACCCAGGGTTTCCAATGCTTCGGCAATGATGAGTTTCTCAGGGGTGGTCAACTGCGAGCCCGGCACCTGCTCCCCATCCCGGAGGGTGGTGTCAAAAACATATATGCGGTTAGGATCGTGCAACATAGTAAGCTGTTTTTTTGTTATGTGTGTTGGTACCTGCTTAACAAGCAAGTTCGTTCATCTCTTCTATTACCTGTACTTCGCCCTTTTCTAGTATCATTTTCTTTTCCAAACAATTGGGTAGTTGTGTTTCGTAATGGCCCACATAGATCAGCGTTTTCCCGAAATTGCAGAGTTCATCCACCACGGCGTTGAAAAGCGCGGTCTGCGTGTGGTCGAGCCCTTGGCACGGTTCATCCAGGATCAGCAGCGGCGGGTTTTTGATAATGGTACGGGCCAGCAATACCAAGCGTTGTTTTCCCAGGGGCAGCGTGGTAATTAGCCGGTCTTTGACCTCGGTGAGTTCAAAGAAGGCTAATAGCTCATTGATTTTCTGCTGTTTCTCGTAACTCACCTGTCTGAACAAACCGATACTGTCGTAAAAGCCGGAAGCGATTGCTTGCCATACACGGGCGGTTTTATCAAAATACCAATGCAATTCTGGCGAGATAATGCCGATACGTTCTTTGATTTCCCAGATGCTCTCGCCACTACCACGTGGTTGGCCGAAGAGGCTGATGCGATTGGCATACGCTTGCGGATGGTCGCCCGTTAGTAAGCTTAGCAGGGTCGATTTTCCGGAACCGTTGTGCCCCTGTAGCAACCACTTCTCACCTGCAAGGACGGTCCAATTGATTCCTTTCAATACCACCTTCTCGCCATACCGTACATGGATGTCTTCCATTTTTACCATGCTATCGGAGGGCGACACGGGAGCCTCCCTAAGGAATAGGGGTAGTGGTTGGCGCGTACGGCCCAAGTCCGTCGAAAACGCGTTTGGCGAGTCCACCTGCCTTATCTTGCCTTGACTGATTTCAGCAAACCGGTTGATGCAGCGTGGCAAATCGGCTTCATTCGTAACGAGTACGAGATGCGCCCCTCCTTCGGCAAGCTCGTCAAAAAAACCGTTCAGCTTTCCACGCGACGCTTTGTCCAATCCGGTATAAGGTTCGTCAACAATCAGTAGCTGGGGTTTGAGCCACAAAGCTTTGATCAATTGCAACTTCTTGTGCTCACCGCTAGAGAGCTCGATCAATTGGGTGCCCTTCAGGTCGGTAAATTCAAACAGGGTGAGGTACTGCTCGAGGTCTGCAAATGACAGGTTCTCGGACTCGGCATAGGCCGCTAACTCGGCGTATACGGTTAGCGTGTCGTCCTTTTGTTGCTTGTTATATCGCTGTTGGTAATAAAAATTGCGATCTCCTTCGAGGTTGGTAAACGCATACCAATTGGATACATACAAGACACGCGGAGGCAGCGGAGACCCGTGGTCAACGTTTATTTTGACGGTGCCGCTTGTTTTTTCAAGACCAGCCAAGGCTTTTGCAAGCGTACTTTTGCCCGAGCCGCTTTTGCCCCCGACGAGCCAGTGTTCTCCACGGTGGATTTGCCAGTCCAATCGATCCAATACCACACATCCCGCATATTGCAGGTTCAATTGGTCGATATGGACGACGGGGTCAGTCATTATAGTACGTTACAAATTTATGCAAAATGCGAATGATATGCAATTATGCCCTTTTTTGGTGGATAAAGCCATCCAAGCCGGCCCCGGCGGTCACAGTGTCTGCCGGCTTGGAAGGGGGCTTTCTACACTGTTTTTATCGCCTTCATGGCCGTCATGGCTTTGCGCAATACAGCACCCACTTTTTCAACGGGATGGGTGCGTATGGCCTCGTTCACAGCAATCAATGCCTGGTTGTCGACCGCGAGGTCTTTCCCTTCGTTGAAATCCCGGCCAATGATGTCCGTATCCACGGTTTTCATGAAGTCGGCCAACAACGGCTTACATGCATGGTCAAACAGGTAACACCCGTATTCAGCGGTATCGGAAATAACGCGGTTCATCTCGAACAGTTTTTTACGGGCGATGGTGTTGGCAATCAACGGCGTTTCATGTAACGATTCATAATATGCCGATTCTGGTTTGATGCCTGCTTCGACCATGGTTTCAAAAGCGAGTTCAACGCCTGCTTTGATATAGGAAACCATAAACACGGCATTGTCAAAATATGCTTGCTCACTGATCTTCACGTCGCCGGCAGGTGTTTTTTCAAAGGCGGTCTCGCCGGTGGCGGCACGCCAGCCCAGCAGTTGCTTGTCACCATTCGCCCAGTCTTCCATCATCGTGCGGCTAAATTCGCCGCTCATGATGTCGTCCTGGTGTTTTTGGAATAAAGGCCGCATGATTGTTTTCAGTTCTTCGGAAACCTCGAAGGCTTTTATTTTGGCCACATTGCTAAGGCGGTCCATCATCGCGGTAATCCCGCCTTGTTTCAACGCTTCGGTAATGACCTCAACGCCGTATTGTACCAATTTGGAGGCGTAGCCCGGATCGATGCCTTTTTCGACCATTTTATCGAATGAAAGGATGGATCCGGTCTGCAGCAGCCCGCATAAAATGGTTTGTTCGCCCATCAAGTCAGATTTGACCTCCGCTACGAAGGAAGAACGCAATACGCCTGCTTTATGGCCGCCGGTTCCCACGCAGTAAGCTTTTGCTTCGGCAAGCCCTTTTCCTTGGGGGTCGTTTTCGGGGTGGACGGCGATGAGTGTGGGTACGCCAAAGCCACGCAGGTATTCTGCCCTTACTTCCGAGCCGGGGCATTTGGGAGCGATCATGATGACGGTAATGTCTTTACGGATCTGCTTTCCTACTTCCACAATATTGAAACCGTGGGAATAGGATAAGGTAGCACCCTCTTTCATCAGCGGCATCACGGCGTCGATTACCGATGAGTGCTGCTTGTCGGGCGTCAGGTTGCTAACCAGGTCTGCCGTGGGGATCAGCTCTTCGTAAGTACCTACCGTAAAGTGGTTGTCGGTAGCATTCTTCCACGAGTCGCGTTTTTGTTCGATGGCTTCCTTCCGGAGGGCATACGAAACATCCAGTCCGCTGTCTCTTAAATTAAGCCCTTGGTTGAGGCCCTGCGCACCACAGCCCACGATAACGATTTTTTTACCTTTCAAAGCGCTAACGCCGTCAGCAAATTCGCTGATATCCATAAATTCGGCAACGCCTAATTGGTTCAATTGTTCTCTGAGGGGTAGGGTGTTGAAATAATTTGCCATTGTTTTTATCGTTTGACTTCTTTGTTTTTATTTGCTGTTTTTGATGATTCTTCTTTGTGCGATGGCATAGCCGTAATGCGTGTTGTCATGGCCAACGGTGGTAGCCAATAGCTCTTCGATCGTATTGATCACGGCACCGAACGTTATGGTGCTGAAAGGCTCCATTTGCTTGAACAACCCGTTTTTATAGTCTTCTTCCAACGTGTGGATGGTTGAGATGGCCAACCCTTTCAGATCAGCGAGCTCGGATGCATTGACCTCATAGGTGGGTTTCGTCCCTTTTTTGTAGGCTTCCACATACTTGATCTTGGCGGCATCCGGCCAGATGCCGGTGCGTACATAACACAACAGCGGTGTACTGACCACGATATGCCCAAAGTTCCAGATGATGTTGTTGTTGAAGCCATCAGGAACCTGGTTCAATTCGTCTGCGGACAGCCCATCTACCAATTCGGCGAAAGCCTTGCGGCTGTCGATGATAAATTTGAATACACTTTCCATCATGCTACATCGTAAATACCTTATCCTGCTTGTTGAGGTACTTGTTTTCGACTACCTCACTGGCAGGCTCTGCTTCTTCAAATTCTTTGAGTTTTTTATGGAAGCCTTCGCTGTCCTTGATGATCGCAATGCGGGCGCTCCGCACAAACTCGATGAGGTTATATTCGGCCAATGCTTCCGTTAGGGCATCGATTTCTTCACGGTGCCCGGCGGTCTCAAACACCGTATAGTCGTTGCGTATCACCACCGCACTGGCACCGTATTGGCGCAAAAGCCGTTCCACGGGCGCTTTCTCGGTAACCACATCGGTAGGTACTTTATATAGCGCCTGCTCCTGCCAAATCACCTCGTCGTTGGTGTTGTAGTACGCTTTCAGCACTTCTACCTGTTTTTCGATCTGCCGGCATAACTTGCGTACCACCTCTTCCGTTTCGTTGATGACGATGGTAAACCGGTGGATGCCTTCGGCTTCCGATGGTGACGTGTTGAGGCTCTCGATGTTGATTTTGCGCCGCGAGAAGATAATGGATATACGGCCGATCATCCCGATGCTGTTTTCCGTATATAAGGTGATGGTATATTCTTGCTTTTCCATGTTTTAGTAAATCAAAAGTTAAAAACCCAGCGTCGAAAATTCAATTATTTCAACCTGATTTCACTTACGCTGCTACCTTGGGGCACCATGGGGAACACGTTGTTTTCCTTGCCTACCATCACCTCGAGGAAGTACGATCCATCGTAATCGATCATTTCCTGCAATGCCTGTTTCAGGTTCGTACGGTCATTGATGCTGCGGCCCGGTATGCCGTAACCTTTCGCTACGGTGACGAAATCGGGGCTGGTAATGTTTACAAACGAGTACCGCTTATCGTGGAAGAGCTGCTGCCACTGGCGTACCATCCCTAGAAATTCATTGTTGAGGACGAGGATTTTTACCTTGGCACCGAACTGCATGATGGTACCGAACTCCTGGATGGTCATCTGGATACCGCCGTCGCCGATGACGGCGACCACCGTGCGGTCGGGTGCACCGTACCAAGCGCCGATAGCAGCGGGGAGCCCGAATCCCATCGTGCCCAGTCCGCCGGAAGTAACGTTGCTTTTGGACTGGTTGAATTTCGCATAGCGGCAGGCCACCATCTGGTGCTGGCCTACGTCGGTAACGATGACCGCATCACCACCGGTCAGCTCATTGACCGTCTTGATGACTTCGCCCATGGTCATGATATCCGTGGTGGGGTTGAGCTCGTTGTGGATGACTTCCTTGATCTCCTCCTGTTCCAACTCGCGGAAACGCGTTAACCACTCTTTGTGCTCACGCTGGGTTACCAGTTCGGTAAGCAACGGTAAGGTTTCTTTGCAATCGCCCCAAACCGGCACGGTCGCTTTAACGTTTTTATCGATTTCGGCGGGATCGATGTCGAGGTGAACCACTTTGGCCTGTTTGGCATATTTGTCTAACCTGCCCGTTACACGGTCATCAAAGCGCATACCGATCGCGATGAGCACATCGCAATCGTTGGTGAGTACGTTGGGAGCATAGTTGCCATGCATGCCCAGCATACCGACATGTAGTGGGTGGTCGGTTTCCAGCGCACTGAGCCCCATCACGGTAGCCGCTGCGGGGATACCTGCTTTTTCGATGAATGCCTTAAATTCGTTCTCCGCCTTGCCGAGGATGACGCCCTGGCCAAACAGGATAAACGGCTTTTGGGCCGCGTTGATCAGTTCAGCGGCTTGCTGCACATATTCCCGGCGCACGATGGGCTTGGGGCGGTAGCTACGGATATGATTGCACACCTGGTAGCCGGCATAGTCGAACAACTGGATCTGGGCATTCTTCGTGATATCGATCAGGACCGGGCCGGGCCGGCCGGTACGGGCTACGTGGAAGGCCTTGGCCAGTGCAGTGGGTATTTCGCAGGCGTCTGTAACCTGGTAATTCCATTTGGTAACCGGGGCGGTGATGTTGATCACGTCGGTTTCTTGGAAAGCATCGGTGCCCAACAGGTGTGCAAATACTTGGCCGGTGATGCAGACGACGGGGTTACTATCGATCATGGCATCGGCAAGGCCGGTCACCAGGTTGGTGGCACCCGGGCCGCTGGTAGCGAAAACAACCCCCACACGGCCAGACGTACGGGCATAACCCTGCGCGGCATGGATGCCGCCTTGCTCGTGGCGTACCAGGATATGCTTCAGCTTTTCGCTGTAATCGTATAGCGCATCATAGATGGGCATGATCGCACCGCCGGGGTAGCCAAATATGGTATCCACACCTTCTGCCAGCAGCGCTTCGAGCACGGCCTGTGAACCACTCAATTGGATGGTTTCGACGTTGCGGTTCGAATCGCTCTGGGAATTGTCTTTCGTGATTTCCAACGTGTTCATAGTTTTTTGTTTTTTGCTTCCGTACTAACGACTTATGACTAACGACTTACAATCAACATTCATCCGTTACGCAACCCGATGCTGCGTCGGCCACTGTCTTTGCATATTTATATAATACCCCTTTTGTTACTTTCAGGCTGGGTTTTTCCCATTTTGCCCGGCGCTCAGCGATGACATTGTCTGCCACCAGTAGGTTGATGGTATTGCTGACCGCATCGATAACGATGGTATCGTCATCCTCCACCAGGCCGATTAGGCCGCCTTCGTAAGCTTCGGGCGTAATGTGGCCCACCACAAACCCATGGGTACCGCCGCTGAAGCGGCCATCGGTAATCAGCGCCACGCTTTTGCCGAGTCCCGCCCCGATGATGGCCGATGTCGGTTTCAGCATTTCGGGCATGCCCGGCGCTCCCTTGGGGCCTTCGTTTTTGATGACGATCACATCCCCCGGCCGCACCCGTTTTGACGCCAGCCCGGCAATCAGGTCCTTTTCGCCGTCAAACACACGGGCCGGTCCTTCGAAACGTTCCCCTTCCTTGCCCGAAATCTTGGCTACACTGCCTTTTTCGGCCAGGTTGCCGTACAGGATCTGAAGGTGGCCCGTCGGTTTGATGGGCCGGTCGAGCGTATGCACGATTTGTTGGTCTATTTCATTGATGGGAGTCACGTTCGATAGGTTCTCGGCCAACGTCTGTCCGGTTACGGTGAGGCAATCGCCATGCAGCAATCCTTCGTTGAGCAGGTATTTCATTACCGCCGGTACGCCGCCATAGTTGTGCAGGTCTTGCATAAGGTACTTACCGCTCGGCTTGAAATCGGCAAGTACGGGTGTCTTATCACTCATCTGCTGGAAATCGTCTTGGGTGATGTTGATGCCCACGCTTTTGCCGATGGCGATGAAATGGAGCACGGCGTTGGTGCTCCCACCGAGAACGATGATGACCCGCAGTGCGTTTTCGAACGCTTCGCGCGTCATGATGTCCGATGGTTTGATGTCGCGTTCGAGCAGGATACGGATGTACTTGCCAGCCTCGCGGCATTCTTGTTTCTTTTCCTCGCTTACCGCCGGGTTGGAAGACGAGTAGGGGAGGCTCATGCCCAGTGCCTCGATGGCCGCCGCCATGGTGTTGGCGGTATACATGCCCCCACAGGCCCCTGCACCCGGGCAGGTGTGCTTAACAATGCCCAGGAAATCCTCGTCGGTGAGCTCGCCCGCGATCTTTTGCCCCAATGCCTCGAAGGCCGATACGATGTTCAGGTCCTGCCCTTTGTAGTGGCCCGGTGCGATGGTGCCCCCATATACCATGATGGATGGGCGGTCGAGCCGTGCCATGGCCATGATGGAGCCGGGCATATTTTTGTCGCAGCCGGGGATGGTGATGACGCCGTCGTAATACTGGCCACCACAGATCGCCTCGATGCTGTCAGCGATGATGTCGCGGCTCACCAACGAGTACCGCATGCCATCCGTGCCGTTGCTCATGCCGTCGCTCACCCCAATGGTGTTGAAAACAAGGCCCACCAAATCGTTCCCCCAAACGCCTTCCTTTACCACTTGGGCTAGGTCGTTGAGGTGCATGTTGCAGGTATTCCCATCGTAGCCCATGCTACCGATGCCAACCTGCGCCTTCTGCATGTCGTCGTCCGTTAGCCCGATGCCATAGAGCATCGCTTGGGCAGCAGGCTGGGTTTTATCCTGCGTAAATACTTTACTGTATTTGTTTAGTTCTGTTGTTTGATTAGTTAGCATAATTATATAATCACTTCGTAATTCTCTTTCTCTAATGTTAAATTCTTGTAAGCACGTTGTATCGTAGCGCCCAGCGTGTCGCTCCATGTTTCAGGGAATGTTACCTCGTCTACCGCTGCAATACCCACGATGCCGGTAGCCGTACCGGTTAGGAACGCACTATCAGCCGCTTTCAGTTCATCGGGTGTCAATTGTTTTTCCACCACGTCGATATTGAATATACCCGCGAGCTCGATGACCGCCTGCCTCGTAATACCGGGGAAGATATGGCCCGCGGCCGGCGTGTATAGGGTGGTGCCTTTTTCAATGAACAGGTTGTTGCTCGATGCCTGTGCTACATACCCCTCGTGGTCCAATAGGATGGCCTCGTCAAAACCGCGCTTGGTGGCCTCGGTGGTCGCTAGGATGGAAGCGACGTATTGGCCAGCTACCTTAGCCGCCATCGGTACGGAGTATGGCGAAGGCCGCCGGTAGGGCGATAGCGTGGTTCGGATCAGGTCAGTGCCTAAGAAAGGTCCCCATTCCCATGCGGTAATGACGATGCTCGAATTGCTCGCCGGGGTAAGGTACATGTTGGGCCCACTGGTAACCAATGGGCGGATGTAGGCACTCCGCAGGTTGTTCCGTTCGAGCAGTTCGTAGGTCTTGTCTACCAGTACGTCGGTTTCCCATCGGAAGCCAATGCCGACTTCCTCGCAGGAGCGACGGAGGCGCTCATAATGCTGCTCGGCCCTGAACAGGCGTGTGCCGTTGTGCGTATTGTACGCCCGGATACCCTCGATAGCCGAAAATCCGTAGTGAACCGATTGGCCGAACAGATCGGTGCTTGCGGCTTCGGCTTTGACGAACTGGCCGTCCAAATAAACCCATGCATTTTTATCGAAGTACTCCATTACTTCCCAACCAAATTCTATCAATTACTACGCTTGACTTTTAACTTCATCAAGGTATGACCTTTATTTATTATTGGCAATAGTAAACTGTGTGTTTTTTGAAACAGAACATAATTTTATATTGTTAGACAAATCAAAATATTATTTTGTTTTGTTTTGTATTATTGATATTTATATTTGACATATATATACCAAATCCAATTTCGGTATTCAGTACAATTTTTTCGTGCTTGTCAATACGTACCGAAATTCTGCGTAAAATCGGTGCGGCACCGGGAAGAGTTGCCAAAAAACAAGCCCCCCGGTAACGTACGTACCGGGGGGCTCCTGCTATGTTTTCTCTTGCGTTTTAATTGCTGGCTTTTGGCTTTTCTGATATCCCTTCGGCGAGTACGGTGACGTTGTTGTGGATCACTTCCACGACTCCGCCGATAATATCAATGACCTCTTCCCCTTTCCCGGTGCGTACGATGACCTTGCCGCGCTCTAATGTAGAAACAATTGGCGCGTGGTTTTCCAGTACTTCGAAAGCACCTGCGGTACCCGGTACGGTCACCGATATGATATCGCCTTCAAAAACCGGCTGGTCTGGGGTAATGATGGTAAGTTTCACGTCGATTTACGTTTATACAGCTTCTGCCAACAGTTTCTTGCCTTTTTCGATTGCGTCGTCGATGGAACCCACCAAGTTGAAGGCCGCTTCGGGATACTCATCTACCTCGCCATCGATGATCATGTTGAACCCTTTGATGGTATCTTTGATGTCTACCAATACGCCTTTTAAACCAGTGAATTGCTCTGCCACGTGGAATGGCTGTGACAGGAAACGCTGTACACGGCGGGCGCGATGTACGGTTAACTTATCCTCTTCAGACAGTTCATCCATACCAAGGATGGCGATAATGTCTTGCAATTCTTTGTAACGCTGAAGGATTTCCTTCACCCGTTGTGCGGTATTGTAGTGCTCTTCGCCCAAAATAGCCGGGCTTAATATCCGCGAGGTAGAGTCCAGCGGATCCACGGCGGGGTAGATACCCAACTCAGCGATTTTACGGGAAAGTACCGTAGTGGCATCCAAGTGGGCAAACGTTGTTGCCGGCGCGGGGTCCGTCAAGTCATCGGCCGGCACGTATACGGCCTGTACCGATGTGATTGAGCCGCGCTTGGTGGACGTGATACGCTCTTGCATAAGGCCCATTTCGGTCGCCAACGTAGGCTGATAACCAACCGCTGATGGCATCCGGCCCAAAAGTGCCGACACTTCAGAACCTGCTTGTGTAAAACGGAAAATATTGTCGATAAAGAATAGGATGTCGCGGCCTGCACCTTCGCCGTCGCCATCGCGGAAGTATTCGGCGATGGTTAGCCCCGAAAGGGCTACCCGGGCACGTGCACCGGGAGGCTCGTTCATTTGTCCGAATACGAAGGTCGCTTTAGAGTCCTTCATTTCTTCGGTGTTCACTTTTTCCAATGGCCATTCGCCCTTTTCCATGCCCTCGAGGAATTCATCACCGTATTTGATGATGCCCGATTCAAGCATTTCGCGGAGCAGGTCGTTACCTTCACGGGTACGCTCGCCGACACCGGCAAATACGGAAAGGCCGGCGTATGCCTTGGCGATATTATTGATCAATTCCTGGATGAGTACGGTTTTCCCAACACCGGCACCGCCAAAGAGGCCGATTTTACCACCTTTTGCATAAGGCTCCAACAAATCAATCACCTTGATGCCCGTAAGCAATACTTCAGTTTCTGTAGAAAGGTCCTCGAATTTCGGTGGGTCGTTGTGGATACTGCGGCCACTTGATTTGTCAAGTTCCTGGATCCCGTCAATCGCGTCACCCACCACATTGAATACCCGCCCTTTGATGCTTTCGCCGACAGGCATTTTGATGGGAGCCCCTGTGTCTACCACCTTCATCCCACGGGTGAGGCCTTCGGTGGCATCCATGGCGATGGTGCGCACGCGCTCTTCACCGAGGTGCTGCTGCACCTCTAAAACAATACGCTGACCATTCTCTTTCTCGATTTCCAACGCATCGTAGATCTTGGGGAGCTTGGCATTTTCGGAGAAACTGACGTCGACCACCGGGCCGATGATTTGGGCTATTTTTCCAATATTGGACATACTATCAGGAACTAAAATTTTATAAACCAATCTAATAAAGGCAAATCAGGCGCCTCGATTTTGGTCTGCAAAAATACGCTTTAAAGAATTAAAAGCAAATATAAATTCAAACAAATATTCGGTTGTTTACGGTCACATCCGCTTATTGATTTCGTCTTGCAATTGGCGCTTCAGTTTCTGTTCTTTTTCCATGGCTTTTTTGCGGTGTTGTTCAAATTCGTCTTGCAGATCCCCGATGGCTTTCTTGGTATCCCGTGTAACCACGTGGCTTTGGTTGAAGCGGTAAATAAAAACGGCCAGCGCCGCAGCCAGCAGCAGTACAATTCCCCACATAATGAGGCTATAGGTAGCCTTTTTAAGTGAAATGCCGATAAAGGAAAAGCTGTCTTTCTCCTGTTGGGCGGTCTGGAGCTCCTGCCGCACGAGCACCAGCGAATCGGTCATGGCATCCACCATGGCCTGTTGATTGCCGTCTTTTGACTTCAAATCCGTTATTTCCTTCGTGAGTGCACGGATCGTGTCGGCCACATTTTTCCGAATCTGCTCCAGGTTGGGCCGGCGAACATGCTCAATGCCATTCTGCGTCCGTGAAATCGCATAAAGGTAAACGAATTGGCTATCGAGGGTGCCGCTGGTGAGCGAGCCCTTCGGTGGCACGCGCGTTGCCGTAGCTTGGCCAAAAACGTTTCCAATTGAAAAAACAGCCATCAGGATAACTAGCAATGTAAAGTTTCTCATGTTCGTCAGTTGTATTGTTTTTTAATTTTAAGAACACGATATTACGGGTTTTATTGTCTAAATGGAAATCCGAAGGCAAAAAAGTGGTCCGCCGATCTTAAACATGACAGCCCATAACAGTTCGTATTTTCATCTTTTCTATCTTGCGCTGTTTTTATAACTAAATGACCATAAATTTAACCGTATTGATATGCAAGCACTAGCAGGCGTTTTTTTTCATTTTGTTGGCGGTTTCGCTTCCGGTAGCTTTTACGTGCCTTATAAGAAGGTAAAAGGTTGGGCCTGGGAGAGCTTCTGGATTGTGGGGGGGCTATTTTCGTGGTTGATCGTACCGCCGTTGGCGGCTTACATTACCATTCCGGGGTTTGCCGATATCATTAGGCAAGCAGACAGCAGCACCTTGGGCTACTCGTTCCTGTTTGGCCTTCTTTGGGGCGTCGGTGGCCTCACCTACGGATTGGGTGTGCGGTACCTGGGCGTGTCATTAGGTAGTAGTATCATCCTGGGCCTTACGATGGTATTCGGTTCGCTGGTGCCTTCTATTTATTACTATTTTGCCGGCAGTGAAGGAAAAGAAACCATTGATTTGTTTTTCACCACGACATCGGGCCGGACGGTATTGATCGGTCTTGCAGTCTGTATCTTTGGTATCTATCTCTGCGGTAAGGCGGGCGTGCTGAAAGAAAAGGAGCTGACGGTGGGTACAGCCGATGCCAGCGGGAATAAGGACTATAAATTCGGGCTGGGGTTGATCGTTGGTATCGTATCGGGCGTACTCAGTGCTTGTTTCAATTTTGGGTTGGAGGCGGGTAAGCCGATGGCCAATGTAGCCAACGACCTTTGGAAAGCAGCCAATCCCGGGCAGGGGGAATTTCTTTTCCAGAATAATGTGACCTATGTAGTTGTCCTTTGGGGCGGGCTTACCACTAATTTCCTTTGGTGCATGTTCCTGAACGCACGCAACAAAACGTTCGGCGATTATGTCAATACCAAGACACCCATCGCGCGCAATATCTTGTTCTGCGCATTGGCCGGAACCACGTGGTACTTGCAGTTTTTCTTTTACGGAATGGGCGAAAGCCGCTTGGGCAATGGACCAAGCTCGTGGATACTGCACATGGCGTTCATCATCCTCATCGCCAACGCGTGGGGTGTCATTTTGCGCGAATGGAAAGGGGTCGGTAAGAAAACGTATGCGACCATTATAGGTGGTATCGCCACCATTATCCTATCCATCATATTGGTGGGGTTTGCGAGGACATTGGAGTCGTAAGTCGTAGGTTCCGGTTATAGATGATAAGCCTGACGCCCGTAGGGTAAGAAGAAAACACAAGAGCAAGAAAAGAATCATTCAAAAAACGAATAAACAATAAGTAAGATGTCAAATATCATTGAGAAAGACGCATTCAAACATGTAAGTTATTTATGGGATCACGCGGAGGCCGCTGAATTGGAGGGAGACGAGGTGGCGCTTTTGCTCTACCGATCCAACCTACTGGGCGCGGATTTACGTCTGACGAACTACGGTGGCGGCAATACTTCCTGTAAGGCTGTTGCCAAAGACCCGCTTACGGGAGCCGATACCGAGGTGATGTGGATCAAGGGTTCGGGTGGTGATATTGGTACACTCACGCGCAGCGGCCTTGCGGCCTTGTATGTGGACCGCTTACGGAGCCTCAAGCAGGTATACCGCGGCATCGACCATGAGGATGAGATGGTGGAGCTTTTCAACCACTGTATTTATGATTTACAGTCAAAGGCTCCATCCATAGACACGCCCCTGCATGGTTTCCTCCCGTTTAAGCACATCGACCACCTCCACCCCGATGCGGCGATCGCTATTGCTGCCGCCAAAGATGGCAAGCGCATCACCCAAGAACTGTTTAATGGCGAAATCGGTTGGGTTGAATGGCAGCGGCCGGGATTCGACTTGGGGTTGCAACTAAAGCAATGCCTGGATGATAGTCCAGGTATCCGGGGCATCATGCTCGGGTCGCACGGCTTGTTTACGTGGGGCGATACGGCATACGAGAGCTATGTGAATACATTGACGGTCATCGAGCGTTGTGCCGAATACCTGGAGGCCAACTACGGCAAGCAGCGGCCCGTCTTCGGCGGTGCCAAGATTGCGGATGTCGATGCCGACAACCGGAAAAAGCAGGCCGCAGCATTGGCTCCGATCCTTCGCGGGTTCTGTTCGTCCGAACGCAGTATGGTAGGACATTTCACCGATGACCCGCGGGTGCTGGAATTTATCAACTCCAACGACCTCGGCCGCTTGGCGCCGCTAGGTACCAGTTGCCCCGATCACTTTCTACGCACGAAGATCAGTCCGCTGGTTCTTGATTTGGCACCCGATGCCGACCTGTCGGACGCTGAAGCGCTGAAAATACAGCTTGCACCGGCGTTTGAAGCTTACCGGTCCATGTACAAAGCGTACTACGAGACCTGTAAGCATCCCAATAGCCCCGCCATGCGTGATCCCAATCCGGTGATTATCCTTTATCCGGGCATCGGTATGTTTTCGTTTTCAAAAGACAAGCAGACGGCACGCGTGGCTGCCGAATTTTATACCAATGCCATCAACGTGATGAAGGGTGCCGAGGCTATCTCCGAATATACCTCGTTGCCCCGGCAGGAAGCGTTTGACATCGAGTATTGGCTGTTGGAAGAAGCGAAATTGCAGCGTATGCCCAAACCCAAGCCCCTCTCTGGCAAGATTGCCCTGATAACAGGGAGCGCGGGCGGTATCGGCAAAGCCATTGCCAAAAAGTTTGTGCAGGAGGGAGCTGTTGTGGTGCTCAACGACCTCAATGCGGAGCGGTTGGAAGAAGCAGGTAAGGAATTTCAAGGCGCATTCGGCAAAGATGCCTATGCCACGGCGTTGCTGGATGTAACCCATGCAGACCAGATACAACAAGCGTTTGACACCGCGGCGCTTGCGTTCGGTGGTGTCGATATCGTGGTGAATAACGCGGGTCTTTCCATATCGAAATCGATCGGGGACCACACGCAAAAGGATTGGGATTTGCTGTATGATGTGTTGGTAAAGGGCCAATTCTTGGTTACGCAAGCAGCAGTGGCTGTATTGAAGAAGCAGGCAATCGGCGGCGATATCATCAATATCGTTAGTAAGAACGCACTGGTAAGCGGCCCCAACAACGCGGGCTATGGCTCGGCTAAGGCCGCCCAGTTGCACTTGAGCCGGTTGAATGCAGCCGAACTCGGAATCGACCGCATCCGCGTGAACGTGGTGAACCCGGATGCCGTGATCAGCGACAGTAATATCTGGGCTGGCGGATGGGCGGAAGGCCGTGCCAAAGCATACGGCGTCACGGTGGCGGAACTTCCCGCTTACTATGCGAAGCGTACGCTGCTTAACGAAATCATCCTACCAGATGACATCGCCAATGCGTGCTTTGCCTTTGCGAGTGGTCTGTTGAATAAGTCGACCGGCAACGTGCTGAATGTCGATGGGGGCGTAGCGATGGCATTTGTAAGGTAATTATCTTTTTTTCGCAGTATTGTCAGCTCAATTGACTCCCTAGGTGATTGGTTGACAATTCTGCTTACTTTTGTTAAGGAACTATTATGAATATCGATAAAAATCAAGTAGCAACGCATAACCAACGATTGATAAAGGCGCAGCAACGCCGTTTTGAGCGGTTGGCAGAAGAACTGCCCAATGCGCCGGACATCGTAAGCAAATTGGTTGATTTCCAGGTGGCCATCCCGAGTTGGGCTTTAGGGACAGGAGGTACACGTTTCGGCCGTTTTTCCGGAGGTGGCGAACCGCGTAACTTGGAAGAGAAAATAGCCGATATCGGGTTGTTGCATGCCCTAAATCGGTCGAGCGGTGCCATTTCATTGCATATCCCATGGGATATTCCCGAAGACTACGAAGCGATACGTACCCTCGCCGACCAACATGGATTGGCGTTTGACGCCATGAATTCCAACACCTTCCAGGACCAGCCCGGCCAAGCGCACAGTTACAAATTCGGTTCCATGCAGCACGTAGACCGCGCCGTGCGCAAGCAGGCCGTCGACCATAACATCGAGGTCATCAAACACGGTGTAGAGCTGGGGTCGAAGTCATTGACGGTATGGCTGGCTGACGGTTCAAGTTTCCCGGGTCAACTAAACTTCCGCCAGGCTTTCCAAAACACCCTCGAAAGCTTGCAGGAGGTATACGCGGCGCTGCCCGCCGACTGGAAGATATTTGTGGAGTACAAGGCATTTGAACCCAACTTCTATTCGACGACGGTGGGCGACTGGGGGCAGTCATTGCTTTATGCCAGCAAATTGGGCGACAAAGCCTATACCTTGGTCGATTTGGGCCACCACCTGCCCAACGCCAATATTGAGCAGATTGTATCCTTGCTGTTGATGGAAGGTAAACTAGGAGGCTTCCACTTCAATGATTCCAAATACGGGGATGACGACCTCACCACCGGTAGCATCAAACCTTACCAACTGTTCCTGATATTCAGCGAATTGGTAGAAGGAATGGATGCACGCGGTATGGACCATGCGAAGGATTTGGGATGGATGATCGATGCCTCGCACAATCTGAAAGATCCGTTAGAAGATTTAATCCAATCAGTCGAGGCGATTTTGATCGCTTACGCACAGGCGTTGCTTATCGATCGCGATGCGCTACACGAAGCGCAGGCGACAAATGACGTTGCCCGCGCACAAGAAGTGCTGCAACAGGCATTCCGCACCGACGTGCGCCCATTGGTTGCCGAGGCGCGCCTGCGTGCTGGAGCGGCCTTGAATCCGATTGAACTCTACAGGGAATTGAACGTGCGCGGCGAATTGGTCAAGGAAAGAGGAGCAAAGACGGTAGCGACGGGGTTATAGATGAAGAAACAAGTCATAGCGATATTTGACGTTGGGAAGACCAACAAAAAGCTCTTTCTGTTCGATGAGCGTTATAAAATCGTGTTCGAGCGGTCGGCGCGGTTTACCGAGACGGAGGACGAGGATGGCGACCCCTGTGAAAACTTGGAAAGCCTGCGGTTATCGGTGTTCGATTCCTTGCACGAAGTGTTCCGGAGGCCCGAGTTTGACGTGCGGGCCATTAATTTTGCGGCATATGGCGCCAGTTTGGTGTATGTGGACGAGAACGGGAAACCGCTCGCCCCGCTATATAACTACCTGAAACCTTATCCGGAACAATTGCAGCGGCATTTTTACGAAACTTACGGCGGCGAGGAGAAAATGGCGTATTCCACTGCCTCGCCCGTACTGGGAAGCCTCAACTCGGGTATGCAACTCTATCGGATCAAGTATGAGAAGCCGGCGCTGTTCGAACGGATCCGTTACGCCCTACATCTACCACAATACCTGAGTTTCCTGGTGTCGGGCCGCATGTACTCTGACATGACGAGCATTGGCTGCCACACACAGCTTTGGGACTTCGGCAAGGACGAATACCACGAATGGGTGCGTAGCGAGGCGCTCGATGAGAAGCTGGCACCCATCGTTGCGGGTGACGACATTTTCCCAGCCTCGTTTCCGGGCAACGGATATGGCGTGGGGGTAGGGCTGCACGATAGCTCGGCTGCCCTGATACCTTACTTGGTGAGTTTCCACGAGCCGTTTGTGCTGATATCGACGGGTACGTGGTGCATCAGTCTCAATCCGTTTAACCATACACCGCTCACCAAGGTAGAATTGGAGGCCGATTGCCTTTGCTATATGCATTACCAGGGTACCCCCGTGAAAGCGTCGCGCCTTTTTGCCGGTTATGAACACGAGCAACAGGTGAAGCGCATTGCGGAGCATTTTGGCCAGCCTACCAGCCGCTACCGCAATATGGCATACAACCCCCGTACTGTGGCCAAGCTCCGTCAGGAGACTTCCGGTCCGGCACCTATCGGCAGCAAGGTGTCTGCTTTCGCCCAACGCAGCCTGTCAGATTACGCCTCCTATGAGGAAGCCTACCATCGATTGATCATGGACTTGATCGACCTGCAGGTGATTTCCACCGGACTGGCGATAAAGGGTTCCGAAGTAAAGCGTATTTTTGTGGATGGTGGATTCAGCAAGAACGCTATCTTCATGAATTTGCTGGCCAACGCTTTTCCGGAGATGGAGGTTTTTGCCGCTTCCATGGCACAAGCCACCGCGGTAGGGGCCGCTTTGGCCATCCACGCTGCATGGAATAAGCAACCGTTGCCAAATGATCTGATAGAACTGCGTTTTTACGCACATTCGAATGAAAACAAAGAACAGCAATGAATCCTGAGCTATTGAAATACAATCCCCAATATCCATCGGTACAAGACCTGAAAAGGAAAGCAAAAAAACGTATTCCCAAGTTTGCGTTCGACTACCTCGAAGGGGGATGCAACGATGAGCTGAATCTGTGGCGCAACGAGGCTGATTTCCGTGATATCCAGCTGATCCCCCGGTATCTCAAAAAGCATCACGGGGTCGATATGCGGACAGAATTATTCGGCCACGTCTACGATGCACCCTTCGGCATATCGCCTATCGGCCTACAAGGCCTGATGTGGCCCAATGCTCCGGAAATATTGGCCAAGGCCGCATTGAAGCACAACGTGCCCTACACCTTGAGCACCGTATCTACGAGCAGCATCGAACGCATTGCGGAAGTGTCGGAGTCCCGGTTTTGGTTCCAGTTATACCATCCCACCGAAAACAGGCTGCGCGACGATATCCTTCGCCGTCTCGAGGCCGTGCAATGCCCGGTTTTGGTGGTATTGGTCGATGTGCCTTCGTTCGGATTGCGCTATCGCGAAATCAAGGCGGGCCTTTCCATGCCGCCCAAGATGACGATCAACAACTTCCTCCAGGCGGCCATACGGCCTACGTGGGCATTTGAGACCCTCCGGGTGGGCATACCCGAGTTTGCTACGTTGAAGCCTTATATGGACAAGAGCCTCAACCTTAGTCAACTAGGTAAGTTCATGAACGCCACTTTTACCGGCAGGGTCGATGTTGATAAGGTGAAAGCCATCCGGGACCTGTGGAAAGGCAAACTGGTCATCAAAGGGGTCGTATGTGATGAAGACATGGAAGCGAGCATAGGTTTGGGGGCAGATGGCGTGATTGTATCCAACCACGGCGGTCGGCAGATTGATGCTGGAGAGTCAACCATCAAGCCATTGAAGGGTTTGGCTGATACATATGGCGACCGGATAAAGGTAATGATCGATAGCGGGCTGCGCTCTGGTCCGGATATTGGCCGTTCATTGGCCTGTGGAGCGGATTTTACATTCATGGGAAGGCCATTTATGTATGGCGTTGCCGCGCTGGGTAAGCGTGGGGGAGACCATACCATTGCATTGCTGAAAGCCCAACTGAAACAGGTGATGGAGCAGGTGTGCTGCGAGAAGATAGACGATTTTCCGGGTACGTTGGCCGGATAGTCACCATTTTTTGCCATTTTTGAGGGCGAGTAGACACATCAACTGATTATGAACGTCGTTAAACTAGCCTCCATCATCGGCTTCTTAGGATGCTGGCTACCTGTATTAGGCCAACTAAAGTACCATAGCGTCGAGTCACTGCCCTTGTTCGGAAAGATGACCGACCAAACCGAGACCCGCTATGAGCGGTTGCCCGCAGCGCTGAAAACGCAGTCGCGCGAACCGGTGTGGGGACTCGGTAAAAATACGGCCGGATTGTACCTGCGGTTCCGGTCGAACACCACCGCCATGGGGTTGAAATGGACGCTGTACCAAAACCGCATGATGAACCATATGACAGAAACCGGCATCAAAGGGTTTGATCTGTATTGCCTGGATGAGGGAAAATGGGTATTCGTCAATTCCGCCCGCCCGCAGGTAAACAGCCTAACCAATGAGGCCAGGATCGTTGCCAACATGGATACCACTTTCAAGGAATTCATGCTTTATTTTCCGTTATACGATGGTGTGGTGGATTTGCAGCTCGGCGCTGATTCGTCGGCTACCATCGCTCCGCCCTTGGCAGGCCTTCCGGTTGCTGATAAGCCTGTAGTATGTTACGGCACCAGCATCCAGCAGGGCGGATGTGCTTCCCGCCCAGGGATGGCCCACCTTAATATATTGAGCCGTCGGTTTAATCGCGAGTTCGTCAATCTCGGGTTTAGTGGCAATGCAAAGCTCGACTACGAAATAGCGGAGCTTATCGGCCATCGGGAGGCTTCGTTGATCGTGCTCGATTTTATGCCCAACGTAGGCGTGGAACTGATTGAAGAGCGATTGGAAAAATTTTATCGTATTGTGCGGCAGAAGGCCCCCCACACCACCATATTGTTTGTGGAAAACCCACTCTATCCGCAGGCAGCGTTCGACCGCCGCGTACGGCAGACCATAGCCGATAAGAATGCCGCGCTACACACCGTGTTCCATCGGCTAATCGCCAGTGGTGAGCAGCACATCCACATTGTTCCGGCATTGGGGATGCTCGGCACCGACAATGAAGCCACGGTGGACGGCGTCCATTTCACCGATTTAGGATTTATGCGGTACGCCAACCACCTATATCCGTATATCGAACAGTATATGAACCATTGACGCGAGAATAACCATGGGAAAATTACATCGGAGAGATTTCATCAAGCTATCAGCTACTGCCGGGCTTACCGGTGCACTGTGGGAGCCACTGCTGCAACGGGCCTTGGCAGTGGAAGCGCATAATGCAACCCGGTCTATCAATGACGTGGAGCACATCGTTATCCTCATGCAGGAAAACCGGTCGTTCGATCATTATTTCGGAACTATGCGCGGTGTGCGTGGGTTTGGCGACCGTTTCCCTATCCCGCTGGCAAGCGGCCATCGGGCATTCCACCAATCGGATGGGAAGCAGGTTGTACCGCCTTACCGGGCGAATAAAAACACTTCCAATGCCGCGTTAATCAATGGAACCCCACACAATTTTCCGGATACGCAGGCTGCCTGGAACCAGGGTAAATACGGGTTTTGGCCGCTGTTCAAAACCCCTTATTCCATGGCCTATTATACACGCGAAGAGATCCCGTTCCAATATGCCATGGCCGAATATTTCACCATCTGCGATGCGTATCATTGCTCCATAGCCACAGGCACCGACCCCAACCGGATCGTGTTTTGGTCGGGATCGGTGCACGATCCTGAAATGCGGGCGGCGGGTATCAACTGTACCGATGCCGATTCGGAACCGGTAAACCTGCGTTGCTGGATTAAGGGCCATATGCCCGAACCGGGCTATACTTATCAGGGAAGTGCCTTCACCTGGCCCACCATACCGGACGTATTGCAAAAGGCGGGCATCAGCTGGCGTATTTACCAGGACCCCAACGATAATTGGACGGGGGCCATGCATGGTTGTCTGGCATTTGAGAGTTTCCGGAACGCGAAACCGGGATCGCCGATTTATGAAAACGGCATGAGGCATTGGTCGATAGAGGACCTTACCAATGATGTGAAAAACGGTACTTTGCCACAAGTGAGTTGGGTGTTGCCCTCCCAAAGCAATTCAGAACACCCGGGAGCACCGTCTAGCCCTTACCGGGCGGCTGATTTCACGCACGAGGTGCTCGCGGCCATCACGGCCAACCCCGAGGTGTGGAGTAAGACCGTATTCTTTCTAACATTTGATGAGAATGATGGCCTTTTTGATCACCTGCCGGCGCCCGCTGTGCCTTCTTACAACCTCGATAACACCCTTGCGGGTAAGTCAACAATGGAGCTGGCAGGTATGTATTTCCACAACGACAAGGATAACTTGGCGGATACGGAGACCAATCGTGTCTACATTGACAAGCGGGACACCATCTCCGGCAACCTGCGGCCGTGGGGTATGGGACCCCGGGTGCCGATGTATATCCTGTCGCCCTGGAGTAAAGGGGGATGGGTAGACTCGGCCGTAGCCGACCACACCTCGGTGGCGCAATTTATCGAGAAACGGTTTGGCGTAACGGTGCCGGCCATATCGCCCTGGCACCGTGCCGTAAGTAGTGATCTCACATCGGCATTTGATTTTGTCACGCCCAATGACCCGAAATTTCCCGTTATGCCAGATACGTCTGGATTTGAAGCCATCGATGCTGCTTCGAAGACGTTACCCAAAGCGGTCGCCCCCGAAAAGCCATCGCAGCTCTATCAGGAAAAAGGAACCCGGTTATCGCGGGCGCTACCCTATGCCTTGCATTGCACACTTCACTACCTACGCGAAGAACGGCAGGTGCGACTGGTTTTCGAAAATAAAGGAGCGAAGGGGGCGGTTTATCACGTATATGATCTGAACCGGCTTGAGCAGATACCGCGCCGATACACGGTAGAGGCCGCTAAATCACTGGCCGACGAGTGGGATGCCGCCGAAACGGGTGGCGCATATGATCTCGAAGTGTATGGGCCCAATGGTTATTTCCGCAAGTTTGCCGGAAACATCCATGCGGTTGAACCGGAGGTACAATTGGATTACGATCAACGCAAAGGGGGGATTTCCATACAGTTGAAACATCCATTGCAAACATCGCTAGCGGTAAAGCTCATCGCCAACGCTTACGGGTACCCTGCATCGGAGACGTTAACCGTTGCGGCGGGGCGGCGGCTGAAGAAGCATATACCGTTGAAAAATAGCGCGAACTGGTATGACTTTACGGTGCAAGCGGCAGATGGGTTTTCATGCCGTTTTGCCGGACGGGTAGAGACGGGTAAACATGGCGTCAGCGATCCGGCCATGGCGACAACCCTTTAGCGGCTATTTCAAATAACTAAGTTGGGCTGAGTTTGCTTACTTCAGGTAAGCACAGGACGCGGAAATCCAATCGTTTTACTTTCTTTGGTATCGACAGTATGGGCACCGCCCCGTAGGCCTTTTTGGCCATTTAGCTTGGATTATTTACTATTATTATCGGTGTGCGACAATGAATAAAATCTTATACGGCGGCTTAGTATTAGCGGTCATCACTTTTGTTTTATCCTGCCGGAAGCAGACGGAAGTTTGGCCTTTCAAACCTGCTCCCGGAAGTAGCATCGTTGTTGTGGGCAATTCGTTTGCCGAAGGTCTGCAGCGAAGCAATTATTTCGAGACGCTCCTACACCGGAGTTTCCCGGAACATCACCTACGGGTGCGTAACCTGGGATGGAGTGCCGACGAAGTGAACCTCCGTCCGCGTCCGTTGAATTTTGGTACACTGCAGGAGCACCTGCATCAACAGGGTGCCAACGTAATCATCGCCTGCTTCGGCATGAACGAATCGTTCAAAGGACCGGATAGCCTGGCGGCATTTAAGGACGACCTGCGGGCCTTCCTCTCCGACCTGCAGGGGCACAGCTATGACGGCAAGACGCCCCCGCAGATTATCCTTGTATCGCCCGTTGCCCATGAGGCACTGGGTGGTTTCCTGCTCGACCCAACCGAACACAATAAGTCGCTGAAAGCGTATACCCGCGGCATGCACCAAGTGGCACAGTCGCTCGACATCCCGTTCATCGATCTTTATACACCCACTAAGAAGCTGATGGAAGCGGGCAGCGATTCGCTGACGAGCAATGGTATCTATCTCACGGACCGCGGGTATCGCATCGCCAGTGAGCTCATGGCCAGTGCACTGGACCTGCCCGTTGCCCGTTGGCCGGCCGATGCGCACGCGGCCGGGTTGCAGGAGCTTGTGGCTACCAAGAACCAACATTTTTTTTACCGCCATAAGGCGCAGAATGGCGAGTACATCTACGGTCGTCGGCGCGACTGGGCGGGGGGCGGGGCGCTCCCCACCGAACTGCAGGAGATTGACCGTATGGTCGTGCTGCTGGATAGCCTCGTATGGGCTGGCGCCGGTGAAAAGACGACCGTCGACAAGCAAGCCCTGGAGCGGGTAGTATCCTTCGGCCATGCGCAAGGCCTACATGCGGCCGTGCCCGCCACTACCCCGAAAGACCTGGAGGTCGCCAAATCGCAGTTCGTGTTGCAGGATGGCTACCAGATTGAGCTGTTTGCCTCCGAAGTGGACTTCCCGTTGGCCAACCCGGTGTCGATTGCGTTCGATGCACAGGGTCGCCTATGGGTGGCTACCATGCCATCCTATCCGCATTATACGCCCGGCAACCCACCCAACGACAAGATCATCGTACTGGAAGACACGGATGGCGACGGCAGGGCCGATAAGCACACGGTATTTGCCGATAGTCTGTACCTCCCCCTGGGTTTCGAGCTGGGCGATGGCGGGGTGTACGTCACCCAGGCGCCCGACTTTATTTTCCTGAAAGATACCGACGGCGACGGAAGTGCTGATTTCCGGCAGGTACTGCTCTCGGGGTTCGGTACCGAAGATTCGCACCACACGCTCAATACCTATGAATGGGGTCCCGACGGGGCGCTGTATATGCACATGGGCACATTCCTGCATACCCAAGTAGAAACCCCTTATGGACCGCGTCGGGGCGCTTATGGCAACACGTGGCGGTATGAGCCGCGCACCATGAAATTCGACGAGTACATCTCATATCCTTATGCCAATCCTTGGGGCAGTGTTTTCACCCGGGACGGCACGCACCTTATTGCCGATGTATCCACGGGGATGAACTACTTCGCCCCGCCGCTCACGGTGGCCATAGACTACCCTAAGAAGCACGTTGGCATGAAAGATTTCCTCACCTCGCCGTCTAAACCGAAGACCTGTGGTTTGGAAATCGTGTCGAGCCGGGCATTTCCCGATAGCGTGCAGGGTAACGTACTTTTCAATACGTTCATCGGCTTTCAGGGTATCCGGCAGCACAAGGTATCCGAATCGGGGAGTGGTATCGTTGGGCATGAGACCGTTCCATTGTTGCAGTCCAAAGACCCCAATTTCCGCCCGGTCGACCTGCAGTTTGGTCCGGATGGTGCCCTGTACGTGGTTGATTGGTACGACCCCATCATCCAGCACGGGGAGCAGGCCTTCCGCGACCCGATGCGCGACCACGCACGGGGTCGTATCTGGCGGATTACGCACCGGGATAAGCCTACACTACAGCCGGTCGATCTGAGCCATATGGATATCGACGGGTTGCTAAACCAGCTCAAGGTTCCCGAAGATCGTACGCGCTACCGTGCGAGGCGGCAACTCCGTGAATTTCCTGTTGGTCAGGTGCTTCCCGCCGTGGAGAATTGGGTAGCTCGGCTTGACGCCACAGACCCGGAGGTGGAGCGGCACCGTTTGGAAGCACTATGGGTATACCAACAATTAAATGTTGCCAACGAGCGGCTTCTTGAAGCACTGCTGGCCAGCGGAGACCAGGCTATCCGTACGGCGTCCACACGGGTGCTGTTCTACTGGTCCGACCGGATCAAGGGGGCGTTCGATAGGCTTATCGCCCTTTCTGCCGATCCGTCGCCACGGGTACGCTTGGAAGCAATCGTAGCACTGAGCCACTTCAAGTCCGAAAGGACTGTGCAGGCGCTGCTGGCAGCCACCGAAAAACCCGTGGATGATTACATCGGCTACGCGCTGGTCGAATCGTTCAAGCACCTTAAGCCGGTATGGATGGAGATGTTCGAGAAAGACAAGCAGTTCCTTGCCAACGAACCCGAAAAGGCTTACGCATTGCTTAGGCCGTTGGCTTCGGCGCAGGAGCTGCAGGTGCCGGGCTTCATCATGGACGACCCGGCCTATCCCAAATATGGTGTGGAACCGCTTTCTGCGGCCGACTTCGAACAGCTGGCGGGCGTGGTGGCCGTGGAACGATTCCGCGAAGACCACCGCGATATCCTGGAACCCGCCGCCCCGGCATCAGCAGTTGCTGCAGTATCCGGGAAGGAGCTGGGCGAGGTTGTCATCCGCCTCAAGGCACTGCCTGGCAAAATGGCTTTCGACCAAGTGACCCTTACCGTGCCCCATGGTAAATCGGTATCGCTGCTGTTTGACAATAGCGACCAAATGCCCCACAACATCGTGGTAGCCAAGCCGGGGAGCCTGGAGAAGGTCGGTGCCGCCGCTGATGCGATGGCCAGCTTGCCAGATGCCTACGAAAGGCAGTTCATCCCCGATATACCCGAAGTGCTGTTCGCCACCCCGCTGGTCAATGCGGGTGAAACCTACCAGCTCGATTTCGTGGCACCCGATACACCGGGCAATTACCCATTTATCTGCACATTCCCTGGCCACTGGCAGATTATGCGAGGTGTCTTCACAGTTAACTGAGGGATGTTGCTAATAAAGTGGTTCTTTTGGCTTGTGGCGTTTTCCATATGGGTAGGCTGCGAAGGGCGGCATACGGTGGTAACGGCCAACGATTTTGAAACGGCTGAAATAGGCCCCTTCGTGGAACCGGGGTTCCCCTTCATCACGGGGCCTTTGAATTCAAATAAACTAGGTCCGGGATTCCCGCAGCGCAACAGCGCTGCGCGTACACTGGCTATCAACCTCGGGGATAGCGCCTACGTGGGGTTCGATATGGACTTGCTGCGGTGGTCGGTGGCTTGGGAAGGTGCGTTCCTGCCCATGGTAACGATGGCCCAGATTTCGTACGATGATTTTTTCAATAAAGGCGACCAAATCCCGGCGATCTTGGGCACACCCAAACTAGCGACGGGCGAATATGCAGGTTGGAGCATCGGCATGCCGAGTTTCCAGGATCCGAGGGATCTGTCGGACGGCACGGGGCGGCATCGGTACGGACCGCTCCCTGAACGCATCGGCCGGTGGAATGGTGTGTATTTAAAAGGCGATGACGTTGGGCTTTCCTATACCATCGGTACGACAGACATCATGGAACATCCCGGTAGTACGCGTTTCGGGGAAGAAGCCGCTTTTTCGCGGACCTTCCGGTTGGACGGGCTGGAGCAAGGGCTGTATCTCCATGTTGCCGAGGTTACGGATGGTTCCCGCACGGAAACGGCTGGCTCCGTACTTTATATCTACCATGGCGAAACCTGTGACACCGTTACCGCGATCGGGGTGGTGGCAGATCACGAAGGCGGCTTGGTACCCGCCGCCATAGACCACCGGTACGTTACGGTTTGTTTCCCGCAAACAGACAAACGTGTGGAAGCGAAAGTGGTGCTATGGCGCGGACCTATCGCAAAGCGGGATGCTTTCTTGGATATGGTTGGCAGAACCAAGGTCGATATGCCCGATTTTGGCCGTGGCGGGCCAGCTTATTGGAAGGAAACCGTTTATACGCGGGGCCAGTTATCTCCGGATACGGCTGCATACGTTACCGATATATTGACCCTCCCGGTCCCGAACCCATGGAAACGGAATGTGCGGGTAGCCGACGTTGCTTTTTTTAACGGCCAGCGCGCCGCCGTGGTTACCTTCTCGGGCGATGTATGGATCGTAGACGGAATCGATCGCAGCCTGAAGCGGCTGGAATGGCGCCGGTTTGCGTCGGGTCTGTATGAACCGATGAGCATCGAAATCGTGGATGGGATGGTGTATGTTTTCGGGAAGGAAGGGGTGGTGCGGCTGCATGATCTGAACGAGGACGGCGTGGCGGATTACTACGAGAATTTCTGCAATCAGATGGAGCAGTCGCTGCATTCGCGCGAATGGGCAGGGGATATGGTGGCGGCACCCGGCGGTGGGTTTTACATCGCAAAAGGCGGTATCGGCGGCTCGTCGCAGCGGGGTACGGTGATGAAGATAGCTGCCGATGGGCGGCATGTGGAAACTATTGCCACCGGGCTCCGTGGACCGTATATCGGTATCCACCCCACAAAAGGGATGCTGTCGGCCTCCGACCAGCAGGGTAACTACGTGCCTTCCACGCCCGTCCTCCTGGTAGGGAAGGGCGATTATTTCGGTTTTCCCACCTCGCCGGAAGATCACCATGCTACCATCAAAGAACCCCTCACCTGGATTCCCCACCGTGTCGACCGGTCGGGCAATAGCCAGCGTTGGATCACCGGAGGGAAGATGGGACCGCTGGATGAACAGATGATCCATTTCTCGTTTGCCCGCCCGGGTCTGTTCAAGGTGCTGATAGACAGTACGTCAAACGCGGTACAGGGCGGTGTGTCGTTCATAAGGGCAAACTACCCGGCCCCAACTCAAAAAGGGGCCATCAATCCGCGTGATGGCCAGCTTTACGTCACTGGCTTCAACCTGTGGGGGTCAAGCTCGCCGGGCGTATCGGCATTTGTGCGTTTGCGGTATACCAGACAGCCCTTTTATTTGCCCGGCCAATTCAAGGCAGGCCAGCAGGGCATCGTACTGCGGTTTGGTGTAGCGCTGGATTCCGCATGGGCCGTAAATCCAACGAATTTCCAAGTTAAAAGATGGAACTATAAACGTACACGGGAATATGGCTCAGGCCATTACAAGCTCGATGGCACACCGGGTGAGGAGGTGATGCCCGTATGGTCGTCGCACATCTCAGCAGACCGGAAGGCGGTGTTGGTGGTTGTTCGGGACATGACGGAGGTCATGCAGATGGAACTGTTATATAACCTGCGGTCAGAAGCGGGAGCGACCTTGCACGACGGCTTTTGGTTTACGGTGAATGAGGTGGAAGAAATCGATTTGGCAGGTGCCGGGTTCAATACACCGATAGACTGGTCCGTGGCTCCCTCCACAGGCTTTTCAGCAGCTACTGTCGAACTGCGTCCCTCCATAGAAAACGGGGCGCAACTTTTCGTGGCTTCGGCCTGTTCTGGTTGCCATTCGTCCGGTACAGAAACAGACGGGTTTTACGGCCCACCGCTCAAGGGCATTTATGGGTCCAACCGCCCATTTGAAGACGGCACGTCGCAACGAGCGGACGAAGGGTATATCAGGGAATCCGTTTTGGAACCGTCCAAAAGGGTTGTTCAAGGCTATGGTGCCGAGATGCCTTCCTATTTAGGTGTCCTTTCCAAGAGCGATATCGAATCGCTGGTGCTGTACATTAAATCGTTGTAGTAGCCGCACTCAATGGGAGCCTTCGCTGGTCGCACGGTGTGTTGCTAAAGCAATCTTGGGCCGATCTGTTTTAAGACGAGGGCCGGGGCAACGGCGAAAATTGAACAATCGTTTGCGTTCGTGAACCTCTTGCAAAATTAAATCTTACCGCGTATTATTGATTGGAATTTGGGAAAATCCATAACTCAAATAGGTGAACCAATTGATTTAAACGGGTGATGAATGGTGAGGACCAACTGAGAGAACGTCGATTGTTGATGCAATTGCGGGAGGGAAATGTGAAAGCCTTTGAACAGCTTTATTTCGCTTATAGCAAAAGACTGTACGGCAATATATGGAAGATGGTGAAGTCCGCCGAGGTGGCAGAAGAAATTTTACAAGAGGTTTTTCAGCGCGTATGGGAAAGGCGGACACGTATTGATGTAGATAAATCATTCAAATCTTTTCTATTCACCATTGCTAAGCACCTTGTCTGCGACTTTTTTTATCAGCAGACCAAACGACGGGATATCGAGGCATACCTGGTCGTCACGTCCAGCGAATTATACCAGCATATCGACGAAGAACTGGCTTATAAAGAATCTGAATCCATCCTCTCCAAGGCAATTGACCAGCTTCCACTACAACGAAGAAAAGTCTATACACTGTGCAAAATCGAGGGGAAGAGTTATGAAGAGGCGGGCAAAATCCTGGGTATATCCACATCGACCATCAGCGATCATATAGTCAAAGCCACGAAGTCGCTCAAACTTCATTACCAGGGAGTGCATGTCGTTTCGATGTTGCTAGCCTTTATATTTATACCCTAGCACGATATAACGAACGGTCCGTAAAAAAAAATCGTAGGGGAGCAGAGGACATAGCCGCCAAATCCGTATTACTATAAAGCGGCAAGTGAATCATAGCGAACATATACGTCAATTATTTCAAAAGTACCTGAACAATTCCTGTACGCCAGCAGAGGCGCAAGAACTGTGGCAGTTCATGCAATCCGGTGAAAAACGGGATTACTTGGAGCACTTGATCGAGCAGCAGCTGCAAGATGAACATGCTGAACTGAACCCAGCCGTTGAAGATGCCGTAAAAAATGTGTTTGACAAACTCCGGTTGGAACCCATGCCTAAAAAGAAAGGGAGAAAGACCTATCTCTTTGCGGCTGCCGCCTGTATACTGATTACCTTATCTTATTTGTCCCTACAGTACATCAAAAGCAATGACGAAGCGGGCTACACCGTACACAATGATATTGCGGCCGGTGGTAATAAAGCGACCTTAACCCTATCAGATGGGGCCATACTATCCCTGGATGACCACACCATTGGCAACCTAGTGGCTAAAGAAGGTATCACCATCCAAAAGACGGCAACGGGGCAGCTCGTGTACCATGTTGATGGTGAGAAAGTGGCGGAACCGATGCTGAATACGGTTAGCACCCCGCGGGGCGGCCAGTTCCAGGTATTACTTCCGGATGGCACGAAAGTTTGGCTCAATGCATCCTCATCACTGACGTTCCCAACGGTGTTTGATGAGAAGGAACGTAAGGTTAGCCTATCGGGAGAAGGTTATTTCGAAGTATCTACACAGCAGCGCGGTGGCCATCGGGTTCCGTTTATCGTAGAAACCGCATCCCAACGGATTGAAGTGCTGGGAACGCATTTCAATGTGAATGATTATGCCGACGAAGGAACATGTAATACAACGCTCCTGGAAGGAAGCGTGCGGATTATAGCAGCCGAACAGTCTATCGTACTGAAGCCCGGCCAGCAATCGAAGGTAGGCCATGAGACGGTTACGGTTGCCACGGTAGATGTGGAATCTGCTGTCGATTGGAAGAACGGCGACTTCCTGTTTGCCGACGAAAGCCTGAAAAGCATCATGTTAAAAATTGCCCGGTGGTATGATGTTGATGTTGTTTACGAAAAGGATATGCCCACGGAAAGATACAGCGGGCTCATCGCTAGGTCAAAGAACCTTTCGGAAGTACTACACATTCTCAAATTATCCGGCGCATTGGAAGCGAGGATAGAAAACCGGACCGTGTATTTATCGACCGTAAAAGACTAGGTAACTAACTGGAATGATAACTTAACCATTCACATGATGAGAAAAAGAAGACCAAGCTAATCAAATAAAAAACCGGAAATGCCCGCCAGCATCTCCGGGGTCGTTGGGAAACGTTTAATCCAACTTTACGAATCAAATTAATTATTAACCCCAAACTTCACAAAGATATGTATTTTAATCTTTGCAGTGATAGCTATCATGCTACCCGCATGTTCCACTATTCAAAAGTAATTTTGCAGATGAAACTAATCGCCCTCTTCATCTTGATCACCTGCATGCAGGCAGGGGCTTCTGTACTTGCGCAACAAGTGACGTTGTCCGAAAAGGATGCATCCATGCAGAAAGTGCTGCGGGAAATCCGTAGGCAGAGCGACGTGGATTTCATCTTTAAGACCAGTCAGATCAACAAGACAAAACCGGTGACCATCCATGTGAAGAACCGGCCGTTAGCGGAAGTGCTCGACGCCATTTTTTCGGACCAGCCGGTGGATTACGCGCTGGACAACGAAACAATCATCGTACGTGACAAAAAGACGTACGTTCCAAGCAAACCATTGACCGAAGCGGCACAAATGCGTGTTTCGGGTACCGTTACCAATACACATGGCAACCCGCTTGCGGGTATCAGTGTGCGGGAAGAAGGCACGAATAATGGCACGGTGACAAGCGAAAATGGCGCATTTTCATTAACGTTAACCCAATCGCCCGCCACGCTTGTCTTTACGTCGATCGGATACGTCAGCCAAGAGCAGCCCGCTCAATCCGCTCCGATGAACATTGTGCTGGAAGATGACCTGGGCAGCATCGATGAAGTGGTGGTGGTCGGTTACGCTACGCAGAAGAAAGCCAATCTAACGGGAGCAGTGGCTTCCATCAGTGGTGAACGTTTGGAGAACCGCTCCGTACCTACGCTGACGCAGGCATTGCAGGGAACGGTTGCCAACCTGAACATCTCAACGCCAAACGGTGCTCCCGGAACCCGGCAGAATGTAAACATCCGTGGATTTACAGGCATCAATATCGACGACAACGGCAATAGATCCAATGTGTCTGGGGCACCGCTGATTGTCATTGACGGTGTACAGGGCGGAGACCTGAGCACCATCAACATGAATGACGTGGAGAGCGTGTCGGTACTTAAAGACGCGGCTTCGGCAGCGATCTACGGGTCGAGTGCTCCGTTCGGTGTGATCATCATCACCACCAAAAAAGGCAAAGCGGGCAAACCTCTCATCACCTACAACAATAACTTTGGTTTCTCGGCACCCACCAACCTGCCGCAGTATGTCAACTCCCTGGATTTTGCGTTGGCTTTTAACGAGGTGGGCGAAAACTCGTTCTATACCGCAGAGCTGTTCACAAGCGATGTTATACAACGGATAAAAGATTACCAAGCGGGTACGCTCACCGAAGAGACCATAAAAAACCCCAGTTCGGATAACTGGTTGGGTTGGAACGGAGCCAATGCCAACAACGACTGGTTCGATATTTATTTCAAGAATGCCAGCTTCAGCCAGCAGCACAATGTCGGCGTATCGGGCGGTACGGAAAACTCAAGCTATTATGTAGGGTTGGGGTACAATCAGCAAGACGGTCTGTACAACTTTGCCAACGATTCCTACAAGCGTTATAACGGACGGGCAAACCTGTCGTCCAGCCTAACGTCATGGCTCAAGTTCAATTTCCGGGGTGCATTTTCCCGTGCCGAAACAGACAACCCTACCATCTATGGGAATATCAGCGGGGGCAGTAGCTACTCTTACGATTACTTCCACCAATTAGGGCGTACATACCCTACGGTGCCCTTGAGGAATCCCGACGGATACTGGTCAGAGGGTAGCGGAGTAGGCATATTCACCGACGGTGGCCGTGCCAAGTCAAGCAGGGACAATGCCATGCTTACCGGTGAATTTGTGGTAAACTTGCTGCCGGGATGGGATTTTACGGCCAACTATACCTACGACGGGACGTATATCGAGGACAGCAACCACCGGAAAACATTTTACATTGTGAAACCCAGCGGCGAACAACAGCCGCGTGGCGGAAGTTCCCCCAACTATATTGGGCGTAATATGTACAGAAACCAGCACCATACGATCAACGCCTTTACGTCTTACCAAAAAGCATTCGGAGATCACAATTTCAACGCTATACTGGGTTATACGCAAGAACTTTATGACGACCTTAGGTTGAACGGATCCAATGACAACCTATATTCGGATGAAGTGCCGATGATCTCGGTTACCTATGGTGTCAATCGCAATGCGGCGGACTACGCTTCCCAATTGGCCATCCGCGGTGGATTCGGACGTTTAAACTATAACTACCAAGAAAAATACTTGGTGGAACTTAACGGCAGGTACGACGGGACCTCCCGATTCCTGCAAGATGTACGCTACAAGTTCTATCCGGGTATATCCGCCGCCTGGGTACTTTCCAAAGAGTCGTTTTGGGAGCCCCTCCTCCCGTATGTAAACCAGTTCAAGCTGAGGGGCTCGTATGCCAGTCTGGGCGATCAAGCGTTTACGAACAGCCGCTATCCGTTCTATCCGAATCTGATCACCCGGGCGCCAACAGATACCCGCTGGCTATTCAACGGCGGACGGGGATCGTCGGTCGCAAACCCAGGGCTCATCAACTATGACCTCACCTGGATCACTACCAATACCTTGGGCTTCGGTGTGGATGCAGATTTCCTCAGCAACCGGCTCAACGTGAGCTTCGATTGGTATAGGCGGCAAGCCAAAGACTTTGCCATCCCCGGTGATGCGCTTCCGGCGATCCTAGGAACCAGCGCCCCCCGGATAAACGATGCCGAGACCGAAACAAGGGGCCTCGAAATCACGGTGGGCTGGAAAGATAGGGTCAATGAATTTTCGTATGGAGCCGATTTGGTACTCGGTGATTATACCGGCAAGGTCGTTAAGGTCAACAATCCGACGAAACTCCTCGATCGCTTGTGGTACGATGGGATGACGATGGGGGAGATATGGGGATTTGAGACGGAAGGTTTGTTCAAAAGTGAGGACGAAATCAGTACCATCGACCAGTCTTTCATCAATGCAAATTGGTTCGTAGGAGACGTTCATTATAGGGATTTGGACGACAATAACGAAATAAACATTGGAAACAATACCGTCGATAATCCGGGCGATCGGAGAATTATCGGGAATACTACCCCGCGTTATTCGTTCGGATTGAACCTGAACGCGGCATGGAAGGGCTTTGATATCACCGCGTTTCTCCAAGGCGTGGGAAAACGCGATATCATGTTCGATCCCGGAGCAAACTTTTTCTGGGGATTTGTGAGCAATGAATGGCAATCCTCTTACTTTACCGTCCATACCGATCGGTGGACGCCAGACAACCCCAATGGATATTTCCCCCGGGCTTATTTTACAACGGATAAGAACAGGCGGGCACAGACGCGGTACTTGCAGAATGCTGCCTACCTACGTGTGAAGAACGTGCAATTGGGGTACACGTTGCCGCAGTATATGTTAGACAAGGTTAATTTCAAACGGGCACGGTTGTTCGTGAACGTCGAAAACTTGGCGACTTTCACAAACTTGATGAAGATTGTGGATCCGGAGATCGTAAACTCAAACGCGAAGGTTTATCCGGTGCAAAGAACATGGGCCTTTGGCCTGAATGTTACATTTTAAAACTTGACGAAAATGAAAACCATAAGAAACTTAATAGCCCTATTGACTTTGTTTTCGCTAGCGGTATCCTGTAAGGATGATTTTCTGGAAAGAAGCCCGCTCGACCAGATAAGCGATGCGAATTTTTGGAAAACGCCCAACGATCTGAAACTGTATACCAATAGTCTGTATGACCGTACCGACCTATTGACGAGGGAAGACGGATGGGGCTCTATAGGACCCTACGGTTGGGATGCCGACGATGGGAGTGACACCGAAGTGCGGTACCTGTACAATACCCGTATGAATGGTGAAAAGACCATCAGTGCCGATGGCGATGGGTGGGGTACGGGCGATTGGGCAGCCCTGCGCAGCATCAATTATTTTTTAGACAACTATAAGGTCGTAGAAGAGCTGACATCGTTCGATGCCGTAAAACAATACGTAGGCGAAGCGTTGTTTTTCCGGTCCGTATTTTATTTCAGCAAGCTGCGACGGTATGGAGATCTCCCTTGGGCGGCCACTACCGTAACGATGGATTCGGAACTACTATATGCAGGGCGTTTGCCGCGAAACGAGGTGGTTAGTAATATCATGGTCGATCTGGATAACGCTGTCGAATATCTGCCAAGTGGCGCCGGGGGTTGGACAGGGCGCTTGACCAAAGAGACCGCCATGGCCTTGCAGGCAAGGATTGCACTTTATGAAGGCACGTGGGAAAAATACCATGCCGGCACCCCCTTTGCACCTGCGACCAACGAGAGCCAAAAATTCCTTGAAAAGGCCGCTGCGGTAGCCGGAGAGCTTATCGCCATGTCTGAATCGTCCGGTTATCCGGCATTGGATAATGTAGGCGAGGAATTTGGCTACAGGGATCTGTTCAATCAAGAAAATTATGCAGGCAGTAAAGAAGTCCTCTTTTGGAGGAAATACGAAGCGGGTGCCATCAACTCGATATGGGACCGCTACTCCGCAAACGGATCGGGAAGGGGAGCAACCAAGAACTTGGTCGACTCCTACCTGAAACTCGATGGTACTCCGGTTGCACCCAATTATGACGACGCAACACTGCTTAAAGTGGCTGCGGACCGCGACCCCCGTTTAACACAGACCATCCAAATCAACGATATGGAGCATTACCGGTGGCAACAAGCCAGCCCGTCGGTGTATTTTATCGCGCCGGCTTTCGATGGTTGGGACTCGGAAGAATCCTGCCCAACGGGCTACCAAATTTACAAAGGCCACAACTTCCGGTATGCCGATGCCCGTGCTGCGGGCCAAGGCCTACAGGCGTTGATCTATTTCCGCTTCGGCGAAGTATTGCTTATCTATGCCGAGGCCAAAGCAGAGCTTGGCAATATGACGCAGGCCGACTTGGATAAAAGTATCAATAAGTTGCGGGAGCGCGCCGGAGGCGGTATGGCCGACTTGGCTGCGAACGTACCGATTGACCCTAATTTCGAGTTCGCCAACTTATCGCCTATCATCCAAGCCGTTCGTCGCGAACGCAAAGTGGAATTGGCCTGCGAGGGTTTCCGGGTGGATGATATCATGCGATGGGCGGCGGCAGATGAGCTGATTGTAGGGAAAATACCGCTTGGAGCCAAGAAGGCACAGTTTGTAAACTTTAATTTTTCAGACTATTTGCCCGAGGCACAACCGGACCTCTCCCGCCAGAATACATTTGCTGAACGGGTTGCGCAGCTTGAAGTGGATGCCGATGGATATATCAAAATCTTTAAAAACACCTTAAATGGGGGTACACAGGGGTTTAAATTCGATGTCAATAGGGATTATCTATACCCGATACCGACCAATCAATTGACGCTGAATCCGCAGCTAGGGCAAAACCCGGGATGGGTCAATTAATGAGGAAAAGGAGGATGCCGCATCACGGCATCCTCCCGTTTCTGTCCATAGCTATTTATATGTTATGAAAAAAGCGATTTTACGCAGTTTTTTGATGTCGTTATTGACGCTGCTTCTGGCCGGCAAAGGGAAGGCTTTAGATTCCATTATCAATGACCACATTCGCGTGATGAGTTATAATATCCACTACGGAATCGGAATGGACGGGATATACAGCTTGGATAATATTGCCGCGGTGATTAAGAAGGCCAACCCGGATTTGGTTGGGTTGCAGGAGATTGGAGATTCGTTAATGGCGGCCGAGCTCGGAAGGTTAACAGGGATGAATGTCGTTTTTGGCCCATCTTTAGGTAAGATGGACGGATATGGTGACGCCATACTTAGTAAATATCCATTTAAGTGGGTAGGAAATGAATCGATACCTAGCGCGAGTTCTAGTCGCTATCAAGCTATGGCGATAGACATTGATTTTTCAGGCAAATCATCAAAGCTTGGCATGGTTCGATTCATCAATACGCATTTTGATTGGCTGTCTACGATTGGGTCTGAATACGCCAGGTTGGCGGCTGTTGATGTTATCGAACAAGCTTTTCTCCAAAATCTCACTATTCCAGCCATTTTAACGGGCGATTTGAACGCTATACCGGATAGTGATGTGCTTAAAAAGCTTGGAAGCGTTGGATGGGTGAATTACCAACATGGCGGTCCATACAAAACCATCAATTCGATGGAACCTGAACGTCAAATTGATTATGTCCTTTATCGAAGGAACCACCAATGGAAAGTGAAAAATGCATTCGTAATGTACGGAGAAGAGAGTTCCGATCACTTACCTATTGTTTTAGATTTATTGCCGTAAATTTGGTTCACGCGTTATAGAGGAACTGACGATATCTTTAAACCGCCTTTCGTATGTATACCAAACTACCTTTGAGGATTTTATTTTTCATGTTCGTGCTTTTGAGCTCCTGTTCAATGACTTCTAAGCTTCCCCGGAAGCACCTGATATGGGAAGAGCGTTTCGATGGGCAGACAACGTTCTCCCCGCGCTACTGGACAAAGATACCTCGAGGCACATCAGACTGGAACAACTACATGAGCGATTATGATTCCTGTTATGCCTGGCGCGACGGAAAATTGGTACTCAAAGGATTGGTAAACCATAGCCTACCCAACGACACAGCCCGTTTCCTGACCGGCGGGGTCTATACAAAAGACAAGGTGAGTTTTGGTTTTGGGCGATGGGAAATAAGGGCTAAACTCAACGGTGCCAGAGGGGCTTGGCCGGCCTTCTGGCTGCTTCCACAGGATGGTAAATGGCCGGACGGCGGCGAAATCGATATCATGGAACGTTTAAATCATGATTCCATTGCGTACCAAACCGTACATACGCATTATACGTATCGTTTAAATATCAAAGATCCAAAGCCAGGTGCTACAGGGAAAATAGCCCCCGATGATTTCAATACCTATGCCGTTGAGTTGTATCCCGACAGTCTCGTATACTACATCAACGATGAAAAAACCTTTTCCTATCCACGCATTGAAACAGACAAAGAAGGGCAATTCCCATTCGGTAACCACACCTATTACCTACTCCTTGACATGCAGCTAGGTGGATCTTGGGTGGGCCCTGTTCACCCCAAAGAGCTGCCCGTGGAAATGGAAATCGACTGGGTACGTTTCTATGAGCTTGGTAAAAGGAAAAAAAATAGGATCTTGAATAAGATATGATGATAAAACAAAAGAGAAACTTCCTTATCGGATGCTTCAACATGGCATTCCTGTTTTGCGTTCACGCACAAAATAACACCATGCTGCCCCAGAACACCATCCGGATTGATGAAGGGGATAGCAAAGAGACCATTATCGAAAAAGCCGCGCATGTGGTGCCTTCCATAAACCAGCTAAGTGCCTTACGGAACGAGTTTATTGCGTTCATCCATTTTGGTCCAAATACGTTTACACGGATGGAATGGGGCAACGGGATGGAAGACCCCAGCGTTTTCGACCTCAAGGAGTTGGATACCGACCAATGGTGCCGCACACTGAAAGCTGCCGGAATGAAAATGGTTATCCTTACGGTAAAACACCACGACGGTTTTGTGCTGTGGCAAAGCCGTTACACCAACCATGGTATCATGTCTACCGATTTCAGGGATGGCCAGGGCGATGTCTTAAGAGACCTATCGGCATCCTGCCAACGATACGGGTTGAAGCTCGGTGTCTATCTATCGCCCGCAGATTTATACCAGATCGAAAACCCGGAAGGTCTGTATGGCAACTTGAGCAATTATACGAAAAGGGTCATTCCGCGCGACGTACCCGGAAGTCCCTTTGCCAATAAAACGACTTTTGAATTTGAGGTAGACGATTACAACGAGTATTTCCTGAATCAATTATTTGAACTCCTTACGGAATATGGGCCTATCCATGAGGTCTGGTTTGATGGCGCTCATCCTAAGACAAAGGGAGGGCAGCGATATAATTATGCAGCATGGAAAGCGTTGATCAGAACGTTAGCACCTGAGGCGGTGATATTTGGGAAAGAGGATGTCAGATGGTGTGGAAATGAAGCCGGCGGGACCCGTGATACAGAGTGGAACGTCATCCCTTATCAAGATGACCCATCAAACATGAATAATTTCCCGGATTTGACAAAAGAGGATTTAGGAAGCCGCGATAAATTATGGGAGGCCAACTATTTACATTATCAACAAGCTGAAACCAATACGTCGATACGTGAGGGATGGTTCTACAGGGACGACACGTACCAAAAGGTGAGAAGTGCGGACGATGTGTTCGATATTTACGAGCGGTCCGTAGGAGGCAATTCTACGTTCTTACTGAATATCCCACCCAACAGGGATGGAAGGTTTTCTGCAGCAGATGTAAGGACACTGCATGAAGTAGGGGCACGGATAGAAGCGACTTACGGGCAAAATCTATTGAAAGGCGCGAAGGGCCCTAAAGAAACACTTGATGGGGAGCCAGAAACCTACACGCTACTAAAAGAGGGGCAAAATGAACTCGTTTTCTCGACAGCGAAACCGATCAATATCAATCGATTTGTCATCCAAGAAGCTATTCGAGTACACGGTGAACGTATTGAAATTCATGCACTTGATGTTTGGTCAAATGGCGGATGGAAAGAAATTGCCAGCGCAACAAACGTAGGTTATAAACGTATTCTTCGTTTCCCCGACGTATCATCCGATCGCTTTAGACTACGTATCCTGAGTAGCAGAGCGAGGCCGGCTATTGGTACGGTAAGTGCCCACTACGCGCCGACCCGACCTCCCCAGTTGGCCTTTCGAAGAAATGTGGATGGAATGGTGTCCATCGAGCCTTTGAAGGATGGATTTAGCTGGAAGCCTCACGGAGAAGACATTTTGGAAAACCTACATGTAAATTATCAAATCCATTATACGTTAGACGGAAGTGAAGTCAACGCGCAATCACCTATTTATGACAAGCCGATGGTTGTCAAAACGGGCAACGTAAGGGCCGTAGCTATATCCGGAGATCACGTGGGGGCCGAAGCAAACGAGGTTTTCGGTATTATAAAAAAGGATTGGAAGATTTTGGCAGCAAGTAGTGCCATTGGAAGTCATGGAGCGGCGATGGCCATCGATGCAGTACCGGAAAGTTTTTGGCAGTCTGACGAAACGGGCCCCGTACAATTTATAGCGATGGATTTGGGAGAGTCCTATGCGCTTTCATCCTTTTCATATACGCCCCAGCATAAAACAGATAAAGGGATGATGGAAAAAGGAGTGATAAAGATCAGTGAGGATGGCAAGCGGTGGAGAACGATGGCATCGTTTGAATTCGGAAATTTAATTAACGACCCAACTACGCGGACGCATCGTTTCAAGGAAAAGTTCATCACGCGGTATATACGTGTTGAATCTACCGTGATAGCGGGTGGAGGCAACTCCTTGTCTATCGCTGAACTTGATTTTTTTGAATGACGGATCATGTTTCTGGTATGAAAAGCATCGTTTTTGCATTGGTATTAAGTTTTATTGTGGTAGGGGCGCAAGGCCAGGAAAAGCCTAATATCATTGTGTTTTTAGTGGATGATATGGGGTGGCAGGATACTTCCGTTCCTTTTTGGACCGAACGTACGCCATTGAATGAAATGTACGCTACCCCGAATATGGAGCGATTGGCTAACGCGGGCATGAAGTTTACGCAGGCGTATGCAAGTAGTGTTTGTTCGCCAACACGCGTAAGCCTGATGAGCGGAATGAATGCAGCAAGGCATCGGGTAACGAACTGGACGTTGCAACGGAATCAAAGCGTAGATGCCGCGGATACGGTGTTAAATTACCCGAAATGGAATATCAATGGGTTACAGCCCGGGAGCGATATCGAATTTTCTGTTCAAGCGACCACATTGCCCATGTTACTGCAAGGCGCAGGCTACCATACCATTCATGTGGGCAAAGCACATTTCGGTGCCATGGGAACACCTGCTGAAAACCCCTTAAACATAGGGTTTGATGTGAATATTGCCGGGCATGCGGCCGGCGGACCGGGAAGTTATCTCGGTACTGAAAATTTTGGCAATAACGCGGATGGGAGTTATAAGGCGCCATGGGGCGTCCCCGGCCTTTCGGCTTTTCACGGCGAGGATATATTCCTTACAGAAGCGCTAACCCAAAAAGCAATAGGGTGTATGGACGATGCGATAATGCTGGATAAGCCATTTTTTTTATACATGGCACACTATGCGGTGCATGTTCCTTTTTACGGAGACGATCGGTTTATACAGCCGTATTTGGATCGGGGGCTTACCAAAAAAGAAGCACAATATGCCTCAATGGTTGAAGGCATGGATAAAAGCCTGGGTGATATCATGGACTTTTTAGATCGGAACAAAATAGCTGAAAATACCATCGTCTTTTTTCTTTCGGATAACGGTGGTTTTGCGATAGACGATCGGGGGCGAAAAGAGGCAATTCATCAATGGAACGCACCATTGAAAAGCGGTAAAGGCTCGGCATATGAGGGCGGGATTCGCATACCCATGATAGTAAAATGGCCAAATAATATCCACGGAAATAGTAATTCAGCCCTTCCCGTACTCATCGAAGATGTATTTCCCACCGTGCTGGATATAGCAGGCATAACGGATTGCAAAACCATACAACCGATAGATGGGCTATCATTCAAGGACGTGTTGCTCGATAATAATAGAGCAGACAGAAAGATGCCGTTGGTTTGGCACTTCCCGAATAGCTGGGGGCCGACAGGCCCCGGAATAGGGGCTACAAGTACCATCCGCGAGGATGATTGGAAGCTTATTTATTGGCATAAGGATGGGAAAAAGGAGCTGTATAATGTAGTTAAAGATATCGGTGAAAATAACGACCTTGCTCCATCAGAGACTGGCAGGGTTGATAAACTATCGAAAAAGCTGGGAAGGTATCTCAAGGCTGTAAAGGCCCAAATGCCTACCTTTAAAGAAAATGGAAAACCCAGTCCCTATCCCGATGAAATTTAGTGTTATGAAGAGAACCATCGTACTGTTTTGCGGATTTATCTTTTTTGTATCGTCATTCGCAGGCGAACTGCCGGTGCAGGAGGAAAACTCCATCAGGCTGATGTCGTATAACGTTCGCAACGCGAGGGGAATGGACAACATCACCGACTATCAACGGATAGCGGATGTGATCAATGGGGCCAAGCCGGATATCATTGCCATCCAGGAGCTAGACAGCGTAACAAACAGGAGTGCCGGGGTTGATGTCCTTGATGTGCTTTCCAGAAATACGCTGATGTTCCCCACTTATGCGGCTTCGATCGATTTCGACGGCGGAAAGTACGGGATAGGGGTGCTTTCCAAGGAAAAACCATTAAGCGTACGGCGGATGGGGCTGCCCGGACGTGAAGAGGCGCGAATGCTCCTTATCGTCGAACTTGAAACCTATTATTTTGGTTGCACACATTTTTCCCTGAACGCCGAAGATCGCCTGAAAGCGGTTGAAATCATCAAACGGGAAGCGGAGAAGCTGGATAAGCCATTTTTTCTGGCCGGAGACATGAACGCAACGCCAGACTCGCCGGAACAGGAAGCGATGGCGGAATCCTTTACCGCGCTGACCTCGCCCAAGGAAAACACCTATCCGGCAACCGATCCCAATACCTGTATCGACTATATCTATGGCTATAAGGGTGCGGAAAACTGGTCGAGATTGACGAATAGGGGAGTGATTGCAGAAGAAGTCGCATCGGACCACCGCCCGCTTTATGCCGAGATCCGGTTGCATGCTGCGAAGGGTAACATTTTCCGTACCAAGCCCTACCTGCAAAACCCTACCGAAAATGGGATGACCATCTCGTGGCTTACCAACGTGCCGGTACACAGCTGGGTGGAATATGGCACCGATGGTAATTTGGACCAAACACTCCAGCTTTATGTGGATGGGCAAATGCTTTGCAACAACTACCACCATAAGTTCCGGCTGGAAAATCTCGAGCCGGGCAAAACGTACAGTTACCGGGTATGCTCCCGGGAGATTGCCGTTTATGAGGCGTACCGTAAAGCGTTTGGGGACACGGCTATTTCTGAGACATATACCTTTAGGTTGCCTTCAGCGGATGACACCGATTTTACGGCCATTGTTTTCAACGACCTGCATCAGCGCCGGGAGCTTGTGGACATGTTCTCGGAACTGATCAAGGATGTTGATTATGATTTTGTCATCTTAAACGGAGATGTGATCGACGATCCGAGGGATGAAGCACAGGCTGTCGCGTCCATGTCGTATATGAATGAGCATTTCGGCGCTGAAACGGTTCCGGTTTTCTACATGCGTGGCAACCACGAAATCCGGAACGCCTATTCCATCGGGCTCCGCGACCTGTTGGATTACGTGGGCGACAAAACCTATGGCGCATTCAATTGGGGCGATACCCGGATTGTGATGCTTGACTGTGGCGAGGATAAAGACGATGGACACTGGGTATATTACGGGTTGAACGATTTCACGGGCCTACGGAAAGACCAGGCTGGTTTCTTGCAGGGTGAACTGGGTAGTGATGCGTTCAAAAACGCGGAAAAGAGGGTGTTGGTGCACCATATTCCCATCTATGGCCAGCGCGAAGGGAGTTACAACCCGAGCTTGGAAGAATGGGGGGATATCCTCAAAGATGCCCCGTTTGATGTTGCGCTGAACGGCCATACCCATCGGTTCGCCTACCACCCGAAGCATACCGCCGGCAACAATTTCCCGGTAGTAGTGGGAGGGGGGAACAACCCGCAAAGCGCTACGATGATGGTGCTTGAGAAAACGGGGGAAAAGATGACGCTTCGAGTGCTTGATGTAAAGGGCGAGGAAAAGCTCCGGTTGGATATGTAAATCCATCCCCGACCATCAACAAGGATAAGCCGATTTGCAAAATTTCCGTCAGTTCAATTTATCCAAATGAGGGGGTGCCGTATCGGTAAATTCCGCACCACTTCGCCCATTTCGGGGCGATGGTCAAGACGGCTCCACGTTTCAAACCACTCATCCATGCCGAAGGCACGTGCCCCAAAGAATAGAAAAGGCTGCGCCACGGGCCAGTTATCCCAATACATTACGTCCTTTGGAAAAGGCCATGTACCTTTGTTGCGAACGTATGGGAATAAGTAGCGAATCCCCTTCTCCATGGATTTGCCATCGGGGGTGGTGTATTGCCACAGATTGTCTTCTTCTGATGAAAGTATCTGGCAAATCATGGCCATGGCATCCAGGTTGAACAGCGAATAGCCATAGGGTTTGGTCCTGTTTATTTCGCGGGGGAAGCTGCCGTCGGCCGCCATTTGATCGGGTAGCAATACCTGCTTGAACCTTTCCTTGCAGAATGACAACCGGTTTTCGTCGTTGGTGAGCGCGGCAAAGGCAGCTACTTGCATCACAAAACAGGTGCCGTGGTTATTTTTGGCATTCATCTCCGCCTCACCATACGGATGGGTCATCAACCAATCTAAATAGGCTGCAAACCACGCTTTGAGGAGTTCCAATTCATTGGGCTCGATGTGCGCCTGCATGACCCGGATTCCCTGGGCCACCTCCATCAGGTGTATGGTATCGATGATCCCGATACCGCGTCCGGTAAATTGGCCTTTGATGGCCTGCGCATACAGCAACGACGGGTTCATGCGGGTTTCAGCATCGATAAACCATGTTTTCAGGTGTGGAATCGCAGCGCGGACATACTTCTGATTTCCGGTTAGCTTATAGGCGGATGCCAATGTACCGATAATTTCGCTGAAGCGGATCAATGCCAGGCGGTGTTCCACGAAATTGTCCGGGTTGCTGAGGCCGTCGCGCTGGATATAGGGACCATCCGGGTCCTGGGGGTTTGGCCACCAGTAGTCGCCTTCCGAATGAAAATCATGCAGGCCACCGGCGCTTCTCGATGCCCGGTAGGCCGTAATGGTAATCGGCGTTTCCCGTAAGGCACGCTTGGCTTCCCGCAAGGTTTGCCTTTTAAGTATTTGGGCGGCATGCTTCACGTAAGCATCCGTTGGCCCGTCGGCGTGGTTCCGCTGCTTGGCGTAAACTGCGCTACCCAGTATTAAGCAGAGCGCAATGCTATAAATCGTCGTTCTCATCTAGTTGGTCATTGCAATCAATGTAACAAGCACTACAAAGTTGAAAAGAACGGTTGAAAAACAGGGGTATTTTTTGACTAAAAGCGGGGTAAAAAATGATCTTTATCCGAAAGGGGAGCGTACGTAGCGTATGTTGTCAAAATAGAAACAATACATGTCAAAGATTTTTGGGAATTGCGGCGCTTGCTGTCTGCTACGGTAAGGCGTACGCCATAGCGTCCCTCCAAAAAAAGTCGATTGGTAGAATTGTAGGCCGAGCGCATGGATGCTACTGGGCAACTTATAAGTATCTTTGCGCCGTATATGGGAACCGTTATCAAGAACGATAGCCTGAGAAATTGGCTGATTCGCTACAGTTTTTATTTTTCAGGGTTGGTGTGTTTCGCATTGGGGGTTGCCATTTCCGTAAAAATGCAGCACTTGGGCGTACATCCCTGGGATGTGCTGAATATTGCCCTTTTTGAGCGCTTCGGGCTCTCTATAGGCATATGGACGGTTATCATCGGTTTTATGTTGATAACGGTATCGCTTTTCGTCGGTCGAAAGTATGTCAACCTCGGGACCTTTCTGAATGCCCTACTCATCGGCCCCATCATGGATTTCTTCCTTTGGTTGGATGTGTTGCCAACCGCCAGCTTTGCCTGGACTGATTACGTGTGGTTGTTGGTAGGGATCGTCATCGTAGGCATTGGCGGCGGCCTGTACGTATCGGGCGGAATAGGTGCCGGGCCCCGTGATGGCTTTATGCTTTCCATGGCAGAGCGTACGGGCCTTTCCGTCAGCAAGGCGCGCATTGTCGTTGAGTGCTCCGTGTTGCTCGTGGGTTACGTGCTGGGAGGGCCGGTGTTCCTTGTTACCTTTCTTTATACGTTTATCATGAGCCCCATTTTTCAGCTTTCACTGAAAGTGTTTACCAGGCTTAAGGACGAGCTGTGCCACTCTTTCCCAGGTCGTTAAGAGAAGCTCCTGTTCGCTGGCCGTTTCCGCTATAGGGTTGATGCATCAAATGTTTTTTTAAAATTTCTACCCATATAATTCGAATTAGTATAACTATCTTTATATGACTAATAGCAATAAGCTAAGTAACTTTTGGAGCTATTGAATAGGGGTAATCTAAGGTCATAAACGATTATGAGGGAAGTGTTCCAATATGCACCTATCGGTGTTTTACTGGCAGATGGTGAAGGTAGGTGCACGTTTGCCAACGAAGCCTGTTGCTCTATTTTTGGGATTCCCGACCGCAGCATGCATGGTTTTGGATGGACCGGGTTCGTATCTGTAGCGCATCTGCGCCAGGTTATGGACATACTGAAAGAAATCGAGGCGGGTCAGAAGCCCAAAGGCCGTTGCGAAATCGCTGTCATGCATCCACGGCTAGGCACGCGTTATTGTTGCATTGACCTCTGCCGGGCGACTGAAAATCAAAAAGAAGCATGCCCCGTCGTGATGTATATACAGGATATGTCAGAAGACCGGGAGTCAGTGCGCCGTCTCAATTATATGATGACGCTGATCGAAGACATTGTTTTCGAAGTAGACGGCAACCACGTATTCAAGAATGTATGGGTTTTGGACGAATCGAAGCTCTTTATGCCGAAGGAGCACTTTCTGGGCAAAACGATCACACATGCCCTCGGCGAAGAGCGTGCACCCATCTTTGCGGGTCCCGTTGCCCGGACGATCCGCACCGGTAAACAGACGACCATCGAATACCCACATATCGATGCGGCAATCGAAAAATGGTACCAGCTGAAGGTTGTACCGGTCGTACTACACGGCGGGCCCGAAGATCAGCGATTCGCATTAGCTGTCCGGGAGATCACCGAAGAGGTTCAACGGGAACGCGCGTTGCGGGAAACCCAAGTCAAAATTGAGCGGAGTAACGAGTTGCTGAATATCAGCCAACAGCTTAGTCAAACAGGCGGCTGGGAATACGACTTGTTATCTGGTGAGGTATCCTGGACAAGTCAGATGTACGTTATATTCGGTCTGCCGGAGGATACCGATATAGTCAATTTTGATACGAATGTTTCCCTTTATACCGAGCCTGACCAGGAAGTGGTGATTCGGTCGCTCGAAAAATGCAAAGTAGACTTGCAGCCCTATACCATGGAGCTGCAAGTAAACACCCCGCAGCACGAAGCCAAATGGGTGCGTGTACGGGCCGTACCCGTAGTGGAGAATAACCAAGTTGTCAAATTGATTGGCGCGCTGAGGGATATCACCAAAGAGAAGTTGGAAGCCATCGAATTGCTGAGGGCCAAAGAAATAGCCGAGCGTGCTGCTCAGGTCAAATCGGACTTCCTGTCGGTGATGAGCCACGAGATTCGGACGCCACTCGTTGGCATCATCGGCTCGAGCAACCAGCTCAACCAGATTCGCTTGCCCGAGCAGGAAGAAACGATCAATAACTTGCTGTTCTCGTCAGAACACCTGCTTCGGCTTGTCAATGATGTTCTCGATTTCAATAAAATGGAAAGCGGGCAGTTGCGGCTGATCCAGGCGGAGATCAATCTGTTGGAATTGGTTGACAATATCAGGAACCAGTTTCAAGCCATGGCCGAGGCGAAGGGCATTGCGTTGGTGGCACAGATCGATGTGGCTGTCCCGGCCCGGATTACGGGCGATCCGACGCGTCTCAGCCAGATTCTTTACAATCTGGTGAGTAATGCCATCAAACATACGGATATAGGATCGGTTACCATCGCTGTGCGGAAATTGGCGCAATCGGACAATTCCGTCACGCTGCATTTTTCGGTACAAGATACAGGGTCCGGTATCCCGGAAGTCTATCATGAGGAAATATTTAAGGATTTTAGGCAGTTGATCCAGCAGCCCAATCAACCTTATGCAGGGTTTGGGCTGGGGCTTACCATTACTAAACGGCTTATTGAGTTGCACGATAGTCATATCCGGCTCCGGAGTTCCCCCGGAAGCGGGGCTGAATTTTGCTTTGACCTCCGTTTTACGCTTCCGGTGGAGGACACCTCGACCGCTTCCGGGGTGGTTCTGGTCGGTTCTGCTGCTTGCCAAGGAAAATTCGGAAGCATGAAAGTATTGCTCGTAGAAGATAACCCCATCAGTACCACGGTTATCAAGAAGCAGCTGGAAGAGCTGGATATTGTACCCGATTGCGCGGCGGATGGGGAGGAAGCCCTCCGTTATTTGATGGGCGGATCGTATGCAGTTGCCTTGGTTGATCTGCACATGCCCAAGATGGATGGCTTCGTGTTGTCAGAGATCATCTGCCGGGAATACCCCGATATCCAGATCATCATCCTTACCGCAGACATCATGGCCGACACCAGGCTGAAGTTTGCCAAAATGAATATTCTGGGTATCCTGAATAAACCGTTCCGGCCGGCCGACCTGGTCACGGAGCTGGCTAAGGTAAAAGCAGCGGGATAGTGTTTCATGAGGATCACGACCGCGCATGGGAAAAAGGCTTTCCGTTATTTAAAAACATAGGCGACACGACGCTCCTAAAACTCGTAAAAACCAAAACGTTCGAATCGGTAGAATAACCCAAGTAAGTATTTCGTAATTTTGTGTCATCATGGTTAAGCGGTACCGTAAGTTACTTATCGGGTTGGTGGTTGCCGCCTTTGGCGCGTTGCTGGTTCAGGACTTCCTGCAACGCCGGGGACCGGCCGATTTGAAAGGGGGGTTCGAAGAAATCGCATTTGTCCGCAACGAGCAGAACAAGGGCGGTATCGTGCGAATATATGCTTTCAGCGTGGCCGACACCCTTGATGCTGATTACCTGGGGTGCGGTGAGCTATTACCCCACAACGATTACGGCAGCATGACGAAGGCTTACTTCTTTCAGGCAGGAAAAGATGCCCCGAAATCCCTCCAGCTTGAACCGCCCCACTTTGATACCGCGCATTTCCACCCTGTAGCCGTCTATCTCAAAAACAAGGATGGTCACGTTTTTTTTTACTCCCCACAAAACAAACGCTCCGTTTCTCCGTTATAAGTACAGGTTTAGGTTGATAGCCCCTAACCCCATTGGGGCGGACCCGTCTGGTTTAAAACGAGACGGGTTTTTTTTGGTCACCGCATGATATTCTTAAAATACTCATTGTTGAGTATTTCAACCATCGGGTACTTGCAGTATATTTGCTAAGTGGGTGGTCCGGCATGGATCGTACGCCGCCATCCACAGACTTGCAGTAAACCTATGTCTCATGCGCTTATAGTTGATTGGGTCGGGAGTAACGCCTCCGGGGAGGCTTGGCCATGTCAAGCGCTCATCGGCCAATAAAGAATAATGATGATGAAAATTGATTCAAACCACGTAAAAGCCATCGGTGGCTTGCTGCTAAGCGGCGGGGCAAATATACTTTTGGCATCGGGCACCGGCGGCTTGTCGCTCCCTTTCTCTCCCCTCGTTGCGAAACTCTGCGAATCGATTTCGGCCAACATTGCCTCCAACCATATTGCCAAACTGGGCAACCACGGTTTTGACCACCTACTGAAACGAATCAATAACAAGGGGACGGACCCCGACAAAATCAACCACGACCTCGAAAACCTATTTAAGAAGTCGAGCATTGCGGCGTTGGAATACATCCGATCGTCGTACCTGAAAGGCTTCGGCGATGAGGAAAACTTCTTCCGGGTGATAAAGAGTAAGTTTACTCCGCGAAAAGACAACGAACGGCAGAAGTTGCTCAAACAGATCGATCGTTTTTTTGACGCAAACATCGAGCAGATACGGAAGGAAATTATCGAGGGCGGCGCCATCGACATAAACAAGGAAGATGTAAAGCATCCCGAAAAATTTCTGGGTGCCATTGTAGACATCTTTTTCTCGCAGGCCGATACCGCCTTGGACGCGGCAACGATCGAATCCTTGAGGTCGTTTTTTACGGCACATCTTCCCTATTGTTTTGAACTGGCATTCAAAGAGTCGTTGAAACACCACGAGGTTGGCTTCAAGGCATTCCAAATCTGGATATTGGAAGACTTGAGGGCCCAAAACGCCGACAACGCCGCCGCGCTGCAGGAAATCGCACAGGCTATCGGGGAGCTGAAAAACGGGGGTAGCTTTCTCGACAAAAAGAAGCAAGAAAAGGAATGGCAACGATGGACCGATGAAGTCTATGCGATTGCTGAGTCGAACCTGCAGGGCATTAAAGCGGTATTTTCGGAGATAACCAGCCAGATGCATAGCCGGTTTGACGCCATTGACCATAAGTTGAACGAGATACACAGCAGCATCCATGTGTTGAATACGGGTATCAGCGGCATTGACTCCAGGCTGGCAGACTTGGTTGATAAACTCGATGTACTCCACGAGAATAAGCCCGTCGTACACAAGCTCTCGTCGCCACCCAAACCCGAAGTGTTCATCGGCAGGGAGCACGATTTAAACAACATACGTGCCTTTTTCGACCAGCACCGGGCCGCTATCCTGCTGATTTCCGGATTCGGCGGGATGGGCAAGAGCTCGATCGCCAGCCAGTATTTCCATTCGTTCCACTCGGCATACAGCCACGTAATGTGGGCGGTGGGGAAAAGCCATTTCAAGGAGGCACTCCTGGCACATGCAGACATGCTCCATTTGCCGATCGCAGGCAATTTGCCCGATGAAGTGAAGTTGAGGGCGCTGGTCAGCAAACTGGAAAACCTGGCCCGCCCATGCCTGCTGGTCATGGATAATATTGACCGCATCGATGACCTGAAGCAGGTGAGGGCCCTGCTGGGCCGCTTAAGCAATTTCCACATCCTCATCACCACCCGGATCAAAGAATTTGAGACGATGCATGTGTACCACCTACCGGAATTGACCAAAGAGAAAGGGCTCGAACTGTTTAAATGCCACTACCCCTTCCATCTACCCGAAGACGACGAATTGTTCTTTGATATATTCAGGCTGGCACACGGAAACACTAAAATTATCGAATTGTTATCCAAAAGACTGCACATCGAAAACCGGGACGAAGAAGTGTACCCCCTCTCCAAACTACTGGAAAACCTGCGGCAGAAAGGCGTGTTGGGGTTGGGGAGCCAAACCGTCGTCGAATCAGACGTGGAAGGAACCGTAGAAGACATCATTATGGCCATGTATGAAATAAGTGACTTGAGCAACAGGCAAACGGAGATACTGCATGTGTTTTCCATCCTACCTGCCGAAAGCATCCCATATCCCGTCTTAAAGCAACTGCTTGTACACCTGGGCGACTTCGGCGAAGACATAAATTACCTATACAAAAGCGGATGGCTCGAAAAGCAACGCGAAAACAGGATGGCGCTCTACAAGATGTCGCCCCTCATCCAAGATATCGTTAAAAAGAAAAAGGGCCTTTCGCTGGGCGCGGAGACGCTGTCGCTAATCCGATCGGCCGCTAACGTGGCCCCCACTACCCAGTTCAACTATTACCTGAGCATCCATGAAAATCTAAAGTCGGTATTTGAATCGACCAACGTAGCGGAACTAACCGACGAAGCGAAAGAGATATTGGCGCTTTTCTTCTATGCCATGGGAGAACACCACCCCAACACCACCGAGAGAGAAAAGTATACCGCCATTTCCCTGGGCTACTTCGAACATATGCGCACAATCAAGGAGCTGAACAACTATCTTGAAAAGAAGCGTGCCTACCGAAATGACGACAAGGACAAAGCATACCTGAAAACGTATGAAGACGAACTCACCACGGAAGAAAAGACAACCATCCTCAATTACTATCATATGCCACTCCAGTTGATGGCTAATATCAAACTTGATCTGGAAGATTTGACAGGCTGCGAACATTATTTCGGCACGGCCTACCGAATCATGCAATTATTTACATCGACCCTATCTAGTGACCCGCCACCTTATGTATGGTTCGACTACTTTTCCTACAACCGGTACTTCGCAAAAATAGGCCGTGAGCGGGAAGCGGAGGCCTTTTTCTTCAATATGTACAAGCAGCTAAAAAGCAAGCTGTTTTCAATACTTGACGAGAACGAAGCGAAAAACCCGCGAATCAAAAATAGCAGTGGCGTATATCATTTCAGCGAACTGGCTGCCGCCGAATTAGAGCAAGCGGAATTAAACCTCCAGTACACTTCCATTGCGGCACACGAGTTGGCGAAGCTATTCAGGAAACAGGAGCGATTTGAAGAAGCGGTTTATTTCCACAACCGCGCCGTCAGCCTACTGCACCTGCGTGAAGACGTCAATCACGAGAATGTAGCGGTCTGCATTATGAACCTGGCCGCAACCTATTTATTAATGAGTGGCAGCGAGCACATCCCCGCGGCAGACGAGCTGCTGGTCAAAGTTTACGAATATTACAAGGCAAATCACAATGAGGAGCAATCATCCTTCGGCTACTACTATGCACATAAAGTTACCTTTGCTATCAACAAAGGCGAAGGGGTAGGCACGTGGCTGGGTTATTACCACAAAGCGGTGGCCATTTTCACCCAGCATTTCGGTGAAGCGTATTCCCTTATTTCAGATCTAGACGTCAAATGCTACGATCACCTCAAGGGCCTTCCGTCTGAACAAAAACTAAGGGCAGAATTTGGACAAAAAATCATCCGGGCATTTGTTGACCACTTGGATACAACCATCAACAAGTTCGGTATGCACCATCCGTCTTTACTTCGCGGGATGATGCTGGCCTACGAACTACTGATACAGCAAGACCGATTGGATGAAGCCGAAACACTGATCAACAAGCGAAGCGAGTGCTTGCGCCTCAGAAGCCTGCGCACCGAGGTAAGAACGTTTGGTTTGCCCGTCCGGGAAATAAATGATGCCGCCGAAAAAGAGCGCATCGTGAAGCTGCTGAAGCCGGTAACGAGTTTGCCAACCGCCCTGAGCGAGTTTGACATCAGCATCATTGAGCTGCCTTTTTATAAAACATACGATCTATGCAAAATAAAGATCCGTTCGTCTCAATCAAATGTCTATAAGCACGTCTTAATCAGTGAGCACAGTGCCATATTTCTAGGTACTGACAATACAGTCATTTATGATTTGGGAGAAACAGACCTGCAGCTGGACCGGCATTCGGCCATCAACTACGCCCTCTTCTTTTTTGACAATGCGGTGGGCCGGCACGGCAAATTCTATCTGCTGAACGATGCCAAGGAAATCCCCTGGCGGGAAGATATCCAACCAGCGGAAAGGGCGTTGTTTGAAAAGTTGAAAAATAACCTCGTCATCCCACCACTGAAACTCCTTTCGGCAGATGACGAGAAGATTGTCCTGCAATGCCATTTAGTTTTCCGAAACACCTTATTCAAAAGCAATATTATTATCGATTTACACAACGGTATCGTCCAATTGACAGATTCCGACCAGCTATTCATTGACGCCAGTGAAGAGCCCTGCGTGTTGGTAGAAGCCGAGGCGTCCGACTCTTACCTCAATTTAAACCCCAACCGGGTTTTAATTGACCAAATCCAGGCCCGTATCGACCCGGGTTAATGTTATTTAACATCTCTTAACAAATTAATAGCAACAAAACGGCGAGCTGTGCGTTATATAGACAGTTAGTAAAATTTATAACATTGTCTTTTCATAATTTAGGTTTATAATTGGTTAGTTAGTAAAGCCCCGATCCTCCCCGTTTCGGGGCTTTCTTGTTCATTTCCTTTTCCGTATCGTTTCAGCAGTTATAGAAAACGAATCATCTTGTCAAAAAAATGTAATAGGCACCCCCCCATAGACATCCTTTTTCCGTATTCTATAGAAAAGGCATCATGGAAAGCAGGGCGTCACGGTTGGAAGCGCTGATTCGGAAGTATCGGTCGGGCGCAATTTCGGAAGCAGAAGGGGCTGAATTGCTCGCACATGCAGAGGAGGAGACGCTGAAGGCGTTGCTCCACGATATGCAGCAATCGTTTCTTGCCGCCGAACCCGATGAATTGCTGCTGGACAGACAACGGGCAGCGCGTATGCGGCAGGAAATCTGGCAGCAAGTTAGACCAAGAAAGAAGATCAGGCCCCTGCGCCGGTGGCTTATTCCGGCCGCTGCTGCACTCTTGTGTGTGGCGGGTGCAGCCTATCTCTTGCAAAAGCGTGCCGCGGATACCGAAGTTTGGCAGGAGCTGGCTACTGCAGCCGGTGAACAACAACGTATCGTACTGCCCGACAGTACGGTCGTTTATCTCAATGGAAAGTCCACGCTTTCCTACCCCTCGCAATTCCAGGGAGCACAACGTGTGGTGCAGTTGAGTGGCGAAGCATTTTTTGAGGTTTCCCACAATCCAAAGCGTCCGTTTTTCGTGGTTGGCAAAGATTTTACCACCAAGGTGTTGGGCACGGCGTTCAACGTAGATACCGATCTGGCCCCCGGGATTGCCGTGGCCGAGGGAAAGGTGCAGGTGGTGAGCGTTGCCCAAGAGCGCGTGCGGCAGATCGTGGATCAGCCGACATCCTGGTGGTCAACGTTGGGCCTACAGCGACCTGCTCGGGTAGACGACGCTTGGTCTGCCGATACGGCACGCAAGGAAGCCATCCTCACGGCCAATCAATACCTATCGGTTGATACCGTATCGGGCGGCTTGGCGCTCGGCCAAGGCAGCGCGCCCAATTGGCGAACCGGTGAACTTGCTTTTTACAACACGCGTATAGAACAGATAGCCCTACAGCTCAATCGCTACTATGGCGAGCAGATCGAGGTGGATGAGGCTATAAAGGGCTGCGAGGTAACCCTGCCGGCCATGAACAAGTCGCTCGAACAGGTACTGCACACGCTGGCCCGCCTGCGTCAGGGCACCGCAGTGAAAACACAGCAAACATGGCTCCTCCGGGGCAAAGGCTGCTGATACCGATGAATGTTTACTAACCAACCTGATGATGAAAAAGAAAAAAGCACCCGAATAAACCCGATAGCCCAAAGCAAAAAGTCGGCAAAACCACGTTTCACCGACTCCTTTACTGAATGGTATCCGCAACGGAAAGCCTGAGAAACTTGTTGCGGCTACCTGAGTCATTACGAATTGTTTACCCTATTCAGTTATGCAAATATGCAAAAAAATATATGTTTAAGAAGTTGTATATCATCTAAATTCATTATGCGTTTATCGGTGTTTGCTTGCGTGGCAAGCATGACGGTCGGATTGGTGCTGGCGGCCAATCCGGGATATTCACAATACGAGCTGGAGAAAAAAGCGAACGTGCGGTTCAATGGCCTATCCCTGGCCAAGGCGCTGGAGCAGTTGCAACGGCAAACGGGTGTGCCGCTGGCCTATCAGTCATCGGCGTTGCCGAAGGCACCGGAAGTGACCTACTCCGCCCATAAGAAAGTAAAGATGATACTGGCCGATGTATTGGCCAACTATGACCTCACTTACGAGGTTAAGGATGGCTTCGTGCTGCTGAAGCCGCAATCAAAGCCTATCCGCACGGTAGCAGCGCCTAGCACGGTCCAACAGCCCATCGAGATTACCGGTACCGTGCAAGATACGGTGGGCAACTTCCTCACCGGCGTAACGGTTTACGTGGCGGGTAGCCCCCAGATCGGATCGGCTACCGACATCAACGGTCGCTTCGTGCTCGCCGCACCGCCGGACGCGACCCTGGTATTCACCTACCTCGGCTATGTGGAACAGCGAATCACGCTGGGCGCCCAGCGCACACTCACCGTGGTGCTTCGGGCCGCCGAGGAGTCGAGCCTCGACGAGGTCGTGGTGGTGGGCTTCGGCCAGCAGAAGAAAATCAGTGTGGTGGGTTCGCAAGCCACCATCAAGCCGGAAGAACTGAAGCTGCCCGTGCGCAACCTGTCGAACTCCATCATTGGCCGCATCCCCGGCATCATTGCCGTGCAGCGCAAAGGTGAACCCGGGTATGATGGCTCAGATATTTGGATACGCGGCATCGCTACGCTCGACGCCGCCCTGAGCCGACCACTGATCCTCGTCGATGGTGTACCGCGCAGCTTGAGTAACATCGATCCCGAGGATATTGAGAGCTTCTCCGTGCTCAAAGACGCCTCAGCTACGGCCGTATACGGTGTGCGTGGTGCCAACGGTGTCATCATTCTCACCACCAAGAAGGGGTCGCCCGGCAAACCGCGCTTCAACGTGCGCTACAACGAGGGTATCACCCGGTTCGTGAAACTTCCCGAGTTTGCCGATGGTCCCACCTTCATGGAGATGGTCAACGAAGCAAACATCAACATGGGGCAGACGCCCACCTACTCACAGGAGAAAATAGCGGAAACGCGCGACGGTACCGACCCGTACCTGTCGCCCAACGTCGACTGGTTCGATGAGCTATTCCGCGATTTTGGCCGCATGCGTTCCATGAACGCCAATATCGATGGCGGTTTCGACCGCGCCACCTACTACGTTGGCCTTGGCTACTACCAGGAGGAAGGGCAGTACCGCGACGTGGAGACTATCGACTACGACTTCCAGTCGAAAGCCAAGCGGTTCAACGTCACCACCAACCTCACCTTCAAGCCTACGGTCACCACCGATATCCAGCTGGGGGTCCAGGGGTACCTTATGGTGGGCAATTCGCCCGGTAGGGGCGAGGGCACCATCTTCGGGGCCGCCTATGAGCGTACGCCCATATCATTCCCCGCACGGTACCCCGACGGGCGCATTGGCGACCTCAGCACCAGCGGTCTCACCAGTCCCTATGCCCTTCTCACCCAAACTGGGTATTCCACTTATTGGGACAACAACGTGATGTCCAACCTGCGCATCACCCAGCAGCTACCCTTCGTGCTCGACGGCCTGTCGTTTACGGCCATGGCTTCGTTCGATGCATCCAACTACAACAAACAGAACCGCACGAAAGCATCCGACACGTGGCATGCCGAGCGACGCAACGCCGAGGGCGAGCTGGAGTTCATCCAGAAATACACCGGCTCACGCTTCCTGAGTTATAACAAAGAGGCGGCCGGATCGCGGCAGCTGTACGTCGAGTCCGCACTGAACTACGTTAAAACGGTGGGCGACCACAACGTTACGGGTATGTTCCTCTTCAACCTCAGCGACCAGTCCAACTCGCAGGCAGACAACCTGGAGTCTTCCCTGCCCTACCGCAGCCTCGGTATCGCGGGTAGGGGTACGTATTCTTACCAGAATAAATACCTGGGTGAGGTCAACTTCGGCTATAACGGGTCTGAAAACTTCGCGCCCGAAAAGCGGTACGGCTTTTTCCCGTCGGTGGGCCTCGGATGGGTGGTCTCTGAAGAGCCTTTCTTCGAAGGCGTCAAGCCGGTGATGAACTTTCTGAAATTCCGCGCCACCTGGGGTAAGGTGGGCAACAGCAATATCGGCGGCCGCCGCTTTGCCTACCTCAATACGGTATACGAGAATGTAGACGGTTACCAGTTCGGCAAAGACCAGAGCTACGGGTATAACGGCAAGGCGCAAAACGAAATCGGGGTCAACGTGGGGTGGGAAACTTCCACCAAATACAACCTGGGTATAGAGGCGTGGTTTTTCAACAGCATGCTGAATATCCAAGCCGACCTGTTCAAAGAGCAGCGCGAAGACATCTTCCTGCGTCGGCAGGGCTTGCCCGGCTACCTCGGCGTGCGCAACGCTCCCTATGGCAACATCGGCAAGGTAGACAACCAAGGCATCGAAGGGCAGCTCACCTTCCAGAAGGTGTGGGGCGACGTCCGTCTGCAAGTATTGGGCAACTTCACCTTCAACCGCAACGAAGTGGTGGAAGACGACCGCCCCTGGCCATACGAATGGCAATACCGCACGGGGCGCAAGGTCGGCCAGAACTTCGGGCGTATAGCCCTCGGCTACTTCAAGGATGAAGCCGAGATTGCCAACGCCCCCTTCCATACCGGCACCGTACGGCCCGGCGACATCCGCTACAAAGACATCAACGGCGACGGGAAAATTGACAGCAACGACGAGGTGCCCATCGGTTACGGCGACATCCCCGAGATCGTCTATGGCACAGGCTTCACGTTCGGCTACAAGGCGTTCACCCTATCGGCACTCTTCCAGGGCATCAGTAACGTGGATATCCTCGTCAACGGCGAAGGCGTCTTTCCCTTCCGGTTCAGCACCAACAACGGCAATCTGATGAGCAACATCGGCGACCGGTGGACCGAAGCGAATCCCAACCCGGATGCGTTTTACCCCCGCCTCAGTATCGGCGAGCTCAATGCCAACAACGTGACCAGCACGCATTGGTTGCAAAACGGCCGGTACCTCCGCCTGAAATCGTTGCAGTTTGCGTACGACCTACCCAAAGCCTTTGTGGCTAAGGCGGGCCTGCGGGGCGCAAACATCTTCTTTTCGGGCATCAACCTGCTTACCCTGTCGGAGTTCAAACTATGGGACGTCGAATTGGGCAACGGCCGGGGGTCTACGTACCCCAATGTAGCAACGTATAGCTTCGGCGCAACCCTGAATTTTTAAGAACCATCAACGAAGAATAACGAATGAAACGCATATATCTCTTATTGACTACCTTTTCGTTGTTGCTCCTGCAGGCGTGCAACAGCTTTTTCGATCAGATGCCCGACGACCAGTTGACGCTGGACCTGGTGTTTCAGAGCAAGCAATATTCCGAAGAGTTCCTGGCCCATGCCTACAGTTACGTGCGCGATGAAGCCGACCGCAAAGGCGGCGTGCCGTTCGATCCGCTTTCGGACGATTTCGATGTACCGTACAGCGAGTCGCCCGCCTATCCCTTGAATATCGGCAACTGGAACGCCGCTTCGGGCAATTACAATTTTTGGCAGGACTATTACCGGGGCATCCGCCAAGCCACCTATTTCATTCTGCACATCGACGAGAACCGCGAGCTGCAAGGCATGGCTGGTGGCCCCCAGCTGATTAAACAGTACAAAGCCGAAGCGCGGTTCCTGCGCGCCTTCTTCTATTTCAATCTGCTGCGGCAATACGGTCCCGTCATCCTCATCGGCGATGAGATCATCGAAAGCGACCTGGACGGCAATGACCCCAAGATGAACCTGCCCCGCACACCGTATGACGCATGCGTGGACTACATCGTCAGCGAACTCGACCTAGCCGCCACAGACCTGCCGTTGCACTTCACGGCGCAGAGCGAACGCGACTACGGCCGCGCCACCAAAATAGCCTGCATGGCCGTGAAGAGCCGCCTCCTGCTTTATGCTGCCAGTCCGCAGTTCAATGGCAATACCGAATATGTCGACGTGGTCAATCCCGATGGTACGCCTTTGTTCAACACCCAGTACAATGCCACCAAATGGGAGCGGGCGGCGAAGGCCGCTAAAGACCTGATCGACCTCGATATCTTGGGCCTGTATAAAGTGGCCGGCGACGACGGCAACATCGACCCCTACCGTTCCTACCGGGATATCTTCCTTACCCCCTGGAACAACGAAGTCCTCTTCGCCCGCAAGAGCAGCGACCTCGGCTGGCCTTACGAGAAGCATACCGCCCCCCGCCCCATCGGCGGGTGGCCCAGCTACTCGATTACGCAGCAGCTGGTGGATGCCTACGAGACCGCATCCGGCAAGCGCATTGACGAACCCGGCACCGACTACGTCGAAAACGGCTTCTCACAAGCCGACGGTACCTATACCGAAGCGGGCACGTACATGATGTACGTCAACCGGGAGCCCCGGTTTTATGTCACGGTGCTGTACAATGGGTCTTACTACCCGTCGCGCGTCAACGGCGACCAGCGGATGGAGTTCTTCCGTACCGGCTCGTCGGGGCGCGACGGCGCGCGCGACTACCCCCACACGGGCTACATCGTGGGCAAGAACATCTCGCCCAACTCAGATGTGCGTAATTCGCAATTCATCTCCCGGCCGTATGTCCTCTACCGCTATGCGGAAGTGTTGCTGAGCTACGTAGAAGCCCTCAACGAATCGTCGCCGGGGCATCCCGATATCGCCACCTACCTCAACGCCATTCGCGAGCGGGCCGGCCTTCCGGGCGTGCCTCAGAGCCTGGGCCAATCCGAAATGCGTGAGCGTATCCGCCACGAGCGCCGCATCGAGCTGGCCATCGAAAACCTGCGTTGGTCGGACACACGGCGGTGGAAAATCGCCGATCAGACCGATGGCGGCGAATTCTGGGGCATGAATACCGGCGCCGGTACGTCGCTGCACGACCCCGCTTATTACCAACGGACCGTCTTCGAACGGCGGGTATTCCGCAAGGAATACTACCTGTTCCCCATCCCGCAGTCGGAAATGGACCGCAACAGCAATCTCGTGCAAAATCCCGGTTGGTAACTTAATCAGACAATAAAATGAACAACATCAAGAATATATCCATCGGCTTGGGCTTGGCGTTACTGACGCTGGCATGCGGCAAAGACACAGGTTTCGAAAATCCCGACCGTTTCGCCCAAGTATACATGACTCAGGCGTACGACCTGCCCAATATCAAGAACCTGGCCATTGAATCCGATGCCCAGCCACTCTATTTCGGTGCGTCCTTCGGAGGGGTCAACTACCCGTCGCAAGACGTCCGTTGCCGGTTTGAAATCGCGCCTGATTTGGTAACAACCTACAACGCGGCCAACTTCACGACCTACGAACTGCTGCCCGAGGCGAGCTATACAGTGGAAAGCCTGGAAGCCGTACTTAAGAAGGGAGAGCTCAGCTCCGATGTGCTGCGCATCGATGTGCATACGGAGCATGAAAGCATCGACGCCCGTAAGCAGTACATGCTACCGGTGCGGCTGGCTGCGGCCGAGGGTGGCCAATACCCCGTCAACGAGCAACTCCGTGTTACATACTTCGTGGTGCGTACGGCCTACACCGAGCTGTCCAAGACCTCGTGGGAGGTCGCCAGCTTCAGCTCCGAAGAAACAGTAGGCGAAGGTCCCGACAACGGCCACGCCAAACACGCCATCGATGGCAACCCGGACACCTTCTGGCATACCCAGTACCGCGATGCCAATCCGGCGCATCCCCACTACCTGGTCATTGACCTGGGGAGCACGCAGGCCTTGCATGGCCTACGGATATTTGGCCGCAGCAGCTGGGCACCGGGCCGCCCGTTGGATATCGAGATACTGGTGAGCGACGATGAGGTAAATTGGATCGCTGCCGGCGCGTACGCATTGGATGGCGACGTGGCCGAAAATGAGGTATCCTTTATCGACAATGGCCAGAAAACCATCGATGGGCGCTACATCAAAATCGTGGTCAACCGCTCGTTCACCGGTTCCAACCACACGTGTATCGCCGAAGTGGAGGCCTTCTAATATATGCATTACACCGGGCGGCCGCGGCCGCCCGGTTTACTTTAGATTTAGCGTATGAGAATCATAGCCATCACGTTGCTTTACCTGGCTTCTGCCGGAACATGGTCGTGCACCAAACCCAGAGCGGACGATAAAGACGGCCCTGGCCCCATTGCTCCGAAGCCGGATGAAAAGCAGCTAGATCCTGCCGACTACCCCGGCCTCTTGTGGATTTATGATGCTGCCGATTGGAAAAATAATACCTATCACGGCCAGGCCGACTTCGCTTGGTCCAACACAGATGCAACGCCCGAAGGGCTGACCCTCCGTGTTCAGGCCACCGATGAGGTGGTTACCCGCACCTATTTACCGCTTGCGCTAGATGCCGATGCCATCTATCGGTTTTCGGCCGATGTCAAAGTCGGAAACGTTACAGGCGCAAACGGCGCCACCATCACCATTGTCGATGAGTGGTTCATGACCTCGCAAGACTTGGTGGGCACGGCCGATTTCAAGCCCCGGTCTATGGTCTTCCAGACACCGGCAGATGGCCGCGTGTCATTATGCCTCAGTTTGGGCCTGAACAGCAACAGGTCCAGCGGTACGGCCTATTTCAAGAACCTGAAACTAGAAAAGCAGGATTTTTTCACCCTGTCGAGCCAACACCTGCGCCTTCGGCTCCGGCCCGAAGATGCTGCTGTCGTGAGCGAGGAGGCACTCACCGACTGGCTGGCCAAACTCGACCGCGTGTATGGGGCATATACCGAACTCATCGGCGGTGAGCCCTACGGCGGCGAGCCCATCACCATTCTGGCAGTCGATCAGAACCCCCGTTCGTGGGCTTACGCCGGCAATCCCATCATCTGGCACCGCGTGCACGTGCCGGCATCCCTGCGTAGTGTGGCCCAGCGCAGCGACTGGGAATTCGGCATCATGCACGAGATCGCTCACGATTTTTGCGCCGGCGGCGACCGTTATCCCGGCACCACCGCCTATTGGAACTGGAACGATGAACTGTTTGCCAACTTCCGCATGTACTATGCTCTGGATCAGCTCAACGGCTCGTTCGTGCAAGGCGACAAGCTGTACACCGGCACGGAGGCCAAATCCTATTACCGGTCGGACGGCGGCGATTCATACGAAAACGCATTCCTGCAAGGGCGCTTCACCCACGACGCGCTCATGTATACGCTCATCCGTATCCAGGAGGCAATCGGCTGGGAGCCTTTCAGGCAGACCTTCCGGTGGCTGCATACCCACGAACACTCGCTTAGTTCAGACTGGGAGCGGTTTGATTTCTTTTTAACTAAATTGCAAAGCTATACCGAGGTCGACGTACGGGGCACGTACCCGTCCGGCGAACTGGCATTCATCCAAACGCATATGAATTAAAAACGATGACCACAATTCACATAAGCATGCTGGGGCTGGCGTTAGCCCTATCCGGCCCGCATATTTCTTGCGCGAACGGCATCACCGCAAGCCGGATAGACGTCACCGCATACGGCGCCTATCCAGACGATGGCCAAAACGATGCCACTGCGCTCCGGAAGGCAATGGCTGCTGCCCGGAGTCAGCCCGGCGCAACGGTCTACTTCCCGCCGGGTGTGTACCGGTTTAGCGATGCTGAGGCACGTCGCATCGAGTACGAGGCTATCAGCGGCCAATATGGCGAAGATGTGCAAGGTCACTTATTCAAGCCCGATGCTCCTTACGTCATCGCTTTAGACCTCGCCGGTAGCCGGGAGGTGACCGTAGAAGCCGCGGGGGCAACCCTGGTGCTGGAAGGGTGGTATGAGGCCGTTTCCATCACCGGTGCCGAAAACCTGCGCATCAACGGGCTTACACTTACGTATAAGCGGCCTCCCCACACCATCGGGGTTATCGGCGCCGTGACCGACAGCTATTTCGACATGCAGGTAGACACCGGCCGCTACACGATGCTCGACAGCGCGGTGACCGGCCGTATCCATTTCTACGATGTGGCAAAAGCACGCGTGTATACCGGTGCTTGGCACGATAAAAAGGAATGGCTCGATGACACCACCATCCGGGTTTTTTCAGGGGCGAAACCGCAGCCGGGCGACCTGTGTATCTTGCGGCACTCGGCGCACTACCGGCCGGGAATCCTTATCAAGGAATCCAAGAACATCGCCCTGACCGATGTGACGATCCATAGCCAGCCCGGTATGGGTGTGGTGGGCCACCGCAGCGAAGACATCTTCCTGCGCAACCTGCAGGTCATCCCCGAACCGGGCAGCGTGGTGTCTACCAACACCGATGCCACGCACTTTACCAGCTGCAAGGGGCGCATTGTGCTTGACGCCTGCAAGTTTGGTGGGCAGGGCGACGACTGCACCAACATCCACAATTATTACTATACGCTGTACCCGAATGCCACACGCCAAGGCTGGGTAGACATCGCGGTAGCGCAGGCCGACCTCCATGCGCTGTCGCTGGATTTCCCGGATGTGGGCGATACATTGTCGCTGGTGGCGCGCGGATCGTTGGAACCGGTAGCCACCTATACAGTACGTGGCGTAGACACAAGCCACCGCGAGTGGCGGGTGTCGGTGCAACTCGACGGGCCCCTTTCGGGCGACGCTGCCAGCCACTACCTCACCAATGAAACCCGTAGGCCGGCGGCGGAAATCACCAACAACACCGTGCGGAGCCACCTGGCGCGGGCGTACCTCATCAAAACCAACCGGGTACGTATCGTCGGCAATACCATCCAGCAGAGCAGTGGTACAGCCATCCAGCTTGGCGCCGAAAGTGGCTGGCGCGAAAGCGGGCCGGTGGCCGACGTCGTTATCGAAAACAACTGGATCGTGGATTGCGGCTACGGCCACGGCAGGCAGACCGGCACGGCCATCAACATCGCCGTGTCGGGCATCGACGGTCCACCACCGCCGCTCAACAAAAACATTGTCATCCGCAACAACGTCATCCAAGCCACCGGAGCGCAGGCCATCTACGTATCGGGCACGGATGGTGCATCGGTAACCCACAACGCCGTCAGCGGCAGCGACCGTGCCGTGCTGGTAGAACACAGCACCGACGTCACGGTGCGGGGCAACGGCCCACTTCCTGTAATCATCAACGACAATAAACAGTAATGAAGAACCCAATCGCTTATCTTTTAATTTTCTTAGGAACCTGCAGCATGCCCGAGGGGCTTACCGCGCAGCAACGTTGGCAAATCGATATCGACGGCGGCATCCGATGGAACGTGGATGGCCGCATTCCGCATTACGACCACATCGAAATGAGCGGCCAGTACCTGTCGGCGGTGCTGCGCTACGGCGTCAATGCCGATGGGTCTTTCAGCCTGGAGCGGTCGCTCGTATGGCCCATGTTGCGCACCATCCCCAACAATACCCACGCCAGCCTCATGCGTCGGTTTGGCATCGACTTCGTGTCGCAGTTGCAGGTCAATGGCCGGTCGCTCAACCGCGAGACCGTCAAGTCCATGCGCCTCAATGGCCTGCTCACCGTAGAGAGCGAGCTGGGGGCCGGCGATGAGCCCACCGACCGGGGCCCGGCGCTCGTGGCGCTCACCCGCACCTATTTCCCGGCGATGGACCAACCGGTTTTTTACGAACGCTATACGTTGAAAAACATTACCGATCGTGTCATCGAGGTGACCGTGCCTGTTCAGCACACCATCTATCATACGGACCCCGAAAAAGGGGTGTCCGGCAGCTACACGCTCCTTGCCCAGCTCCATATCCCGTCGGGCGGGGTGCATTACCTTAAACCCGGCGAGGTTTGTATGTTCGACGCTTCCATCCAGGCCCATAGCGACGACCAGCAAGCCATTGTACCCAACGTTGACGCGGCACAACAGGTACGCGCAGCCTTTGTTGCCGAGATGTGGTCCAAGCTGGTGTTCCATTCGCCCGATGAGACGTTGAATACCGCATTTGCCTTTGCCAAGATCCGAGCAGCCGAAAGTATTTTCAACACCAAAGGGGGCTATATGCACGGCCCCGGCGGCGAGTCGTACTACGCGGCCATTTGGGCCAATGATCAAGCCGAATACATCAACCCTTTTTTCCCGTTCCTGCACTACGACATCGGCAATGCCTCGGCGCTGAACGCCTTCCGCCATTTTGCGCGGTTCATGAACCCCGAGTACAAGCCCATACCCAGCTCCATCATCGCCGAGGGCGACGACGTGTGGGGCGGCGCCGGCGACCGCGGTGATGCGGCGATGATCGCCTACGGCGCAGCGCGATACGCCCTGGCACGGGCCGATAGGGAAGAAGCTGAGCAGTTGTGGCCTTTGATCGAATGGTGCCTGGAGTTTTCAAAGCGGAAAATCAATGCAGATGGTGTGGTCGCCTCCGACAGCGACGAGCTGGAAGGCCGTTTTCCGGCGGGCGATGCTAACCTGTGCACCTCATCGCTTTACTACGACGCGTTGATTTCCGCCGCTTACCTGGCCGAGGAGTTACGACTACCGCGCCGGGTTGCTACCAATTATCGACGGCAAGCCAAGCGCATCCGTACTGCCATCGAGCAACATTTCGGTGCCACGGTAGAAGGGTTCGATACGTACCGCTATTATGCCGGTAACGATGTGCTGCGTTCGTGGATAAGCATCCCGCTTACCGTAGGCATCTATGACCGCGCACCGGAAACCATCGATGCGCTGCTTTCGCCGCGGCTGTGGACGACCGACGGGTTGCTGACGCAGGCTGGTACCGAAACCTTTTGGGACCGATCAACGCTATACGCCCTCCGGGGTATCTTCGCTGCCGGCGAAATCGAAAAGGCGATGACCTACCTCAATCACTATTCGACCACGAGGCTGTTGGGCGATCACGTGCCCTATCCCATCGAAGCGTGGCCCGAAGGTAGCCAGCGCCACCTATCGGCAGAGAGCGCCCTGTATTGCCGCATCTTTACCGAAGGTATCTTCGGGATACGGCCCACGGGTTTCCACCGGTTTTCGATGACACCACAGTTGCCCGATGACTGGGATCACATGCAACTCCAGAATGTGGGCGCGTTCGGGGTACGGCCGTTTGATATCCACATCGAACGGTCTGGATCCCAACTGACCGCTAACCTACTGCGTGGAGGAACGCCGTTCCGATCATACACATTCCGGCCGGGCGAAACCATTCAGGTGGAGCCGTAGACGGTGGCCAGAAAGAATATGAACACCGCATTGCGGCCGAGGTGGTTTTTGATTGCCTGCATGGCGAGCGTCATGTGTTCCTTCACCGTGTAATACGAGATGCCTAGTTGCGAAGCGGCCTCTTGGTAGGTCAGCCCCTCCTGGCGGCAAAGCCTGAAAATCCGTTGCCGCTGTGGGGGGAGCGCCCGAACGGCTTCCTCCAGCAGCTCCTCGTATTCCCGTTGCTCAACGATCGTATCCACGGAAAGCGCCAGGGGTTCCGGCGTGGCCATAGCCATGCCGGCCTTTGCCTTTTCACGGTTGGCGATGGCCTTGAGTTCATTGAACACCTCATTCCGCGTGATGCGGTACAAGTAACCGGCAAAGGAAAGCGCCGGGTTGATGCGATGCCGGGTTTCCCATATTTTCATAAACACGCTCTGCGTAACGTCTTCGGCGAGGTCTTTATCCCGGAGGTAATGGTATGCGAAGGTAAACAGCCCTTTCTGGAATTGGTCGTACACAACCATGAAATCCACCCGCGAGCCGGCACGTAGTCGGATCAAGGTTTCTTCGGCAACATGGTTTTCTGTTCGCATCATTTCAGTTGGACCGGCAAGTCGACCTACGGGCCAATTGGATACCCAAAGGTATTCGAATTTAAGTCAAAATCAAAGGAAAATATAAACGAAGTGGCGATATGCAAGATCAGCCTTCAGGCCCAGCTCACAAGGGTTTTGGTTGTACGTTACCGTTGGTACGTCGAGTTGTTGCAAACGTTTATTGAATCTGATTGCCTGGTCAGCGAATGAGCCCAGGCTATTCTTTGCTTAAATAATCAGTCAGTGCTTCTAAAAATAATTTATTAAATGAACGTCCGGAAAATGGATTTTGGCTTGTTACTAAATTTCTATCTCTTATTGCGAAGTCTGACTTCGGCAGACCGCTTCTGTACTTTAACCCTAACTTTTTCAGTTTTTTTGCTATTTTCCTGTTTTCAGGTTTCCCCTTCATTATAAAACGCTCAATAACGAATTCCTCAAACGATGAAACTGAATTGACTTTGAAACCAACGTATGGATTTTCATCTTTTGGTATCGTTAAAATAAGACTTGGGGCATGACAAATAAGCCCTACTGGCTTGTTTTCTTTTGCGAAGTATTTTAAAAGGATCGGTGTGTTTTTGTCTGCCATCAAATCCACCATTAAGCCTTGTCCTCCCGGAATTATCAAACCAATGTAATCTGATTTTGCATCAATAGCTTCTTCAAGTGTTTTTGGGTGGTTGAATAAGTCATTAGTTTTAATAAAGGTCAGTGCTTCATCCTTTAATTCTAAGTTTTTCTTCCAATATTTATCATCAATGCTTTCTTCATCAATGGTTGCAACAATTCCATTTGGGGTAGCAAAATCTACGGTATATCCGGCATCAATCATTGATTTACATGCAAGATAAAATTCATTCAAAAACACCCCTGTCTGTCTGAGCTTTTCTCCGTTGTTCAACTCAATGGTATCTGCTGCGCTCATTACAAATAAAATTTTATTGCTTTGTGCATATACCGCATTGGTCAAAAGAAATATGATGGCAAGTATGCTAATAGTCATTTTATTTCCGCTTAATATCATTCTGCAAAGTTCACAAGAAGAAAAGCGAAAAACATTTACATATGTAAAGATTTTACTTTTTAGCCCTTATCCGGCTCAATTGTGTTGGTGAGATTCCCAAGTATGAAGCGATATGATACTGACTGATTTGATTTTCTAAATCAGGATGTTCTTGCCTGAAAATGTTGTAGCGTTCTTTTGCTTCGAGCGTTACAAGTTCAATTTCTCTTTTTTCTTTTATGGCGAACTTGTATTCCGCCAATACTCTGGCAAGACTTTCAATTTTAGGGAAATCTTTGTAAAGCGAAGTTATTTTGTCAAAATCGGCTACCAATATCGAACATTCTGTTAGGCACTGAATATTAATGAGATTTTTTTGTTTTGTCGTAACAGAAGAATAAGCAGCTACAAAAGTAGGAGGTGTAAAGAATGTTTTATTGTATTCGTTTCCTAAATTGCTTCGGAAAAACGCCCGCATTACACCCTTGGAAAGAAAAGCCAATTTTGAGGAGTATTCTCCTTCCCGTGCAAAATAATCGTGTTTTTTAAGTTGGGCTTCAGAAAACAACGATTTAAACATTTCCATTTCTTCATCCGTGAAGTTGATTAATTTTCTCAAATATGATTTCAGTTCTTCCATTTCTTTAATTGGGTGTTCGTTCTTCATCAAGCCCCGTTTCATCCGGCAACCCTAAGATATTGCACGCCAACTCATGGTCCATCCCTGAGAGGTTCACGAAGGAATCCGCTGGTTTTCGTACGCTCTTTTTGGTGGTGATGACAATCATTCGGGCCCTTGTAAAAGCAAAAGGCACGCTCCGAGACGCTGTTCCGATGGGTAGCGTGGCGTGTACTGCTAAGGCCAAGATAGCAAACTTATTTTAAGCAAAATAATGCACTAACGATACATTGAGTGATTTTTAGCGAATATTTTCCATATGTTAATGGATTTTGTGAATCGGTCCAGTTTTTTGTGAATTTGGGTCAGTAGCAGGTTTTACCTAGCGGTAATTCGCGTTCATTTTGTTTTACTCGTCAAGAAAGTCCGCGCAGATTGGATAACCCGCGTACCGCGCCGCGCCCAACCTTACCCGCGCGACAGGCCGGAGCACTGCCGGTGCCAAACCCGGTGCCCGCCCATTCCAATCAATTTCCCTTGAAAAAATTTCGAAATATTAGAAAAAATTACCATCATTGCGATCAGAAAGTCACCTATACCGAATCCAAGAAGAGATGGCTGTGATATTGGGAGGCGGAAGCTGGTAGATGATGGCTTAATCGGAACTGCCAATACTAAGATGAAACACGAAAGCTACGGCTATGTATCTTACATTTACCACGATTGCCAGCGGGTGTAAATCAACAACCGTTTCAAGCGCATGCAACATATAGTTCAGTTTACTGGACTTTCAGGTGTTGGTAAAACGACATTGGCAGCGCTTGCCAGTGAAAAATTGATTGCGTTAGGTTACAAGGTTGTTGTATTGGATGGTGACGACCTGCGGAAAACGCTTTCCGCCGACCTCGGGTTCAGCAAAGCCGACCGGCTGGAGCACCTGCGGCGACTGGCGCACCTAGCCAATGAAACCGATGCCGATGTGGTACTCCTGGCTGTTATCAACCCTTATAGAGCTACTCGTGCTTATTTCAGCGAAAACTGTGGCGCCCGTTTGGTATGGCTCCGGTGTGCATTGGACGTGCTTCGGCAACGGGATACCAAAGGGCTTTACGCGCGGGCAGCACTGCCGGCGGGCCATCCGGATCGGTTGGCCAACCTCACCGGAGTAAATGACCCGTATGAAGAACCCATCGATGCCGACTTGGTCATCGATACCGGAACGGACGCGCTCGAAAATTCCGCGGCTCAATTGGCCTCCTATTTAACCTCATTATTGAATAGCAACCCGGCAAGCCGGCTGCTTACAGAAACGCTACCTACATGAAACAGCTACATTTTATCTCGGGCTTGCCGCGCTCGGGATCGACATTGCTATCGGGTATACTCACCCAGAATCCCGGTGTACATGCTGCGATGAGCAGTCCGGTAGCCTCACTTATCAACGGCTGCCTGGAGCAGATCGGCGCCGGCAGCGAATTTTACTCGTTTTTCGACGAGCAGAAGCGGAAAGCCATCTGTTCAGCGCTATTCAATGCCTATTACCAGGATAATCCGAAGGACGTCATTTTCGATACCAACCGCCTGTGGACAGCCCGCATGCATCAGTTGGTCGAGCTGTTTGACGATTTTAAAATCATCTGTCTCGTGCGCGATCCGGCATGGATCATGGACAGCTTCGAGAAAATCTACCGCAAGAACCCCTTCGATTACAGCCGGATGTTTTCCGCGGGCAACCGGGCTACGGTATACACCCGCTGCGAGAGCCTGCTGAATGGGGTGGTGGGCATCGCGCTCACTGCACTTAAGGAAGCCTTCTACGGCGAGTATGCGGATCGGCTGCTGTTGGTGGATTATGAGCTGCTAGCCCGTTTTCCCGAACGGACGATGAAACTGATTTATGGGTTTACGGGGATGGAGCCATATCAGCATGATTTCGATAACATCGACTATTCGCACGACGAATTTGACTATACCTTGGGCGTAAAAGGGCTGCACACCGTGGCCCGCAAAGTGGAATTTAAGCAGCGGCGGTCTATCCTGCCGCCGGATTTATTCCAAAAGTACAGCGAAATGGCATTCTGGAAAGATACGGCAGGGAGCGATGCGAATGTAATCGCACCGAAAGAAACGAGCCGCTAGACCGGCGTATCAGCAACACCACCCACGAAATCGGGCTGCGTTACCGGTTCGGTGGGAAACAGGGATTGCTGTAAAAAACGCTATCTTAGCAGCATGAGTAATGAAATGGAGTCCTAACTGGCTTCGGAGAGTGCACTGTGCCATAGGACGCTTTGCCAGAAATGACGCTGGGGATTTTGACGAATCCGGCGGTCATAAGCTCCGAAATCTCCAATTAATACCACGCACCCCGACTTTTCCGTCAAAATTTCCCTATCAGCGGTCGAAGACTTCGAAAGGGCTGGCCGGTTGTTTTGACATCACTGTCGCGGTCAGACGTGGTGAAACCTATGCATCATTTTGAAAAAAAAAATTTCCAATTATTAAAAAAAGTTTTCTGATAATTGTAATAGAAAAGTCACCTATCCCAAATCGCCAGATAATCATACTGAGGGGTAGCCGGAGTGGTGGCTCAACGGAACAATTAATGAAGTAAACAAACATACATCCGCCTAGTTTATGCATGTAACATCTACCCACCAGTTTCTGCTGTATCCTCCATGTGAAGAATATCGATTTACCAGGTATTAGGTTTCACTGGGTGGAAGATCCAATACGCACACGAGAACGATTTCGGAATCGCACCGAAAGGAAATAACCTACAACAAACAACCGGATAGACGAAACTTACGACGATGAGTTTGACCAATCGTACAATGAAAAGCAAGAAATTCAGTACAGCTTTGATACAACTGGCCATGGTGGCCAGTCCGCTTTCGCTCAGTGCAGCAGCCTCGGCGTATTACAGTGGCCGGCGGGGGGCTTATGGCTCGGGGAGCAATAAAACCTACCTCGTTGATCCGGCGTTGGTCGGCCTGCCAAAAAGTGCGTTTAATTACAGCAAGGTCCATGCGGGGAATGCTCCGGCACAGCCGTTGGTAAGCGGGGACGAGCTGGTTATCCGCAAATCTCCGGTAAAGGAACTGCTGGTTGTCGACCGGAACATCAAAGACTATCGGCAGTTTAGCCGTTTGGTGAAACCGGGCGTGGAGTTGGTGGAAATACCGCAGGGTACGGACGGCCTGGTATACCTATTAGAAACGCTGGAACACTATGAAAACCTGCATGCGGTGCACCTCTTCTCGCATGCCCGTGCCGGCGAACTGCTGCTGGGCAACACACCGGTAGATGGGGGCACGCTCAAAAGCCACCCGGAGTTTGCGCGGGTGGTAAACGGGGCGATCAAAACGGGGGGCGACTTCCTGTTATATGGTTGCGAACTGGGCAAAGGCGAAGCCGGGGATGAGTTTCTGGAAATCATCAAAAGCAATACCCATGCGGATGTGGCTGCTTCGGATAACCGGACGGGAAATGCAGCTTTTAACGGCGATTGGGATTTAGAAATACAAAAAGGAGATATAGAAGCGAAGCCGCTGGCGAATTCTGTAGCGATGAAGGATTTTACGGAGGTGCTACAGACAACTACCATTATATTTGACCAATCTAATTATATAACTGGAAGCGGTGCACCTACAAGTGGTATTTATAATTCATCATCCAATGCCCAATTTAATGTATATGCCAATGGAACTGATTATGTGCTGACTGCGGATGGAGAAAGCGGTTATACCGGCAACGTAATCTGGGATTACTTATATAATGAAGGTGGAAATACTTATATAGAAACCAAAACAACATTTAGTTTTTCAGGAAATGCACCTTTTAAACCTAAATCTATTAGCTTATGGAATTTGACAACTTCTCATACGCAGGATATCTTTATCACTACGGATAACGGTGGTTTAGTTACAGTATATGATGTTCCTAAACAATCTGCAGCAGGTATAGCTAATCTTGATATCAGTGGCCTGCCGGTTGCCACAAAGCTGATAATTACCGGAAATATAGATGGTAATGTTGCGAGCAATCCCGGCAGTACGGGAGAGGGAGCAGGAAAAACGTACTTAAGATTTGACCAGTTACAGGTAGATGATTTAGGAACGGCAACAGCAGCACCAACTGCATGCGCACCTTCTATAGGTGTCACTGATTTTGAGGGGTTATATAGTTCGATTACCGAATTAAATTCGGGTACGGGATCAGCTACTGCTACGGTTCAGTGCTTTGACATTACCTCAGAGACGTTGAATCCAAGCCATACAGCTCGGGTAGTAGGAACCTCAATCAGCGGTAATGAATTGCTTATTATCCAGGGAGTAGGAACCAGTCCCAATGCGAATCTGGCTCGGGCTATCATCAAATCCAATGACGGAAGCGAATTTTCATTTAGGTCTATAAAAGTCCAACCGTTTGGAAACTTTACTGACTGGGATATCGTATATAACGGATATAAAGACGGGGTACTCGTGTCAGGGGCAAGCCTCAGTAGGAATGATATGAGTACAGGGGTAATGTACACAGATGAGTTCACTTCTATACCTGCTTTTGGAAATGTGGATGAAATCAGAATAGAGTTTGCTGCAACGGGCACTTCTTTTCAGAATTTCAGGATTGACGATATTGAGATAGGCGCAGCAACAGCAACACCAGTAAATACCGCCCCAACCCTAACCGCCAGCGCTGGCACCACAGCCTTTATAGAAGGCACTGCCATTGCCATAGATAACGCGTTAACGGTAACAGATACAGACAATACAACTTTAGCTTCTGCAACGGTAAGTATTAGTGGCAATTTTCAAAGCGGGCAGGATGTATTGGTATTTACCAGCAATCCCGCTACTATGGGCAATATTACAATAAGTAGTAATAATGCGGGCGTACTTACACTAACTTCTGCCGGCGCCACAGCAACATTGGCACAATGGCAGACGGCTTTAAGGTCTATAACTTATAACAATACGTCAGATAATCCTAATACGGCTAACCGCACTGTTTCTTTTGTAGTAAATGATGGTACCGATAACAGTACTGCCGCAACCAAAATGGTTAGTGTTACTGCGGCAAGCGATGATTGCATAATTTCTGCAACAATAGCAGATGCAGCAAACGAGATGACAAATGATTTAGCCCATTTTGGGCAAAGTTTTACAGCTTGTGGGAATGGTACGTTATCCAAAATAAAGTTCCTAAGTAGATATAATGGGAGTCTCTACCCTCAAGATCTAACACTTACTATCAGACAGGGAAATGGCTTGTCTGGAGATGTATTGGGGACGGTTACAATACCTCAGAGCACTATTGTAGAGGATATATCTGGTACAAATTTTACTGTTGTAGATGTATCCAGTCAGAATATCGCAATTAGCAATGGCCAGTTTTATACATTTAGTTTTGAAGGAGTCGATGACAATCGGGCTCAGCTCAATTTCGGTAAATGGATATTGCAGTCTGCATTTGAGAGCTTTTACCCAGGTGGTCGTATGTATGTTGGCAGTGTGGCTCATGATGATAAAGACCTCATCTTTGAAGTTGAAATTGAGGCGGGTTCTGCTCCGGTAAACACCGCTCCATCAGCCACTAATCTTACCCAAAGCAAAAGCTTTACAGAAGATGATGGCAGCGCTGTCGCATTAGATGATATTGTAGTAACCGACCCTGATGCGGGCGAAACCATTGCAGCAACATTAACATTAAGCAATGTGGCGGCAGGTTCGCTTAGCACAGGAACTTACGGTTCGGCAACGTCAACCTTTGCTTCTGGCGTATGGACGGTAAGCGGTTCTGTCGCCGATGTAAATGTAGCATTGGCTGCTGTAGCTTTTAGCCCTGCGGCCAATTTCGACCAAGACTTTACAATAACTGCCCGTATACGCGATGCAACGGATACAGGTCCGGCAGATGGAACAATCTCCATAAGTGTTACTGCTGTAAACGATGCCCCAACAGCCACCAATCTTACCCAAAGCAAAAGTGCAACAGAAGGCGGCAGCGCCGTGGCGTTGGATGATATGGTAGTCACCGACCCTGATACAGGCGAAACCATTACGGCAACATTAACATTAAGCAATGTGGCGGCAGGTTCGCTTGGCACAGGGACTTACGGTTCGGCAACATCAACCTTTGCTTCCGGAGTATGGACGGTAACCGGTTCTGTTGCCGATGTCAATGGAGCGCTGGCGGCCGTGGCTTTCACGCCATCGGCCGATAACGACCAGAACTTCACGATAACCACCCGTATACGTGATGCAGCAGACACCGGACCTGCCGATGGCACCATTAGCTTTACGGTTACCCCGGTGAATGATGCGCCTGTGATAACGGCACCGGCCACCATCGCCGTGACTGAGGATATTGAGGCGGCACTCATCGGCATTAGCTTTGTCGATGTGGACGCGGGATCAGGAAACGTAACCGTGACCTTAGCGGTTGCGAGCGGTTCGCTGTCAGCGACTACGGGGGCCGGTGTTACGGTCGGGGGCACCGCCAGTGCGCGGACATTGACGGGAACGATAGCGGATGTCAATACGTTTATCGCTGCGAGCAACGTGACGTACACCACTGCGTTGAATGCGACCAGCAATGTAACGTTGACCGTGTCGATCAATGACAACGGCAACACGGGAACCGGTGAGGCTCAACAGGATTCCGAAACGGTTACGCTGCTGGTTACCGCGGTGAACGATGCGCCTGTGATAACGGCACCGGCCACTATCGCCGTGACCGAAGACGTTGAATCGGCACTGACGGGCATCAGCTTTGCTGATGTGGATGCGGGATCAGCTGCGGTAACCGCGACCTTATCGGTTACGAGCGGGTCGCTGTCGGCGACCGGCGGAGCCGATGTTACCGTAGGGGGGACCAGCAGTGCCCTTACATTGACCGGATCGATAGAAGATGTTAATGAGTTTATCGCTGCAAGCATCGTGACCTACACCACGGCACTGAATGCGACCACCGATGTAACGCTTACAGTAGCCATCAATGATGGCGGCAATACGGGAACCGGTGGAGCCCAGTCGGCGACTGAAACGGTTACGTTGCAGGTTACCCCGGTGAATGATGCGCCTACCGATATCACATTAAGTGCCGGCACCATCCTGCAAAGCGCAACGGCAGCAGGAACCGAAGTAGGCACGTTGTCTACCACCGATGTGGATGATGGTGAGGTTTTTACATATACACTCAACACCACCGGTACGGCAGGGGGTACCTGTACGGACGACAGCGGTAACAGCAGCTTCCAGCTCAACGGCAATGTATTGGAAACAGCGGGGCCGCTGCTCCCCGGCACGTATAACATCTGTGTGCAGACCTCCGACGGCGAGGCGGACTTCAGGAAGAGTTTTACCATTACCGTAACCGATGATGTGCCGCCCGTTGTAAGCAGTGTCAGTGTGCCTGCGGATGGCTGGTACGTGGCGGGTGGAACACTTTCTTTTACCGTAAACACCAACGAAGCGGTCACGGTCGATACAGGCGGGGGTACGCCGCGTATCGCACTCACGGTGGGTGAGGAGACGGTATATGCTAGCTACCAATCGGGCAGCGGCAGTTCGGAACTCGTTTTCGCCTATACCGTTGTGTCCGGTAATCTCGATAACGACGGCATTGAGGTGGCTGCGGCCGTAGAACCAAATGGGGGAACCCTGCGCGATGCCGAGAACAATTTCCTGACGGGGGCGCTCAACGGTGTAGGGGCGACCACGGGTGTGCTCGTGGATGCCGTTGCCCCCAACCTGCAAAGCCTCAGTCCGGCAGACGGATCAACTACAGTCGTGCCCGGTGCTGATTTCAGGATGACTTTCAGCGAAAATATCGCGTTGGGTTCCGGCAATATCGTGATCTACGGCGCGTTGTATAGCCCGGTAGCCATCATCGATGCAGCAGCACACGGCGGCCAGCTGTCGATTACGGATAACCAATTGACGATCAATCCGGCGGCCGACCTGAACGAGCTCAATAGCTACTATATCCAGGTAGCAAGCGGAGCGGTTACCGATCTGGCAGGCAATGCCTATGCCGGTATTTCGGACCTGACCACCTGGAATTTCACGGTTGCCGATGTGACGCCGCCCACGGTAACGGCTGTCGCAGTGAACGGCACACCTTCGGCATCCGCGGAAGAGATCCAGTTTACGGTGACCTTCAATGAAGCCCCGGATAACGTTACCGTGGATGATTTCACGCTTACCCGAACGGGCTCGCCGGGCGGAAACATTGCCGATGCCTCGTTGTCTACGGGTAATACGGTTACCGTTACCATCGATGGAATCACCGGTGCGGGTACGTTGCGGCTGGATGTGAAGGCGAACTCGGGCATCACCGATGCGTTTGGCAACGGCAACGGTACCAACGGCTATGTACCGGCGTTTACCGGCGGCGGACCCCATGTCGTAGACCGGGAGGCGCCGAACGCACCCGAGGGCCTTGCGCTGGATCCTGCGTCCGATTCGGGCGAAGGTGACGACGGCATCACGAACGATAATACGCCGACCCTGACCGGGATGGCCGAAGCCAACGCGACCCTGACGGTCACCTCCGATGTAGACGGCGAGCTGGGTACCGCCATAGCGGACGGCAGCGGTAACTGGAGCTATACGCCCGGCACGCCGCTGACGGAAGGCATGCATAACCTGACGGCCACGGCCACGGATGCGGCGGGGAATACTTCCGCAGCGTCCGCTGCGCTGGAAATCACCATAGACACCACCCCGCATGCGAAACCTGCCGTGCCGGATCTGGCGGCGGCCTCGGATACGGGCGAAAGCGATACGGACAACATTACGAACCTGACCGACCTGACCTTGCAGGGCGCTGCCGGCTCGGTGGAGGCCAATGCACGGGTGCACGCCCGGTCTGACCTGGAGGGCGGCCTCACCAACACCACGGCCAATGCCGACGGCAGCTGGAGCCTGGATGTATCGGGCCTGATGGAAGGTACCCACCAACTGCAGATTACAGCCGCCGACACGGCAGGTAATACCAGCGTATATTCCGATGCGTTGATGGTCGTGATAGATACCACGGCCCCTGCCGGCCATAGCGTGAGCGTTGACGACGATGTCATCAATGCAACGGAGGCTGCTTCAATCGGCTTCACCTTCAGCGAAGCGGAAGCGGGTGCGGTCTACAGCTACGCGATTACGAGCAGTGGCGGCGGCACACCGGTTACGGGTACCGGTACGCTTATGACAACCACCGATCCGGTCAGCGGCATCGATGTGAGCGGCCTTCGGGATGGTACGTTGACGCTGTCGGTGACGGTCACGGATGTTGCGGGAAACAGTGCCATTGCGGTGACGGATGCTTCGATGCTTGATCAGGCGGTGCCTGAGGTGGAAGGCGTTGAGAACGGTGAATACTATAACGAGGATGTAACGCCCACGTTCAATGAAGGCACGGCCACATTGAACGGCGAGGCGTTTACTTCGGGCACGGTGATTGCCGATGAGGATGAATATACACTGGTGGTAACGGACGCTGCGGGCAACGCGGACACGGTTAATTTCGTGGTTGACAAGACCGTGCCCGAGATCACCGATGTGGAAGACGGTGCTTCATATAACACGGACGTGACCCCAGCCTTCAACGAAGGCACGGCCCGCTTAACGGCGCGGCATTCACTTCAGGCACGGTGATTACCGATGAGGATGCGTATATACTCATCGTTACGGATGCCGCTGGCAACGCGGACACGGTTAATTTCGTGGTTGACAAAACCCTGCCCGAAATCACGGGCGTGGAAGACGGTGCGTCTTATAATACGGATGTGACCCCGACGTTCAACGAGGGCACAGCCATGCTGAACGGCGCGGCATTCACTTCAGGTACGGTGATTACCGATGAGGATAATTATACGCTTGTTGTTACGGATGCTGCTGGCAATGCCGACACGGTTAATTTCGTGGTTGACAAAACCCTGCCCGAAATCACGGGCGTGGAAGACGGGGCTTCATACAACACGGACGTGACCCCGGCATTCAACGAAGGTACGGCCACGTTGAACGGCGAGGCATTCACTTCGGGTACGGTGATTACGGATGAGGATAATTATACGCTTGTTGTTACGGATGCCGCTGGCAATGCCGACACGGTTAATTTCGTGGTTGACAAGACCGTGCCCGAGATCACGGGTGTTGATGACGGTGCGTCTCATAATACGGACGTAACCCCGGTATTCAATGAAGGCACGGCTACATTGAACGGCGAGACATTCACTTCAGGCACGGTGATTACCGATGAGGATAATTATACGCTTGTTGTTACGGATGCTGCTGGCAATGCCGACACGGTTAATTTCGTGGTTGACAAGACCGTGCCCGAGATCACGGGTGTGGAAGATGGTGCGTCTTATAATACGGATGTTACCCCGATCTTCAACGAAGGCACGGCTACATTGAACGGCGAGGCATTCACTTCGGGCACGCCCATAACCGAAGAGGGCGATTATACATTGCTGGTCACGGATGCCGCGGGCAATGAGACGACGATCAGCTTCACCGTCGATAAGACCGCCCCGGATACCACGCCTCCGGCGGTGAGCGGCGTGGAGGACGGAGGGTTGTATAACCATCAGGTTACCCCGGTGTTCACCGAGGGCACGGCTATGCTGAACGGCGATGCGTTTGAGTCAGGCACACCGGTTGCCGGAGAAGGCATGTACACGCTGGTTGTGGCGGACAGCCTCAACAACGCCGATGCGATCCGTTTCAGGATCGACCTGACGGCACCGGTCATCACCGGTGTTGCGGACGGCGGAGTTCACAACGGCCCGGTTACCCCGGCATTCAATGAAGGCACGGCTACATTGAACGGCGAGGCATTCACTTCGGGCACGCCCATAACCGAAGAGGGCGATTATACATTGCTGGTCACGGATGCCGCGGGCAACGAGACGGCGATCAGTTTTACCATCGATAAGGCCGCCCCGGACACCACGCCTCCGGCGGTGAGCGGCGTGGAGGACGGAGGGTTGTATAACCACGAGGTTACCCCGGTATTCACCGAGGGCACGGCTATGCTGAACGGGGATGCGTTTGTGTCAGGCACACCGGTTACCGGAGAAGGCATGTACACGCTGGTTGTGGCGGACAGCCTCAACAATGCGGATACGGTCCGTTTCAGGATTGATCTGACCGCACCGGCTATCACCGGTGTTGCGGACGGCGGGCTTTATGCCGGAGCGGCTTCGGCATCCTTCACCGAGGGTACAGCCACACTGAACGGTGCGCCGTACACTTCGGGCACGCCCATCACGACGCCTGGCGAATACACCCTTACCGTTACGGACGCTGCGGGCAACGAGACGGTGGTACGCTTCACGGTGGGTACCCTTGCGGGTGCCCCCACGGGATTGCATGCAGAAGCGGGCAACCGGCAGGTGATGCTGGTATGGGACGCGCCTGCGGACGTGATTCCCGCAGTGACTAATTACGTAATCGAATACTCGGCCAACGGAGGCACAACATGGACTGTTCCGGACCGGGAGCCCTCTGCGGCGACGCGGTCGCTGGTGATCGGCCTTACGAACAACCGGTCATACCTGTTCCGCGTTTCGGCGGTGAACGGGGTGGGCACGGGATCGGCCAGCGGCACGGTGCAGGCCATCCCGACCGAGCCGGTGCCGGATGATGAAGGCAACCTTCCGGAGCCTGAACCGGGCATCCCGGTGGTCATCACGGATGGCAAGGTGGAAGCGGTGATGCTGGAAGTGGTGGACAGCGAATACCTGCGGCTGAGCGGCGACGGCTATGCGATGGAACTTGCCTCGCTGGGCGTGGACGGTGAACGGATCCCGATTTCGGCGATCGATGCGGTGATCCGGCTGCTCAAGGGCAACGGCACGCAGGTTTACGTGAGCGGCAACGGCTTCGAGCCGGGCACGGTGGTAACGGTTTACCTGTTCTCCACCCCGGAACTGGTCGGTCATTTACCGGTTGGTGCGGACGGCCGCTTCGGCGGCTCGCTGCCGGTCCCGGCAAACCTTGAGCTGGGGCAGCACACGCTGCAGGCAAACGGCGTGGTCGCCGGCGGTGGCGGCGAGCGTTCGGTATCGGTGGGGCTTGAACTGGTCGACCGCAGGCCGCAGTGGGTGGAGCTGGGTGCATTGGCTGACCGTACCTACGGCGATGATGCGGTCATACTTAACGCGGAGTCAACGAGCGGATTGCCGGTAACTTACACGGTTATGGATGCAGACGGCAAGCCGACGGACATCGTAACCCTGGCAAACAACAACAGACTGACCATCCGTGGCGCGGGCGATATCCTTATCACGGCTACGCAGGCGGGCAATGCGGATTACTCGGCGGCAGCACCGGTGAGCAGAACCCTGCACATCGCGAAAGCACCACTTGCGGTGCGCACATCGGACGCCACGCGTGCTTACGGAGAGGAGAACCCAGCGTTTGGCATCTCATACGATGGTTTCGTTGCCGGCGATGATGCCTCGGCATTGGATACCCGGCCCACCGCGGCAACGGAAGCTACGGTAACCGCTGCCCCGGGCAGCTATGCGGTCACGGTAAGCGGCGGAGTATCGTCTAACTACGCATTCACCTACGAACCGGCTACGCTGACCATTACGAAAGCAGACCAATCCATCACACTGAACGCCCCTGCGGAAGTGAACCGCAATGCGGGCAGCATCCAGCTGGATGTATCGGCCAGCAGCGGCTTACCGGTAACACTAAGCATTGACGACGAACAGGTGGCCACGGTAAGCGGCAATACACTCAACATCCTTCGGCTGGGCACGGTAACGATCACAGCCACGCAGACGGGCGACGGCAACCACGAAGCAGCGGAACCGGTTACGGTGACCGTGCGTGTGACGGACCCGTCGTCGGGCTTCCCCATCCGTGTGCACCAGGCGGTGTCGCCGAACGGCGACGGCATCAACGAGTTCTTGATGATTGAGGGTATTCGGGACTACGCAGACAACCGTGTGACCATCATCAGCCGTAACGGCACGGTGCTGTGGGAGGCCAGCGGTTACGACAACGACCGGGTGGTGTTCCGTGGCATCAGCACGGGGCAGCAGCAATTGCCGGCAGGGACGTACTTCTACATCGTTGAGGTGAAGGTAGGCGGGAAGTGGGAGCACAAGAAGGGGTATTTTGTGCTTAGGTACTAGTTTTAGTGGTCAATCGTTAATTGTTAATTGTCAATTGTCAAATGGAAGGTATAGCGTTTATGAAGAGAAGATTAATATTTGCCGTTGTATTCCTGACAGCGGCATCGATTACGGCCCATGGCCAGCAGCCGCTCACGCATACCCAGCACGGGCAGCTACGCACGGTCATCAACCCGGCGGCGAGCCTGTTGCGCACGGGCGGGGAGGTATCGGTGATCGGCCGGCGGCAGTGGGTGGGCTTGGACGGCGCCCCCACGGTGTTCTGG
>NZ_JBHEUZ010000016.1:0-122563 GCF_041925275.1 Parapedobacter sp. 2B3 | reverse complement strand
ATCAAAGAACGATTATAATATATTTATATACAATGTATTACAACAAATTTTAAAAACTTAACGCATCACTAGTAATTTTTAATAACTAAATTGGGTGTGGTCTTTCTTTACGCGTTTTGGGAATACCCCCCCAAAAGAGGGGTGGCGGGGTCGGCCTATTTTCCGTCAATTTGTAGCGCTATGGAAAGATTTCTACCACGTCTACGCATGCCATTGGCTGGATTATGGACTGCTCTGTTAGTTGTGCTGATGAGCTTTACTGCGCTGGCGCAACGGCCATTCGTCACCACTTGGAAAACGGATAATCCCGGTGAGAGTATTACCATTCCGGTGAATCCGGATGTATCGGGGTATAATTATACAGTGGATTGGGGAGATGGCAATACGTCGACAGGACAAACCGGCGATGCTGTCCACACCTATGCCGTAGCGGGAACGTATACGGTAGAAATTACGGAAAATTTTCCGGCTATACGGCTTGGGGGGAGAGATATATCTATAACGGATAAACTTGTAAGCGTCGAACAATGGGGGGATATCGCCTGGCAATCGATGGAGATGGCCTTTGATGGCGCGAGTAATATGGTGTTGAATGCAAGTGATGCACCCAATTTAAGTGGCGTGTCTTCGTTGGTGCGGATGTTCGCCAGGGCGCAGTTGGTTAATGGTGATCTCAGTGGTTGGAACGTATCGAACGTAACCAACATGGCGAGTATGTTTAACGGTGCGAAGGCGTTCAACGGCAACATTACCAATTGGAATGTTGCCGCTGTAACGGACATGTCTTGGATGTTCTGGGGTGCAAGTGTCTTTAATCAAGACATCGGCGGTTGGGAGGTAGGCAACGTGGCGGATATGTCATTTATGTTCTATCAAGCGGCGGTCTTTAACCAGGACTTGAGTGGATGGGATGTGTCGAATGTAACCACGATGAACAATATGTTTTTCATTGCCATGGCTTTCGATCAGTCACTGGGCAGTTGGAACATTTCCAATGTAACGGATATGGACGGCATGTTGCTCGCAACGGGCCTTTCTTCCGCCAATTACGGGGCTACGCTCATCGGTTGGGCGTCCCTACCCACGGTTCCATCCGATATCACACTGGACGCGACAGGTCAGGAATACTGCCCGGGTACGGCGGCCGAAACGGCCCGACAGCAATTAATAGCTAAAAGGTGGACGATTACGGGCGATGCGGGAGCAACCGATTGCGGTGGTGGAGGTACAAACAGCAGTCCCACCGTCACGGGACTGCCAGCGGTCGTAACGGTGGAGGAAGATGCTACCACCGACGCCCTTACTATTTCGGCAGCCACCATCGAAGATGTGGACGCTGGTTCAGGAGCGCTCACGTTGACCTTGCAGGCAACCGGCGGCATTTTTGATATTGCCTCGAGTCCGGGGATTACCATTACCGGCCACCTGACTAACCGGCTAACCCTTACCGGAAATCTGACAGACCTGAATAATTACATTAACGTTCCCACTAATATCTTTTTCCGGCCGGCAGCAAACCTCTACGGTGTCGCTGCGGCACAGGTTGACGTATTCATCAACGATAACGGCCATACAGGCAGCGGGGGAGGAATCGATATCAGCGTTGGAACTATCCAGGTCGACATCACCCCGGTTAACGATGCTCCGGAAGTGTCGTTGCCGGCAACTATCGACGTTATAGAAAATGTGGCTTCGGCCTTGGTCGGTATCAGCTTTACCGATGTAGATGCCGGGAGCGGTAACATAAATGTCCGTTTGGATGTTCCAGCTGGTCGGTTGATAGCCGCCCCGGCAAGTGGGATAACCGCCGCCGGAAACGGGACGAACGGCTTGACAATTAGTGGATCACTTGCTAATATCAATTCCTTTTTTGCGGCATCGAATGTGACTTATGAGAACGAACCCGGAAATACGGACGATCAGCCGTTGGAGGTCATGATAAATGATAGCGGCCATACCGGATCGGGAGGCAATCTAAGCGATGATGGGACGGTATTAATTCGGATTACGTCTAGCGTGCCCGCCGACCCCAACGATTTCATCACTGTCTGGAAGACCGATATTGACGGCGGTACCGGACCCTACGACATCAAGATACCGGCCACAGGCGAGTTCACCTATACCTGGGTGGATACCAACAATCCGGCAGTTACCGGGTCGGGAAATGGAAGCGGCGAAACATTCGTGACGTTTCCGCAACCTGGAACTTATGAGGTACGTATCGCTCCGACGGGAAGCAATCCTTTTCACGCGATCGAACTCCATTATCTTTTAGTTGGAAATGATGCAGCTAAACTGTTGGAGGTGAAAAACTGGGGCACCGTACATTGGAGTAGATTTGTATTCTATGGTTGTGAGAACCTGAAAATCACGGCAACGGATATCCCGGACTTAAGTGGCGTAACGGATTTAAGTTTCGCTTTCAGTCTCAGTGGAATAGATGTAATACCCAATATCAATGATTGGGATGTCAGTACGGTGACTGACTTGAGTAACTTGTTTGAGGATGTGGCTGGCTTCAATCAATCCTTGGACAACTGGGACGTCAGCAATGTAACCAACATGTCGTTTATGTTTGACGGGGCAACGAGCTTCAATCAATCATTAGATAGTTGGGATGTACGTAAGTTGGAAAACTTCGACTATATGTTCCGTGACGCCGCCAGTTTTGACCAGTCGCTGGGCGCCTGGAAGCTGGAAAGTCTGGGTGGAGCGCTTTTCGCTTTTACCGGGAGCGGCATGAGCTGCGAAAACTTCAGTTATTCCCTTTATAGCTGGGCCACGAATCCCAATACGAATGACGGGGCTTTACTTGGCGGGTCAGGCGTTACTTACAGTCCCGATGTCGCCCCCTATGTGGATAAACTGAGGGACGAGCGGAATTGGCGCTTTCAGTTACTAGCGGAAGGTACCTGTAGTGTTGTACTGCCGGATCCTCCCATTGAACCCGGCGATAACCATATCCTCTACGTAGATGTCAACGTGAACACCGCGGCCACCGGCTATACCGGCGTGGGCGACAGCTGGGAAAATGCCATCCCCGAGCTGGCCGATGCACTGAAATGGGCGCGCGAGCAGCACGATGGGGGCAGTCCCGGTTGGACGGAAGCCGAACCGCTGCGCATCTTTGTAGCCAAAGGAACCTACCTGCCCTTATACCATGCGGCCGACGCGCAGTATACCACCGACGGCGGCCGGGATAACAGCTTTGTACTGGTGCCGAATGTGCAATTGTACGGTGGGTTTGACCCGGTGGCCGGAATCGAAACCCTGGAAGATGCGCGTATCCTACCAACTATGAATAGCCTGGCACAGGGCAGTATCCTAAGCGGCGATTTCAACGGCAACGACCATACAGCTAATTATGATAACCATACCGAGAATGCCCATCACGTGACCATTTCATCGGGAAATATAGGCAGTGCGCTCATGGACGGATTTACGGTAACCGGTGGCTATGCTCGCGGCAATACGTCGGGCTCGTCTGTAATGGGACAGACAGTTTATCGGTTTTTTGGCGGTGGGACGTATGTCATCTCCTCATCGCCACAATTTGCCCACATGGCGTGGTTTAATAATGTGGGCGATTGGGGCGGCGGATTGTTCAACACGGTTTCCCTCTTAACAGAAATCAGTTCACCGACGTTATCCAACGTGACGTTCTATCGGAACATGGCGCCCGGCGGTGGTGGGGGTATACGTAATTTTGGAGGGTCTGTTGACATCACGCAGGCCATATTCGCAAACAATGGGGCCGGATTGGTTGAAGATGGAACGTCTTCCGGTCCGGGTGGGGGGATACACAGCAGTGGTAATGGTACGTCGTTGTCCGTAACCAATGCCACCTTCTACGGAAACTGGATTGTCGGCGTTTTTATTCCCCAGTTCGATGGCGGTGCAATATATGTGGAACAGACCTCGACCCTACTGAACAATGTAGTGATCTGGGAGAATGAAGTAGAAGGTGACCCGACTGATCCATCCGCATCCATATCCGTTTCCACATTGGGCGGCGATGTAACCGTCGCCAATAGCTTGGTCGCCCATTCGGGCGGAAGCGCGAACTGGAATCAGGCAACGGGCATCCTGGACGGCGGCAACAACATCGACACCGATCCGGTATTCATGAGCACCACACCCGGCGGCGGCGGTTATTTACAATTAAGTGCATGCAGCCCTGCCATCGGCGCGGGCAACAACCAGCTATACATCGATGCGGGCGGAGACCTAGCGAATGACCGTGACATGGGCGGCAACCTGCGGGTGTATGATTTTGCAGGCGATGGTGTGATAGACATGGGTGCCTACGAATATCAGGGCGAACGGTTATACATCGAACAGTTAGCCGCACCGGCGGCGGTAACGGCGGCGTACGGCACGGCTTGGGGTGATATCGATGGATTGCCGACTGTCGTAACCGCCAGATTAAGCGATGATACGGAGGTGTCCATCCCGCTGGATGGTAATCGTGACCACTGGGTGCTCCTTACGCCTACCGGTGGCAGCTATGATGGGGATGTGGCTGGTACGTATGTGTTTGCCGTGCCACCCGCGATTCCAGAAGAGGAATGTTTACTGAATCCAGATAATCTGCAGGCGGAGATCACCATTGTGGTGGCGAAAGGCACGCCCGTATTGACGGCTTCATGGAATGGTGCAGTGATTGATACCGACGAAGGACTATCGTTGACCTATGGAGATACCGGGGAACTAACGTTCAACACAACCGATCCAGATGGTGTTGTTACCTATGCGCTCGGAACAGGTGATGACGCAGTTATCGACCTGAGCGACCTCGCTGCTGTTGCTGCCCGCTTGGGGGGCGATGCCACCTTGACCATTGAGCAGGAAGGCACGGATAATTATGAGGCGGCATCACTGTCGCTTGCCGTTACCGTGGCACAGAAAGCCATCACGATCGTTCCGACAGCGGGTCAAGGGAAAGTGTACGGTTCTGATGATCCTGATACGTACGCGTATGAGCTGGCTGAGGGCGACGAGCTGGCATTTGATGACCAGCTGACGGATATCGTTTCGGCTACCACACGGCAGGAAGGCGAAGGCGTGGGTGCGTATGACATTGAATTAGCAGTTGGCGGTGCACAGGCCGGAAATTATGCCTTCACCGTTAAGGCGGATAACGATGCATTTGTAATTACGCCATTGGAAATTACAGTTACCGTGGAAAATAAAACCAAGGTATTTGGTATCGATGATCCTGAACTGACGTATACCTTCACGCCGGAGCTGATTAGCGGCGATACCTTTGCGGGCGAACTTGACCGTGACGTAGGTGAAGACGTGGGTGACTATGCGATTACGCGGGGTAACCTGTCGCTGGATGATAACTATGCACTTGTCTTTGAAGCCGGCACGTTGACCATCACACCATTGGAAATAACGGTTGTGGCGGACGACAAAACGAAGGTATTCGGCACGGATGATCCGATACTGACATATGCCTTTACGCCGGAGCTGGTCGGTAGCGATGCGTTCGCAGGCGGTCTTGCCCGTGAGGGGGGGGACGACGTGGGCAGCTACACAATTAATCAAGGCGACTTGTTGCTCGGTGACAACTATGAAATCACCTTTGAGCAAGGTACGCTGACGATCACGCCTGCGGTGTATGAGGGTGTCGAATTGATTAATACCTCCTTTGAATATGACGGTACGGAACACATGCTGGAACTGACCGGCGAGTTGCCGGAAGGCGCGACGGTGAGCTATGAGATTGACGGCGAACCGGGCAACGGTGCCACGGATGCCGGTGCCTATGAAATCACGGCCATCATTGATGGGGGCGACAACTACGAAGACAAGGAACTAGCCGCGACGCTGACCATCACGCCGCTGGAAATCGTGGTTACCGCGACCGACAAAACGAAGGTGTTTGGCTCGGATGATCCGGCATTGACCTATACGTTCATGCCTGAGCTGATCGGTGAGGATGTATTCACGGGCGGACTTACCCGCGAGGAAGGCGAGAATGCGGGTGCCTACGCAATCATACAAGGTAACCTGTCGTTGGATGATAATTACGAAATCGCGTTCGAGGATGGCACGCTGACGATCACGCCGGCGGTGTATGAGGGTGTCGAATTGATTAATACCTCCTTCGAATATGACGGCACGGAACACATGCTGGAACTGACCGGCGAGTTGCCGGAAGGCGCGACGGTGAGCTATGAGATTGACGGCGAGCCGGGTAACAGTGCCACAGAGGCCGGTACGTATGCCGTAATCGCCATCATCGACGGTGGGAACAACTACGAAGACGCGGAACTGACCGCCACGCTATCCGTCACACCGTTGGAAATCAGGGTGACGGCCACAGACAAAGCGAAGGTTTTCGGCGCGGATGACCCGGCGTTTACGTATACGTTTACACCGAAACTCGTTGGTGACGATGCATTTAGCGGTAACCTGGCCCGTGTCGAAGGCGACGTGGTGGGCGACTATGCCATCACGCAGGGAGACCTTTCGCTCGACGACAATTACGAAATCACATTTGAAGCCGGCAAACTGACGATTACCCAGCAACAAATCACGGGCATCGCCCTTCATAATATTTCATCTACCTACGATGGCACCGAACAAAGGCTTATCCTCGCTGGCGAATTGCCAGCGGGAGCCTCGGTGACTTATGAAATCGACGGTAAACCGGGTAATCGTGCGATAGACGCCGGCACGTATGATGTGACCGCCTATATCGATGGCGGCCAGAACTACGAAGACGATGAGTTGACCGCCACGTTGACCATCGCTCCATTGGAGATTACAGTCTCAGCAGCAGACAAAGCCAAAGCATTCGGTACGGATGACCCGGCACTGACGTATACCTTTACGCCGGGGTTGATTGGCGACGATGTCTTCGCGGGAGACCTCAACCGCGATGGCGGGGAAGATGTGGGCGACTATGCCATCACCCAGGGCGACTTGTCGCTGGATGGCAATTATACGCTGGTCTTTGAAATAGGCACACTGACGATTACACAACGACAGATTACGGGGCTTATTTTTGAAAATACCTCATTTACCTATGATGGCACCGAGCATACCCTCTCGCTCGCTGGCGACCTGCCAGCGAGAGCCTCGGTGACTTACGAAAACAACGGCCGGACCAATGTTGGGCATCAAACCGTAAAAGCCCTCATCGATGGTGCCGGAAATTATCAAGATGAAGTGCTGGAGGCTACCCTCACCGTGCTTCCGGCTATGCGTAGGGTGGATTTCCCGGCACTGCCCGAGAAAATCTATGGCGATGCGGCTTTCGATGCAGGCGCAACAGCAACCAGCGGAGAAGAGATCATTTATGTAAGCAGCAATCCCGATGTGGCGGAAGTAACCGCCGAAGGCGAAATTGCCATCATCGGGGCGGGTGAGACCACGATTACGGCAACGGTTCCCGAGAACGCGAACTACGGCAATAGGCCGCAGGAGCACCGAACACTGATAGTGCGCAAGGCCCGCCAGACCCTCACACTGAACGGCCCGACCGAGGTGGACCGTGATGCGGGCAGTATTGAGTTGACGGCATCGAGCACGACTGGGTTACCGGTGACGCTGACCGCTGACAACGCCGAGGTGGCCACGTTGGCAGGTACTTCGTTGAATATCCTGCGGTTGGGATGGGTCACCATCACCGCTACGCAGACGGGCGACGCCAATTACGAAGCCGCCGAACCGGTTACGTTGACCATCCGGGTAGTAGATCCGACATCGGACCTGCCGGTACGCGTGCATCCGGTAATATCACCCAATGGCGACGGCATCAACGAGTTCTTGATGATCGAGGCAGTAACGGATTACCCGGAAAACCGGGTGACCATCTTCAACCGGAACGGCACCCTGCTGTGGGAAGCCAGTGGCTACGATAATAACCGAGTGGCGTTCCGAGGTATCAGTACGGCGCAACAGCTATTGCCGGCAGGTACGTATTTCTACATCGTGGAGGTAAAGGATGGGAATACGTGGAAGCATAAGAAGGGATGGGTTGTGTTGAGGTACTAGTTGTGAGACAAGAGACACTAGACAAGAGACATTAGACACTAGACAACAGACGATGAAACGGAATCTATTCATAACATTAGCGGGTTTATTGATAACCATCGGCTTACAAGCCCAGCAGCCACTCACGCATACGCAGCATGGGCAATTGCGTACGGTTGTCAATCCGGCGGCGAGTCTGATGCACCTGGGCGGCGAGGTGTCGGTAATCGGCCGTCGGCAATGGGTGGGCATCGATGGGGCGCCCGCCGTGTTCTGGGGGAACGGGCATATCGGGTTCGCAGGGATGGGCGCTACGGCCGGACTGATTATTCGCCACGAGAGCCTTGCCGTGGAAAAACTCACCGAGGCAAGCGCGTTCTTTGCCAAATCGGTCCGGATTTCCGAAAGCGAATATTTGGGCTTGTCGCTGAATGCGGGCTTCAGTTACCTTGACGGTCGGTTTTCGCAGCTCGACCCGATGGACCCGGCGTTCCGGGAAGACATCCGGGAGACGGATGCGCTGGTGGGCTTCGGTGTGATGCTTTACCGTCCGGAGCGCTACTACGTGGGATTGTCATTGCCACGGCTGATGCTCGGCAACCTGGGGTTGACGGGCGATAGCCGATACGAATTCACCAACATCTACCACCTGACGGCCGGGGCGTTGTTCCCTTTGGGGACGGACTTCCGGTTCCGGCCGTCTTTACTGGTTACATACTCGGAAAGTTTGCGGCCGCAGGCGGAGGCCTCGGCGATGTTCTTCGTGAAGGAGGTCTTTGGGGTAGGGGCAAATGTGCGGACTTATGGAGAGTTTGCGGGGATGGCCCAGTTTAACTTTTCGGGTATCGGACTAGGGTATAGCTACCAGTTCAACCCGGGAAGTAAAACGCTCGACCGGCGGATGAACAACACCACGCATGAGATTGGACTTAGTTATCGGTTTGGCAGACAGGTTGGACTGCTGTAGTAGATACAATGTATTAGCTTCTAATACTTTATCACTGTATATTTTCAAGGTCATTCAAATCCTTTGGCCTACCCGCCCTATAATGTCATCATGTAAATCTCTTCCCTTAGCGCTAAATTTGGTGCGGTTAAGGCGTTTCTAACCAACTTTTGCTTTTGTAGAAGGCAGCATGATTACTGGCTTCGGAAGCAGACTACTCTTTAAAGACATTTCGGTTTAATCGAAAGTCTGACATGACACAAACTTAGTTAATACAAAGGGAACACAAGTGAAAAAAACATCCGGATGGTTAGAAAAAAATGTATATTCGGTTCCTGCGAAACGTTAAGTTTTCTCAGCGTTTTCCTGACCAGTAGTAACCACCGACAGAACTAATATAGTTGTCCGCATGCAGGTATTTGCCAACGAAGTATCGCCCCGCCGATGTTGCCCAGCCGCTGGGCATGCACCTTGTTGTGGCACGAGCCTGTCGACACTGACGATGCTAATATAAAAATGCAAACTTAAAAACCTGAAAGATAACCTGTTATGAGCATTGCTTCTTCCTGCAATTTTTGCCGCTTATTATTGCTCTGTCTTGGGTTGTTTGTAACGCAAATGGCCAATGCACAGCCACCCGTCATCACGAGTTTTTCACCGACCAGGGCCGCCGCAGGTAGCAGCGTGACAATTACCGGCACGGGTTTCAACCCCACGCTCGCTAATAATATCGTATACGTCGGCTGGATGAGAGCATCTGTAATGGCGGCCAGCACGACCAGCCTCACCGTGATGGTTCCGGCCGGCGCTTCATACGGTCCGATCAGCGTATTGAATACGGCGACCAGGCTGAGCGGATCCGGACGCCAGTACTTCCTGCCTACACAATCCCCTTTCAAACCCACGTTGGTTGAGGCAGACCTTACATTCGATGGATTGACCACGCCGATATCGAGGATATACGGGGGAGTAGTGGGCGACCTGAACGGGGATAATAAGCCGGACCTGGTTATCAATGATAACGGATGGACGTCAACGTTAGAGAATACGTTGCTTATCCAGCACAATACAGGTACAACGGGTGGTGCAATGTCATTTAGTAACTCACCCCAGATTTTTACTTTCGCCGGGTACAATGGACAGGCGATCGCCTCCCTTGGCGATATGGATGGGGATGGTTTGCTGGATATCATTGCTGCGGCTAACCTAATAGATGTCGGCCCTCCTCAGACGGTTACCCTAAGTGATGTATTTGTGCTCAGGAACCAGGGCAATGGAACATTCATCGTTTCCAGACCATTTACAACCAGTCTGGGTACCGAAGTGATCAGAACGGCGGATATCGATGGCGATGGGCTGACCGATGTGGCTGCCCTCAATTATCATTCGGGCTCTGTATCTATTTTGCGGAATACGAGCAGCGGTATTGGAAATATAAACTTCGCCTTAACGCCCGATCTGACTGGTATAGGGCAGGGTTTAGACATGGTTCTTACCGATATCAACGGGGATGGGAAACCCGATATAGTCACGCTTAGAAGTAACAGCAATGGCTTTGCTGTGTTCCTGAACACCAGCACCCCAGGCAATATCAGTTTTACTTCCGCCGGGATCATTGCCACCAATGCCGGCCCAAACCGGATCATTGCCGGGGATATCGATGGCGATGGCTACAACGACCTGGTGGTCACTTCGGGCAATAGCAGTGCGACGACGGCCCAGGTATTCCACAACCGTTATGGCGTCTCCGGTTCACTTGATTTTAGTACGGTCATAGCTATCCCGATCGGTGATTCGCAACAAGCCTGTGCCCTGGGCGATATCAACGGCGACGGGAAGCCGGATCTTGCAATCAGTTCCGACCAAAACTTTGGTTCTGCGGATTATAGATTCTTTCTTTTCCGGAACACCAGTACACCGGGCGCCATCAGTTTCGGTGAGGGAGACCGGGTTGCGCAAGGGGGGATAAATGGCTACTCCAGATTCCTGGCCATCGCTGACATGAATGCGGATGGGAAGCAGGATGTCCTTGCCGGCGCCACGAATACGGGCCGGATTGGGTTGTATCGGAATACCCTACAGTTTCCTCCCATTATTACATCCTTTAGCCCGGCTACTGCAGCACCCGGTGAAAGTGTGACCCTGACAGGCGCTAATTTCAATACCACCACTGCCAACAACATCGTGAGTTTCGGCGGCGTAAAGGCCGCGATTACTGCGGCAAGCACAACCCAACTGACCGTAACCGTCCCCCTTGGCGCTACGCATGATCGCATTACCGTATTGAATACGGCGAACAATTTGTCCGGTAGCAGCCCCGTGCCTTTTTCCCCATCATTCTCGCCGAATAAGAGCAGCATCACTGCCCTTGATTTTGCGGCTGAACCAGGTATCGCAGGGTCCACTCCTTTTTCAGTCGCTTACGGTGACTTTGACGGGGACGGCAGGGCGGATATGGCCGTAGCGAATGCCATTGCAGGTCCGGGGAATGTGTCGGTTTTTCAGAATACAGGCAGCGCCGGTACGGTTAGTTATACACAGGTATTAATCGGCACCCTCACTGCAGGAAATAGTCCCCGCTCGGTTGCCGTTGGCGATATAGACGGGGATGGTAAACCAGACCTGGTCGTTACGGATCCAACAAGTGCAAGGATACATGTGTTCCGGAATACCAGCAGCGGCAGTGGCGATTTCAGTTTCAGCGATGTGTGGTTTACGACAGGCGCCAATATTATAAGCGTTGCTATCGGCGATATTGATGGCGACGGGCGGCCTGATGTGGCCGTAACGGGAGAGGCTGCCGGGATGGGTTATGTTTATGTGCATCGCAACCTGGGCAGCGGCCCGGGCAGTGTTGCCTTCGATAATGCTTATACAACACTTTCCGTGGGGCCGGCATTTGGCACCGGCGTCAGCATTGTCATTGCGGATATCAACCGGGATGGCAAGGCCGAGTTGTTGACCAGTAATGTTGGCGACCAGCTTTTGATATTCCCCAATACCAGCACGCCCGGAAGTGTCAGCTTTGATGCTGCCATTGCACGTACTACCGCAGGTGTCGGCGCACGGTATGTGGCAGTCGGCGATCTCGATGGCGATGGAATGCCGGATATCGCTGTTGCCAATGGAAATACAGACAATATCTCTGTATTCCGGAACACGGGATTAAGCGGTGGTGCGACCAGCATCACTGCTACCGATGCAGGTCCCTTTCCCGTAGGCGATAACCCTTTTGGTATCGCCTACGGTGATGTCAACGGTGATGGCAGGCCGGATATCGTGACGGCGAATCAAACGGCAGGCAGTATATCCATCCTCCGCAATACCAGTACGGGTACTGGAACCATTAGCTTTGCGGCAGGTCTTGAGCTGGCATCCGGTGCCGGAGCCCGCTATCCTACCCTTGCCGATATGGATGGTGACGGTAGATTGGATATCGCCGTTGCCAATCAAAGTGCAAATACCGTTTCCTTCTTCCGCAATGCGCCCATCATTCCCGATGCATCCGGCATTGTTTATGTAAATGCTAATACCCCCGCACCGGCAGGCGATGGCAGCAGCTGGGCTAGCGCGTATCACGACCTGGCGCCTGTGCTGGCAGCGGCAAAAACCGACCCCTCCATCCGGCAGATATGGGTAGCCAAAGGAACCTATAAACCTAAATACCGTGCAGATGATTTAAGCGGAGCCAACCCCACTGGCCGTGACAACGCCTTTGTATTGGTACCCGATGTGAAAATCTATGGCGGCTTCTACGGCGATGGAACGGAAACCGATATCGACGACCGTACATTGGATGGTACCAATGAAACCATTCTGAGTGGAGATATCGATGGCGTTGCCGATGGGGTAACCGGCAGCGGAATCACATTGAACATTGCCGGTTTTGATGATAATGCTTACCATGTAGTGATCTCCGCAGATGCAGTGGGCACAGCCGGGTTGAATGGTTTTACGGTTACAGGAGGTTATGCAGATGGTATAGGCGATATTACCGTCAATACCATTACTACGATTAATCAGGGGTATGGCGGGGGGCTTCATCTGAATGGATCCTCTCCGGAAATTAGTCACGTGAAGTTTATACACAACTTTGGTCTTAAGGGCGGAGGTATGTCTAATCAGTCCTCCAGCCCTACGATCACCCATTCGGTATTTTCAGAAAATCAGGGAAACAATGGCGCGGGAAGCTATATCCACGACTCTTCTGTGATGATCAGCCATTCGGTGTTTTCGGGAAATAAAAGCGGCGCTGATGGCGCTGGTATATATGTGCACGGCGCCTCTGATCTCGTTGCTGCGAATACCGTGTTTTCGGGGAATCATGCCGGCACTGATGGGATGGGTATATATCATGGTTCAGGTGCTTCCGGAAAAGGAACGTTTATCAATATGACCATGGCGGGGAATACTGGCGGTGGTGTAGCCTTCCATAAAATAAGCACTGCGCCGGTCGATATCAGGAACAGTATCGTTTTTGGGGGCATTACCGCTTCCGGCAGTATTGCCACAGCCAATAGCCTGATTGAAGGCAGCACAGATACAGCTAACGGCAATATAGATGCTAGCGGTATCACCCTGGCCGGTATCTTTGATGCCCCTATTAATCCTGTTGGTGCAGATGGTACCTGGGGTACGGCAGATGATGGCCTGGCTTTAAACTACTCTTCTGCCAATCCCGTGATCAATGCGGGGAACAATACCGTGTTCGATGCCGGGCAAACACCGGATCTCTCGGCTATCACGACCGATATTGCGGGTAATCCGCGTAAATGGTTTACAGTGGATGCCGGGGCTTATGAATTGCAAGATTATGGTCCAACTGCACAGGCTTCTGCGGTAACGGTAAACCATCTGGCCAGTGCAAGCGCGACCGTAAGCTGGACGAACGGCGACGGCGGTAAACGGGTCGTGTTCGTATCCGATGGCAGTACGGGCGAACCTGTTCCGGTTGATGGAACGTCCTATACTGCCAATGCCGTATTCGGCGCAGGCACGGAAATCGGTAGTTCGGGCTGGTATGCCGTGTATAACGGTACCGGTACTACGGTAGCGATTAACGGCTTAAGCGCGGCTACCCCATACCGGGTGATGGTCGTGGAATATAACGAAACGCTGGCGAGCAATGGGGAAGATTATTTAGCGATTAGCGCTATGGATAACCCGGTAAATTTTACAACGATGGCCCAGCCACCGGTAATCAGCTCGTTCGCTCCTGCCACGGCTACACCCGGGGAGAGCGTGATCCTTACCGGCACTGGTTTTCATACGACAGCAACCGATAATACCGTATTCTTCGGTCCGGTAAAAGCAACGGTTACGGGCGGAACAGCTACCTCGTTAACCGTAACGGTTCCCGTAAGTGCTGCTTACGCCCCTGTTGCTGTTTTGAATACGGGCAACGGTTTGAGCGCTTATAGCAGCGATTTTTTTCTGCCTGGTTTTCAACCGAATAAGGACGACTTGATCACCGCTGACTTTAAGCCGAAAATAGATCTGCCTTCCGGGGCCAAGCCGGAATCGGTCGCAATTATTGATTTTGACGGCGACGGGAAGCCCGATTTGGCTTCGGTCAATTACGATGGAAATACGGTTTCGGTGTTTTACAACACCGGCGGTGCGGGCAGCATGTCGTTTGCCGATGGGGTGGATTATGCGACTGGAACAAACCCAGCATCGGTCGCCGTCGGTGATATCGATGGGGACGGCAAGCCGGATATGGCCGTCACTAATTTCAACAGCGATCAGGTTACGGTCTATCGCAATACCAGCACCCCGGGGAATATTAGTTTTGCGGGCAGGCTGGACCTGGCGGTAGGCGGATGCCCGTTCTTCCTGATTATCCGGGACCTGGATGGGGATGGGAAGGCCGATATCGCTACGGCGAACAAGCTGAGTAATACGGTCTCGGTATTATGGAACACGGGGGGCATAGGGAATATCGTTTTTGATCCTAGCCGGGATTATGCCGTGGGTGCAGAGCCTTATTCTCTGGCCGTCGGGGATATTGACGGCGATCATAAGCCCGACCTGATTACAGCCAATTACGCAGATGGCTCGTTATCCTTTTTACGGAATATTTCGGTTCCCGGTGCTATTGATTTTGCCGCAGCAACGGATGTGGCGGTTCCGGGCGTCTATTCGGTTTCCGTTGGCGACCTTGACGGCGACGGGAAGCTGGACCTGGTCACTGCGAATTTATTGGACCAACAGGCCTCCGTATTGCGGAATACCAGCACGGTAGGCAACTTTAGCTTTGATCCTATCGTAACACTGGCAACCGGGGATCGCCCGTATTCGGTTGCTATCGGCGACCTGAACGGCGATGGTAAACCGGATGTGGCGATACCTAATTATAACAGTAATACCATTTCCGTATTCTCGAATACAGGGAGTGCCGGTACGATCGGTTTTGCTGGCCCTATCGCATTGACAACCGGAGTGGGGCCGGCATATGCTGCCATCGGCGACCTGGATGGTGATGGAAAGCCCGACCTGGCAACAGCAAATTATACAGGCAACACGGTCTCGGTATTGCAGAACCAGTTGCTGCTTCGCCCCGCTACACAGGCTTCAGACATTGTTGTCTCGGATAGGAGCGCCGTTTCGGCTACCATCAGCTGGACAAGCGGCAATGGCGCCGGGCGCATGGTATTGATGAAGGAAGGCGATACCGGCTCGGCTTCCCCGGTTGACGGCATGGATTATGAGGCTGATAGTAATTTCGGTTCCGGCCATCAGCTGGGAAGCAGTGGATGGTATGCCCTATATAATGGAACCGGTAATACAGTAGCTGTTTCCGGTTTAAGCCCTTCCACAACGTACCGGATAATGGTCGTTGAATACAATGATAACGGGCTGGCTGGCGAAGCCCGGTATCAAACCGCGGTGGCCGCCGATAATCCGGTTAACTTCACTACGCTGGCTACGCTTGACGCGATTGTGCGGGCGGACGCCAATCCCACTAACGCCGCCACGGTAGCGTATACCGTGACGTTCGGTTCTGCGGTATCGGGACTAACCCCGGCCAATTTCTCGTTGACAACCGGCATTGCCGATGCATCCGTGGTATCGGTTTCGCCTGTAGGTACGGATGAAAAGCGCTATACGATTACCGTTGGTACTGGCAGCGAAGATGGGGATATTACACTGGAACTTTCGGATGCAATGGGATTGACACCCGGATTGACCAATACGTTACCGGTGGTAGGGGAAACGTATACGATTGATAAAACAACACCCGTGCTTACGGCGGTAGGCATCGTTTCGGACAACGCCGATGCGTCGCGGGCAGGGGTAGACGACGTCATCACGCTGGATTTCACGTCCAGCGAACCGATTGCGGTTCCCACAGTGACGATTGCCACGCATACCGTTACGGCAACCCATACGGGCGGGAACAATTGGACAGCTTCCTATACGTTGACGGCATCCGATGCGGAGGATACCGTGCCGTTCAGCATCACTTACAGCGATTTAATTGGCAATACCGGGGCAACGGTGGCCGCTACGACCGATGGTAGTAGCGTTACCGTACTTTCATCGGCCGCCGCATTGCAGGCATTGACCTTGAGCAGCGGCACACTGAGCCCCGTATTCTCGCCCACGGTATACCAGTATGCGGCTTCGGTTCCTTACGCAACGGCTTCGGTAACGCTTGTTCCGACGGCGGGTGAAGAAATGCGTATCGAGGTCGACGGCGTGGAAGTAGCCAGCGGCACAGCGTCACCGCCGGTGACGCTTATCACCGGTGCCAACACCATTGAGGTCGCTGTGACTTCGGAAAACGGCACGGTAACCCAGTACTATACACTGACCATCACGAGGGCTAAAGCAACGCAAGTCATCACGTTTGCGGCCCTGGCACCATACACCTTCGGCGATATGGATATGGATCCCGGTGCTACAGCCAGTTCGGGTCTTGTGATCGCTTATGCATCGGACAATCCGGCCGTAGCGACCATCGTAGACGGCAAAATACAGATTACCGGTGCCGGAACGGCAACCATTACGGCGAGCCAGGCGGGCAATGCGGAATATCTGCCAGCCCCGGATGTAACAAGTACATTGACCGTCGAGCGCAGACCGGTGACCATCGGCTTCGCGGCAGATGCAGCGGTATCAAAGGAATATGACGGCACAACAAGGGCAGAAGTAACGGTTGGCCAACTGTTGTTCATGGTTGGCGATGTATTGGCCGACGATGAAGTACGGATTGGCTTGGCGACTGCTTCGGCCACGTACGACACGGAAGAAGCGGGAACGGATAAACTGGTGACACTGCCCTTGGCCAACGTTTCGCTGGCGGGTGCCGATGCGAAGAATTACCGCATCAGCAACACGGCGGCGATCACGGCAAATGCCGGCACCATTGCCAAGCGGGCGCTCACGATAACGGCAAACAACCATACGAAACTATTTGACGGCGAGGCATACAGCGGTGGCAATGGGGTGACCTATGATGGATTCGTTCCGGGCGAGGACGCTTCGGTGTTGTCGGGGACACTCGTCTATGGTGGTGCATCGCAAGGTGCAGTAGAGGCGGGCGAATACACCATCGAGCCTTCGGGTCACGTATCGGGCAACTATGTGATTGCCTACATTGCCGGGAAGCTGACCATTTCCGGGGGAGCGGAGAACAGGCTTTCTTTCAATGTACAGCAGGAAAACGGAACGGTCACGCGTACCTACGGCGATGCGGATGTGGACGGCTCGGCCATCGCCAGCTCAGGCCTGGCAGTCCGTTATGCGAGCAGCAACGAGGCGGTTGCGGCGGTTGACGGCAATGGTCAGGTGAGCATCCGGGGGGTGGGCACGGCGGTGATCAGTGCCAGCCAGGAAGGGAACGTGAACTACGCACCGGCTGAACCCCTTGCGTTCCGCATCGAGGTGGAGAGAAAGGCACTGGAGGTAAGGGCGAACAATGCGATAAAAACATATGACGGCGAGGCGTACAGCGGCGGGAATGGGGTCAGCTACGAAGGTTTTATTCCCGGTGAAAGCGCGTTGGTGCTGGGTGGTACGCTGACCTACGGTGGCACATCACAGGGTGCAATCGAAGCAGGGACCTATGCTATCGAGCCACAGGGGCTGTCGTCCGCCAACTACGAAATAGGCTATGCTAATGGTACACTGATTATCGCGCCGGCGGACGGGAACACGCTGGCGTTCAATAGCCAACTGGCTGGAAGTACCGTCAGCGTAACTTACGGATGGGAGTCGATTTCGGCAGCGGCCACCTCCACGAAAGGTCTTCCGGTGAGCTATATCAGCGGCAACGAATCGGTTGCCACGGTTGACGCCAACGGGTGGGTAGTGATTCGCGGTGTGGGGACTGCTGTGATCACAGCACAGCAGCCGGGTGACGGGAACCATAGTCCCGCGACGTCGATATCCTTTACCCTCAGCGTGGCTGGCAAGCCCCTTGTGGTGACGGCGAACAACGCCGGTAAGGTGTATGACGGAGAGCCCTACGAAGCGGCCAACGGGGTGCAGTACACCGGATTTGTTTACGGTGAGGATGCCTCGGTGCTGGGCGGTACGCTGACGTATGGCGGCACGGCACAAGGCGCCATTGATGTGGGCAGTTATTTCATCGAGCCGGGGGGACTGTCTTCGGTTAACTATGCCATCGAGTATCGGAGTGGGAGCCTGTCGGTGACCAAGAAGCCGGTGACGGTGAGGTTTGTCCCTGATGCGGCTGTTAGCAAGGAATACGATGGCGCAACCCTGGGAACGATTACGGCAAATCAATTGGGCGTTGCGGTGGGGGAGGTAGTGAATGGCGATGACCTGTCGGTATCACTGTCGGCCGGTACGGTTTCCTATCGTACAGCGGATGCCGGTGAGGCTAAACCGGTGACACTGCCGCTGGCCGATATCACGCTGATTGGTAACGATGCAGGCAATTACAGTGTCGGCAACATGGCAGATATCACGGCATCCATCGGCATCGTTACGAAGAGGCTGCTGACGGTAACCGCAAGTAGCCGCACGAAGGTATATGATGGGGCACCCTTCAGTGGCGGCAACGGGGTGACCTATGATGGTTTCATTGCGGGCGAAGACGCCTCCGTCCTTTCAGGTACGCTGGTATACGGTGGCAGTGCGCAAGGGGCTGTGGATGCCGACAGCTATGATATCATACCTTCCGGTTTACAGACAGCCAATTATGCCCTGGAGTACCGGAGTGGGGCGCTGCTCATCACGCCGGCCACACGGAGTGTGGTTTTCCCGGCATTGCCGGAGAAGGCCTATGGGGATGCGGACTTCGATCCAGGGGCCACGGCCAGTAGCGGTGAGGCCATCGGCTATTACAGTGACGACCTATCAGTTGCCGGGATTGTGAACGGCCGTATCCGCATCGTTGGGGCTGGAGAAGCCACGATTACGGCGGTAGTGCCGGAAAACGGGAACTATAGCAATCAACCCACGGTATCGCAGACGCTGACCGTTCATCAGGCTACACAGGCCATCGTGCTGGATGCCCCGGCCGAAATTCGACGGGATGCGGGTAGCGTACCGCTGGTGGTATCGGTTTCCAGCGGCCTGCCAGTCACGCTGGCCCTGGACGATCCGGAGGTGGCCACGTTGGATGGAACCACGCTCATTATCCACCGGCTGGGCACGGTGCGTATCACCGCCCGGCAGGGAGGTGATGCCAATCATGAAGCGGCAGCGCCCGTGACAGTAACGGTGCGGGTTACCGACCCGTCGTCGGACTTTCCGGTGCGGGTGTCGAAGGCAGTGTCGCCCAATGGCGACGGTATCAACGAATACCTGATCATCGAGGCCATCAAGGACCATCCAGACAATCGCGTGCGCATCTTTAACCGTAACGGCACGGTGGTGTATGAGGCCAGCGGCTATAACAACGGCACGGTAGCGTTCCGCGGTGTTGGCACGGGACAGCAACCGGTAGCTGCCGGAACTTACTTCTACGTGGCGGAAATCCGCGCAGGCGGGGAGTGGAAATATGAGAAGGGATGGTTTGTGTTGAGGTATTAGTTGTGAGACATGAGACGCTAGACGTGAAACAATAGACGATGGACCGGCCTTAACGGATTGGCGGGGATACCAAGTTGCTCTGAAGCAGGTGGTGACAGCGGACTTACTTCCGCAAGATTTTCTCCATGGCCTTTCCTTTGGCCAATTCGTCAATCAGCTTATCTAAATAGCGGATTTTTTGCATCAACTCCTCTTCGATTTCTTCCACCCGATAGCCACATATAACGCCGGTGATTTTTGATGCATTCGGATTGATTTGCGGTGCGTCGTTGAAAAACGTTTCGAAGTCGGTTTTATCGTCGATACGTTGCTTTAAGGCTCTTTGGTCATAGCCTGTGAGCCAATAGATGATTTCGTCTACTTCCGCTTTGGTATGACCCTTTTTTTCGGCTTTGGCGATATAATGCGGGTACACACTTGCAAAGGGCATTCTGTACACCCGTCGTATATTTTCCGCTTTCGTTGCCATGGTTTTTTATGCTATCGTTTATCGAGCGGAACATAATCCCGCTTTGTGCTACCGGTATAGATTTGCCGGGGCCGTCCGATAGGCTCTTTGTTGGCCTTCATCTCTTTCCACTGCGCAATCCAACCGGGTAAGCGGCCCAATGCGAAGAGCACGGTAAACATGTCGGTTGGGAAGCCCAATGCCCGGTAAATGATACCCGAATAGAAGTCGACGTTGGGATATAGTTTCCGGTCTACGAAATATTGGTCTTTCAACGCGGCTTCCTCGAGTTCTTTGGCGATATCCAATACAGGATCGTCGATGCCTAGTTTCTCAAGTACATCGTCGCACGCTTTCTTGATGATCTTGGCACGTGGGTCGAAGTTTTTATACACCCGGTGGCCAAAACCCATCAGCCGGAACGGATCGTTTTTGTCTTTTGCCTTGGCGAGCCACTTCGCACTGTTACCACCATCGTTTCGGATGTTTTCGAGCATTTCGATGACTGCCTGGTTGGCTCCGCCATGCAGCGGCCCCCAGAGTGCCGAAATGCCTGCAGATATCGACGCATATAGGTTAGCGTTGGACGAGCCGACAATACGTACCGTGGATGTAGAGCAGTTTTGCTCATGGTCCGCATGCAGGATCAATAGCTTGTGCATGGCTCGCACCACTGCCGGATCAATGGTCGTTTCCTCCGTAATCTGACCGAACGTCATGTTCATGAAATTGTGCACGTAGTTCAGCTCATTCCGTGGATACATGACCGGGTGGCCGAGTGATTTCTTATATATCCATGATACGATGGTCGGCATCTTGGCCAACAACTTCATGATTGTCAGGTTCTCATCCTCCTCGCTGGGATTGGGGTCGAGGGACTCCGGATAAAAGGCCGAAAGTGCGCCTACCAGGCAGGAAAGCTGTCCCATGGGGTGAGACTTCGATGGAAAACCGTCGAAGAATTTCTTCATATCTTCATGGATCAGCGTGTGCCTACTGATTTTACTTCTGAAGTCCTTCAGCGTATCGGCCGAGGGCAGATCGCCATATATCAGCAAATAGGCTACTTCCAAAAACGTCGACTGCTCTGCCAGCTGTTCAATTGGATATCCACGGTAATGCAGTATACCCTGCTCACCATCCAGAAAGGTAATGGCACTTTTTGTTGCGCCTGTGTTTTTAAAGCCTGGGTCGAGGGTAATCGCTCCCGATACGTCACGCAGTTTCGAAATGTCGATGGCTTGTTCGTTTTCTGTACCCGTGATAATGGGCAGTTCATGAGATTTGCCGTTTATCGAGATGGAGGCTTTTTCTGACATATTTTTTTTGGATGAAGTGCAAACATAGATAAATTAGCGTTTATATGCAACTTATTATGGCGCATATGAACACGGTTTTGTCAGTTTTTTTCGCTGTCTACCAGGGTGAGCAATGGGATTTAAGCGGAGGGCGTCCGGTTTATCCGTTGAATTGGGTCATCGTTAGTTCTACCCCAATATTGATAAAGCTGGTGACCACTTCGACGGAGCGATGGATTAAGGCCGGAAGCTCCGCCAGCTCGTCATTGTCAAACCCGCTGAGCACATAATCTGCCTGGCGGCCTTTCGGAAAATCACTGCCGACGCCGAAACGGAGCCGTGGATATCCCTGGCCGCCGCACAGCGCTTCGATGCTCTTCAATCCGTTATGACCCGCGCTACTGCCTTTGGCCCGCAAACGTATCTTGCCGAACGGCAAAGCTATCTCATCGACGATGACCAATACGTCTTGAAGGGGGATTTTCAATTCGTGCATCCAATAGTTGACCGCTTTCCCACTCAGGTTCATATACGTGGTGGGCTTGATAACGTATACACTATGGCCGCGTTGGCGGTATTCCGTATAATATGCGTACCGCAAGGTGGAAAAGGTGGCACCAGCCTTTCTAGCCAACTCATCGGCAATCATGAAGCCAATATTGTGCCTAGTGTCGGCGTATTCTTGGCCGATGTTGCCGAGGCCAACGATCAACTGTTTTTTTGCTGCCATATGGGTGCAAACATACAATTATTTGGTGTTTCGGTGGGTATAAGCATAAAAAAGCACCCGCATTGTGTTGCCGGTGCTTTTTTATGTAATCGATATGGATAACCGAATTTATTTGCCGGCCTTAGCGGCTTCTTGTTCGGCTTGGCGCAATGCACGAGACATGATGACCGAAACAATCGTGTCGTCGCTGTTGTTGCGAATCTTCCCGTTTTCAATTTTCACATCAGCCACGCGCACGGAGCTACCTACCTCAAGGGATTCTAGGCCCACCTCGATGTACTGTGGTAGATCGCCGGGTAGCGCTTTAACCCGTAGGCTACGGAGCTTCTGTACCAATTTGCCTCCGGCCTTCACACCAGGAGAAGTGCCGGTAAGTTTAATGGGAATGTTCAACGCTACTTCTTTGCTGTCGTTAAGTTCGAGGAAGTCGACGTGGCGCACTAGGTCCGTAAGCGGATGAAATTGGGCTTCTTGGAGGATAGCTTGGAATTTCTTTCCGTCTATATCCAGTTCGATGAAATGAACGTCCGGCGTGTAAATAACCGGCTTCAAATCAGTTGCGGACACGGAAAAGTGGTACTGTTCTTTACCACCGTAGAGTACTGCGGGTACCTTGCCTTGGTAACGCAGCTCCTTCGAGTCTCGTTTCCCTACGTTCTCTCTCAGAGAACCGCTAATAGCAATTGATTTCATTTTTGATTGAATTATTTTTTGTAAAAATTAAGGCCGCAAAGGTATGCAATATTTTTAGTTATTGGAAATGAACGCGCTGATTCTTTAATCCACTTTAAACAAATCGCTGATAGACCCGTGCTCGTTAACGTTTTTGATAGCATTGGCAAACAAGCCTGCGGTAGAAAGCACTTTGATTTTATCGCTTTGGCGTTTCAACGGAATGGTATCCGTAACAATCAGCTCCGTCAACGCTGATTTTTCAATGGTGTCATACGCATCGCCCGACAGGACAGGGTGGGTGCACACGGCACGTACGCTGGCCGCACCATTTTCCATGATGAGCGATGCCGCTTTGGACAGGGTGCGTGCCGTATCGCAGATGTCGTCAATCAATACGATGTCCTGACCAGCCACATCGCCGATGATCGACATGGATTCGATTTCATTGGCCCGTTTACGCTGCTTGTCGCAGATGACTACTTCGGCATTGAAATATTTCGCGAACGTACGGGCCCGGTATGAGCCACCCATGTCGGGTGACGCAATGGTGAGGTTTGGCAGATTGAGCGATTTGATATGCGGCACGAAAATAACCGAGGCATCGAGGTGGTCTACAGGGATATCGAAGAAACCCTGAATCTGTGCGGCATGGAGATCCATGGTCATGAAGCGGTGGGCGCCGGCAGCCGTGATGAGGTTGGCGATCATTTTTGCTCCGATGGCCACGCGGGGCTTGTCTTTGCGGTCCTGGCGGGCAAACCCGAAGTAAGGTACCACCGCGGTGATGTAATGCGCCGAGGCCCGTTTTGCGGCATCGATCATGAGTAGCAACTCGAAAAGGTTGTCGCTTGGCTGGTTGGTCGATTGGATGAGGAATACGTCGCACCCGCGGACAGATTCATTGTAAAAGGGCTGGATTTCGCCGTCGCTGAAACACGAGACGGTCATTTCGCCGAGGTCTTTGCCGTAAGCAGTGGCTATTTTCTTGGCTAATTCTGTCGTACCGGTGCCCGAAAAAAGCTTCACCGGATTGAATTGCAATGGCATGGCGTTGTTGTTATTTTGTGGGTTAGCAATGGACTGGGGTGTTGTACTATTCGTGCGATAAATATACTTTAAAAAATTACGGATTGCCAACTGACAATCCGTAATTTTTTTTGTTGCCCGACCAGGATTCGAACCTAGACAAACAGAACCAAAATCTGTCGTACTACCATTATACTATCGGGCAATCCGAACTATTGTGCCACCCTCTCGAATGGGTCTGCAAATATAGGAGGATGGAATAATTAATGCAAAAATATTTTATTTTTTAGTGGAAAGCATTGATTGTATGTGCAATGTGTTAAAAATCTAAATATTATGTCGCTGTTATCGTACTATTCTTTATTTTCGGGGCGTGAATTTACAGGGAACGTACGCGAAAAAACGTTATGAACTATAATAAAATCAACAACATTTTGGGCTGGGCATGTGGATTGATAGCCACCGCGGTCTATGTAATGACGGTGGAGCGCACCACCAGTTTCTGGGATACAGGTGAGTTTATTGCTTCAGCTTATAAGATGCAGATTGTGCACCAGCCGGGTGCGCCCTTGTTTTTGATGCTGCAGAACGTTTTTTCCAACCTGGCCTTTGGCAATACCGAACGCATCGCCTATTGGATGAACATTGGCTCGGCGGTGTCCAGCGGATTGACCATCCTATTTTTGTTTTGGACCATCACCGCCCTGGCACGCAAGGTGCTTTGGAAACCTGACACAGTACTTTCGCAAGGCGGATTGATCCAGATCATGGGCGCTGGTGCGGTCGGTGCATTGGCGTATACCTTTACGGATACCTTTTGGTTCTCGGCGGTCGAGTCGGAAGTTTATGCCATGTCATCGCTGTGCACCGCGGTGGTATTCTGGGCCATCCTGAAATGGGAAGCCCATGCCGATGAACCCCGGGCGGATCGGTGGTTGTTGTTTATCGCTTACATCATGGGCCTTTCCATAGGCGTTCATTTGTTGAACTTGTTGGCCATTCCGGCCATTGCATTGGTTATCTATTTCCGGCGCACCACGCAAGCAACGAGCGGGGGTGCCATCAAGGCGTTGCTTATTGGCTGCGTGGTGGTGGCCGTGGTTCTCTGGGGCATTATCCAATACCTTATTAAGTTTGCTGCCTACTTCGACCTGTTTTTCGTAAATACGTTGGGTATGGGCTTCGGCACGGGCGTGGTGGTATTTGCGTTGCTGGTAGTAGGCGGTACCGCGTACGGGATATGGTATTCCATCAAACAGGCTAAGCCGTTGCTCAACATCATCCTGTTGTCGTTCGCATTCATTGCTTTCGGTTACAGCTCGTTCACCATGATCCTCATCCGGGCGAAGGCAGACCCGACATTGAATAACAGCGATCCGGACAATGCGTTTTCATTCCTCAGCTACCTCAACCGTGAGCAATATGGCGATAGCCCGCTTGTAAAAGGGCCCTATTTCGATGCGCGGCCCGTCGATATCAACTATGGTGGTGATATTTACCGTAAGGGGGCCGCGAAGTACGAAGTGGCTGGCCGCAACTTCGACTATGTGTACGACCGGGAAACGATATTCCCGCGTATCCACAGCAGCCGGGAAGCGTCGCACCAACAGTATTACCGCAACTACCTCAATTTGGGTGAGAATGAACAGCCGACCTTCGGCGATAACCTTCGGTTCTTCTTCAGCTACCAAGTGGGGCATATGTATGGCAGGTATTTCCTGTGGAATTTCGTGGGCCGGCAGAATGACCAGCAGGGCCACGGCGATTTAACGTCGGGCAATTGGATCAGCGGTATCAAATTAATCGATCAATTGCACGTGGGCGGCCAGGATGCGTTGCCCGAATCGTTGAAGACCGATCCATCGCGTAATCGATATTATTTCCTTCCGCTTATTTTGGGGCTGATCGGGGCGTTCTGGCACTTCAAGCGTCGCCAGAAGGACGCAGGTGTGGTGGGCCTGCTGTTTTTCTTCACAGGGTTGGCTATCGTACTTTACCTCAACCAAAATCCGCTGCAGCCGCGTGAGCGGGATTATGCGTATGCCGGGTCGTTCTATGCGTTTACCATTTGGGTAGGGCTGGGCGTGGTCGGTATCAGTGAATGGCTGAAAAAGCTGGATGCCAAGGTTGCCGCCAGTATAGCCACCGCCATCGGCTTGCTGGCCGGACCGGTAATCCTTGCCAAGGAAGGGTGGGATGATCACGACCGTTCGCAGAAATTCCTCGCCCGGGATATTGCCAAGGATTACTTGGAATCGTGTGCGCCCAATGCTATTTTATTTACCTATGGCGATAACGATACCTACCCGTTATGGTATGTGCAGGAGGTGGAAAATGTTCGGCCGGACGTACGCGTGGTAAACCTGAGTTTATTGAGTGCCGATTGGTATGTGCGGCAAATGACCAAGAAGGTGAACGAAGCTGATGGACTCCCCATCCATATTCCGGAGGAGAAATATGTGAAGGGGGTGCGGGATGTCATCTATTATCAAGATGCTAGTATTCCCGGAGCGGTGGAACTGAAAAATATCGTTGCTCTCATGCTGTCGGATAATCCCAACGATAAACGACCGATGCAGGGCGAACAGCCGGAAAACTTTTTGCCGACGAAGAACTTGAAATTGACGATCGACAAAGACGCGGTGATTCGCAATCAGGTGGTGCCGGAAATGTGGCAAGACAGTATTGCGGATGCCATGGAGTGGACATACAACCGCAATTATGTGTCGCGCGCGGAACTGGCCATCATGGCCCTTTTGGTCAATAACAATTGGGAACGGCCGGTTTACTTCGCCACCACGGTGCCCAGTGAGAATTTCATGGGACTGGACAACTACCTGGTTTCGGAAGGTTTTGCCCTTCGGTTGATGCCCATAAACATGCAGCCGAATACGCCACAGGGACTGGTCAACGCGGATGCCATTTATGACCATGCGATGAATAAATATGCGTGGGGCAATATCGGAAGCGCTTCCTATATCGATCCCGAATCGTACCGGATGATCAGTTTGATATTGAATAACATCTATGCCGCACCGGCAGAGGCACTTATTGCTGCCGGCAAAACCGAGCAAGCGAAGGAATTGCTGAACAATGCCCTCGAAAACATGCCGACCCGTATCTATCGTATCATGGATGCTTACGGTTATTCGTTCGTTGCCGAGAATCTGTACGCGGTCGGCGAGACCGAAAAGGCGAACGCACTGATTGAACGTAATGTCGACTACCTGGAGGAACAGCTCCGGTATTACGCCGCGATTGCCGAGACCAAACCCAACCTTGAGATGCAGAACATCCAATACAGCATGTTTACGTTGAACCGGTTTTCGGCAGCAGCCAAGGAACACGGGCAGGAGGAGCTGGCGACCCGCGTATCGGGTATCTTCGGCCAGTTCGAAGCGCAGTTCTTCGGCGGGATGCCAACCGCCAATCCGTAGTGCGTACGACATTGGCCGGTTGCTCCATGGTGTGTTAAATTTTGTTAAAATCCGATTCGGATGGCGTGTAATTCGGCTTGGCCGTTTATCTTTAAGCGATAAACGACCATCGTAAGCAATGAATTACCAAAAAAGCAACAATTTTATAGGCTGGCTTTGCGGCGTGATGGCTACGGCCACCTATGTGTTGACCATGGAGCCCACGGCCAGCTGGTGGGATACGGGCGAATTTATTGCCGCGGCATACCGCATGCAGATTGTTCACCAGCCTGGAGCGCCGTTGTTCTTGATGCTTCAGAATCTTTTCGCCAACCTTGCAATGGGCAATCCCGCACGGATAGCCTATTGGATGAACTTCGGATCGGCATTAACCAGTGGTCTCACCATCGTTTTTCTTTTCTGGACCATTACCGCACTGGTACGTAAGCTGGTATGCAAGCCGGGGAGCGCACCCGCGTCGGTACAACTGGCGCAGATCATGGGTGCGGGTTTTGTGGGTGCCATGGCTTACGCTTTTACCGATTCCTTCTGGTTCTCGGCCGTAGAGTCTGAGGTGTATGCTTGGTCATCTCTCTGTACGGCGGTGGTATTCTGGGCCATTCTCAAATGGGAGGCACGAGCTGATGAACAGGGTGCCGACCGCTGGCTGGTGTTGATAGCCTATATCATGGGCCTATCTATCGGCGTGCATTTGCTTAATTTACTGACCATACCGGTGCTGGCCTTGGTGGTGTACTTCCGTAGGACGTCGCGGGCCACGGTAGGCGGCGCAACCAAGGCGCTACTGGTAGGCTGCGCCATTTTGGCTTTTATTCTGTGGGGTGTTATCCAATACATGGTTAAGTTTGCCGCGTATACAGACCTGTTTTTCGTCAATACACTTGGGTTGGGTTTCGGTGCGGGAGCGGTGGCGTTTGCCGTTTTATTGATCGGGAGTATCGCCTACGGCATTTGGTATGCCATACGCAAGGTTAAACCGTTGCTTCACATCGCATTGGTATGTTTGGGATTCATCGTATTTGGCTATGGATCGTTCGCCATGGTGCTCATACGGGCCAATGCGCATCCATCGTTGAACAACAGCGCTCCCGATGATATGTTTTCTTTCCTTTGGTATTTGAACCGGGGGCAATTCGGCAGTGAACCATTGGTGAATGGTCCCTTTTTCGATTCGAAGGTCGTCGATATTGAACGCGGGCCAAACGAATACCGCAAAGGTATGGCCAAATACGAGTTGGCCGGTACAGCAGACCGGGCAGTTCACGATCGGACGACCCTTTTTCCGCGTGTTTATAGCAACCGGGATAGCCATCCATTCGCCTATCGGTTGTGGTTGGGGCTTGGCGAGGGAGAGCAGCCACGGTTTGCCGAAAACCTGAAGTTTTTGTTTACCTACCAGTTTGGCCATATGTACTGGCGCTACTTCCTGTGGAATTTCGCCGGTAGGCAGAATGATATGGAGGCGCGGTTTGCAGGGCGGACAGAAGGTAATTGGGCAAGCGGCATCACGCCGATCGACCAGTTAAGGCTGGGCGGGCAGGCGGCATTGCCGCAGGCTGCCCGAAGCGACCCCTCACGTAATACGTACTATTTCCTGCCGCTGGCACTGGGATTGATTGGTCTCGTTTGGCAGGTGCGCCGGAGCCGTAAGGATGCAGCGGTGATCGGCTTGTTATTTTTCTTCACGGGGTTGGCCATCGTGCTCTACCTTAACCAGTCGCCCTTGCAACCCCGCGAGCGTGATTACGCTTATGTGGGTTCGTTCTATGCATTCGCTATCTGGATCGGTATGGGGGTGGTTGGCCTTGCCGAGGCACTGCGAACCCGTTTCCGGACGCGTATGGCAGTTCCCGTGGCGATGGTAGTAAGCTGTATGGTGGCACCGGTACTACTGGGCTACCAGAATTGGGATGACCACGACCGGTCGGATCGCTACATGGCGCGCGATATGGCCCGAAACTACCTGGAATCGTGTGCGCCGAATGCGATTTTGTTTACATATATCGACAACGACACCTTTCCGCTGTGGTATCTGCAGGAGGTGGAGGGTGTGCGGACCGATGTGCGGGTAATTAACCTCAGTTTGCTGGGGATGGATTGGGCCGTTGATCAGCTAAAATTCCCTGTCAACGACGCACCGGCATTGCCATTGACGATTGAAGATCGGCAATACGTAAAAGGTACCCGGGACTACCTATATTACCACGATTATGGAATACAGGATTCGGTGGAGCTGCAGAAAATCCTGGCCTTGCTGTTGTCTGATAACCCTGCCGACCAGCTTCAGTATGCGGATGGCTCGTCGAGGAACTTTTTACCCACGAAACGCTTCCAGCTTGCCGTGGACCGGCAACAGGTGGTGGCCAACGACGTTGTCCCGTCGGCTTGGCAGGATCGGGTGGTCGATACCATGGAGTGGACCTATAACCAGGATATCGTTACCCGGGCTGAGCTTGTCATGATGGATGTGTTGGTGCATAACAATTGGGAACGGCCGGTGTATTTTGCGTTCACTGTGCCGGAAAGCCAACGGTTGGGGCTTGAAGATTATCTGGTGTCTGAAGGGTTCGCACTGCGACTCATGCCGGTTAACGCCGGGTCTGGTGGGGAAGCGCATGCGCGTTTGGTCAATACCGAGGCCACCTATGGGGCGATTATGCACAAGTACCGTTGGGGCAACATGAACGATGCAACTTATCTAGATCCTACTTCCCGGGGGATGGTCGGGGAAACCGTGAAGGTGTTTTCTGATACGGCCGAAATGCTGATTGCCGAGGGGAATACCGAAGCGGCCCGAGATATTGTGAATCGGGCGGTAACGGTACTGCCAACCCACATCGGCCACGTGGATATCGCTGTGCGCTACCCCGTATTGGCAGATCAGCTCTACGCGTTGGGCGAAACCGACAAAGCCAATGTGCTTGTAGACCGCAACCAGCGGTTTTTGGCTGAGCAGCTTGCTTACTATGCTGATATCGCAGAGACGCATCGGTTGGGGCGGTCGGAGGAAATGGGAATCAGTAATAGCCTGTATGCTTTGCAACAATTCGCGCACGCGACAGCGATGCGCGGCGAGGAAAAGCGATACCAGCAACTACAGTCCCTGTTTGATAACTATCGGCAATTGTTCTTCGGAGGGCAATCGTGATGGTACGGCTAATCGCCGCGTTGTTGCTTTGCGCTACGGGTAGCCAGGCGCAAGATGTGGAGTTAACCATACTGCAAAAAGGACGGTCTACAAGCATAAGGGGGGTATCCGTGGTAGACGATTCCGTAGCATGGGTGAGTGGGAGCGACGGTTGGATAGGGCGTACGGCAGACCGCGGTGAGACGTGGCATTGGGGACGGACCGTGGGTTATGAAACCACCGATTTCCGGGATATCGAGGCTTTTTCAAGCAATGAAGCCGTTATCATCAGTGCCGGGTCGCCATTGGTTATCCTCCTTACGGAAGATGGCGGCCAAACGTGGCGGGAAACCCATCGAGACGAACGGCCCGAGGTTTTCTTTGATGGGATGGACTTTTGGGACGACCGTCAAGGTATCGCCTATGGCGACCCGATAGGCGGCGTGATGCAGCTATTGAAAACAACGGATGGTGGTGCAAGCTGGCAAACGATAAGCCACACCGCCAACATCCGGTTGGCAGATGGAGAGGCAGGTTTCGCCGCCAGTGGGACCGGTATCCGTACGTTGGATGGTGGGCATGTATTCATCGCCACGGGCGGAAGCCGGGCAAGGCTGCTCCATTCCGCAGACGGAGGCGATACATGGGCGGCGAACGGCTGCCCCATGGCCCAAGGATCGGCGTCGACCGGTATCTTCTCCATTGCGTTCCGGAACGACCGGCAAGGCATCGCGGTAGGAGGGGACTACCAGCGGGATGAGCGTACAAACGATGCCGTGTACCTCACATCGGATGGTGGCACCAACTGGGTTGCTCCCGGGAAGGGAACCAACGGCTATCGCTCTTCGGTGGAATACCTTAACGCCAATACCGTTGTGGCAAGTGGGACATCGGGGGTTGATATTTCATTTGATGGTGGCTTGCATTGGCATGCCTTATCGGGTGAGTCTTTCCACGTGGTACGTAAGGCAAAACATGGCTCATGGATACTCCTTGCCGGAGCCGATGGTCGGATAGCTACCCTAGCAAGCCGTTTGTAGCACATAGTTGCCGTTTTGGAAAAAAAGTGAAAATGAATTGGGAAATCCGGATAATTGTCGTACATTTGAGTAACAAAAGACGCAATGATGAAACCTATCCGCTACGATAAGCCTGATTCATCCGCCACCAGTCCGTTGATGGCGGCTGAGCCACTGGCGATGTACCTATCTTCGGCCAATGTAAGTTCATTCCCTGTCTCGAAGTTCGTTGCCCTCAACAAGAAGCTGCCGTTTACCCAGCAAGAGTGGGCCGATATGCTGCATATCAGTGACCGGACATTGCAACGGTACCTCAAAGACCGGAAACCCTTCGAGGGGCTGCATGCAGAACACCTACACCAACTAAACGCCCTGGTCGATATCGGTTTGGTTGTATTCGGGGGCGCTACGGGTTTCGAGGCCTGGCTTCGCTCACCGAAGTACATTCTCGGCAATGAGGTAGGCCTTGAGGCACTCCGGTCTTTCGGTGGCGCACAACTTGTTCTCGACGAGCTGGGCCGCATGGCCTACGGTGTTTATAGCTAGCCATGATGGTCTATCGGTTGGCATACCGGGATTATGTAGCGGATATAACGGGAATGGGCGCCCGGTTGTACGGCGGTAGATGGAACCCCAAGGGTGTTGCCTGCCTCTATGCCAGCGCGCACATTTCGTTGGCATTGCTGGAAAAGTTCGTCCATGCACGGGGAAAGGAAGATATGACAGGATTGATGCTTTTATCCATCGACATACCAACTGACGATGACTCGGTGTATCATGTGGATGAATCGCGTATGGTAACCGATTGGGCTGCTAATTTCGACTATTCCCAGTGGTTGGGCAAGCAGCTGCTCGCAGAGCCGGGATTTGTGGCGTTTTCGGTGCCATCGGCAATTGTGCCCACCGAACGCAACATCATCATCAATCCACAGGCTGCCCGCTTTGATGCCGTGAAATTCCACAACCCCACCTTATTCGATGTCGATGCCCGGCTTTCGGATCGGTTGGTTTAGCCCGTAAAAATATACCCGCCCGCCCGTAAAAATCAAAAAAATATAGTAATTTTGCACCTATATTCCGTGTCCGATTTGAAAGTGCAGCTCAGATGAAACCTGCCAAGACAGCGCGGTAGGCAGTGCGCCAAGAAAATGCAGGTTTCATGAGGCCAAAAAGGAAGATTATTTTCGAATGAAACGATCCATATTATTAGAAGGCCAAAAGTTCCAAATCACCATCCAGCGGCTGTGCCGTCAATTGATAGAAAACCATGTTGATTTCTCCGATTCCGTTATCGTTGGCATCCAACCGCGCGGAACCTATCTGGGGAGGCGGATAGCCGAGGAGTTACACCAAATACCGGGTTTATCGGAGGTTGCCTATGGCGAATTGGACATCACGTTTTTCCGCGACGATTTCCGGCGGAAGGACAGCGGGCCATTGGTGCCGAGCAGTACCCATATGGATTTCATCGTGGAAGGGAAAAAAGTGATCCTGATGGATGATGTGTTGTGGACGGGCCGTACGATACGGGCCGCCATGGATGCATTGCAGGCATTCGGCCGACCTGCGAAGATCGAGTTGCTGGTATTGGTGGATCGCCGGTTTTCGCGGCAGTTGCCTATCGAGCCCGATTATATCGGTATCCAAGTGGATTCGATCGATTCCCAGCGGGTAATCGTTAGTTGGAACGAGGTAGATGCCTACGACCGTATCGAATTATTGACAGAAAAAGATAATTAGCGCGACCATATGATGGCGCTCCCATTAAGAAATGACAGCATCAACTAGGCAACTCAGTACCGATCACCTGTTGGGGATTAAGGATCTCCAAACAAGCGATATCGAGCTTATTTTCGAAACAGCTGACAATTTCAAGGATGTGCTGAACCGGCCCATCAAAAAAGTACCCTCGTTGCGGGATATTACGATTGCGAATGTGTTTTTCGAGAACTCTACCCGTACACGCCTGTCTTTTGAGTTGGCCGAGAAGCGGCTGTCTGCCGATACGATTAATTTCGCGGCTTCGTCGTCGTCGGTGAGCAAGGGCGAGACGCTGATCGATACGGTAAACAATATCTTGGCCATGAAGGTCGATATGATCGTGATGCGCCACCCATATCCCGGAGCAGGGGTTTTCCTGAGCAAACATGTGGACGCCCAGATCGTCAATGCGGGCGACGGCGCGCACGAACACCCTACGCAGGCGCTGCTGGATGCTTTTTCGATCCGTGAGCGCCTCGGGGATGTAGCAGGTAAGAAGGTGGCTATTATCGGTGATATCCTCCACTCACGGGTGGCGTTATCCAATATTCTTTGCCTCCGTAAACTGGGGGCAGAAGTAATGGTATGCGGACCCACGACGTTGATACCGAGATACATTGCGTCATTAGGAGTGAAGGTTGAATATAACCTGCTTAACGCACTGAAATGGTGTGACGTTGCCAACATGCTCCGTATACAATTGGAGCGTCAGGACATCGCTTATTTTCCATCGCTGCGCGAGTATTCCATGCTATACGGGCTGAATAAGCAATTGCTTGATTCGCTCGACAAGGAGATTATTATTATGCATCCCGGTCCGATCAACCGCGGGGTGGAAATCACGAGCGACGTGGCCGATAGCCGCCACTCGATTATCCTTGACCAGGTACAGAACGGGGTGGCGGTCCGGATGGCGGTATTATACCTCCTTGCGGGTAAGCGCGGGTAGGTGTCGCGACGACGTTATCAACATTTGTGGACAACTTTTGAGGAAAACTTCTGGGTTTCCCGTTAATTTAGCGGGTTAAATTGGGTAAGGTATATTTTGTGGCCCCAACTTTGCGTGGAATTGGGGAAAACAGTAGCATAATTTGACGGCATGTTTAATCGGATCTATCAGTTAGTCATTATTTTTAGTTTGGTGGTATCGGTTGCGGTAGCGCAGCAGAGTGCTTGGCAGGAAGTAAACCAAGCCTACAAAACGGGGATGGAGTTATATGAAAAAGGGAAGTATGCCGCCGCTGCGAAGTTCTTTGATCAAGTAGAGGCTATACGGACAAAATCGACCTTGCAGCAGGATGAACATGTCGAGTTGACGCTGCTGAAAGAGAATGCGCGTTTTTACCAAGCGATATGTGCATTGGAACTCGGAGAGTCTGACGCCGAGAACCAGTTCCTCCGGTATATCAAGGATTACCCGGCTAGCGCAAATTCAAAAGCCGCCTACTTCCAGGTAGGCCGGTCTTATTTCGCGAAGAAAGATTATGAGCGGGCATTGGAATGGTTCACTAAGCTGGATAGCCGGAATCTGGCCGGTTTGGAGAGTAAGGAATTCCGCTATAAGATGGCGTATTCGTTTTTCATAACGGATGACTATGCGTCGGCGAAACCGCTCTTCGAGCAATTGAAAGATGAAGGCGGCACCTACCAGGAGGCATCCATTTACTATTACGCTTACCTTTGTTACCTGGATCGCGAATTCAAAACTGCACTGGCCGAATTTGAGAAACTGAAGGGATCGAAAACGTACGAGGCTACGTATCCCTATTACATTACAGCCCTTTATTACCTGGACAACCGGTACGATGACGTGCTGGACTATGCGCTGCCGATTCTGGAGCGGACCAAGCAGGCCCATGAGACGGATATGTTCCGTATCATAGCGGCAACTTATTTTGCCAAGAACGATTTTGAGAAAGCGGCGGCGTATTATGATCGATTCCAAGCAGGCGACCAAGGTAAAACCCAGAATAACCAGGATAGTTACCAAATCGGTTACATTGCCTATAAGAATGGCGACTATGAACGGGCCATTTCGGAGTTGGAGAAGATGGAGGAACCGGATGCCTATTATCAAAGTGCGATGATAGCGTTGGGCGATGCCTTTTTGAAGACCGGTAACAAGCAGAGCGCGCGCAATGCATTTTTTAAGGCGTCGAAGCTCGACTTCGACCCGGCATTGAAGGAAGAAGGGCTATTTAACTATGCAAAGCTGTCGTCTGAACTTGAGTTCCACCAAGTGGCGCTTGATGCGGCCAAGGAATACTTGGATACGTATCCCAACACGCGGCGTCTGGAAGAAGCAAAAACGCTATATGCCGAAACATTGCTGGGTACCAGTAACTACCGCTCGGCAGTGGATATCCTCGAATCGATCGGTAACCGCGGTCCTGAAGCGGATGCTGCCTACCAGCGGGTTACTTACTACCGTGGGTTGGAGTTTTACAATGAGCGTGCGTTCGAGAATAGTATTTCCTTGTTTATGCGGTCTGAGCAATACCCTATAGATGGCCGCGTGGCTGCGTTGGCAACCTATTGGAAAGCCGAAGCCATGTATGAAGTACGTAAGTACGGGGAAGCTGTGCAAGCATTTTCACGTTTCCTACGGCTTCCGGCTGCCCGTGAAACCGAGGTGTACAGCTATGCAAACTACGCATTGGCGTATGCGGCTTTCCGCAATAACAGCTTCAATACCGCCGCCAATTATTTTGAACGCTTTTTGTCAACAGGTGGAAATACCATAGAGACCAATGTGCGCAACGACGCGATTGCCCGCTTGGGCGACTCCTATTTTTCGATGCGCAATTACGGTCGGGCGATGCAGTACTATGACCGATTGATCAATAGCCGGGCGCAAAGCCAGGATTACGCATTGTTCCAACGGGGAATTATCCAGGGGTTGCAGGGCAACAATGCTGCGAAAATCAGCACATTGCATTCTGTTGTTGAACAGTTCCCCAATTCCAATTATGCGGATGACGTTGCCTTCGAAGTGCCATACACCTACTTCACGATGGGCGACTACGAGACGGCCATCAGCGGCCTGCAACAAATGATTGCGCAGTATCCGCGCAGTAGCTATGCCCCGCGGGCGTTGATGACCATCGGGCTCGTGCAATATAACAACGACGATACCGATGCTGCGATGGCTACTTTTAGGAAGGTGGTTGAGGAGCATTCGACCACCGATGAGGCACGACAGGCCTTGCGTTCCATCGAAAATATCTATTTGGAGCGTGGAGATGCGTCGGCTTATATCAATTATGCCACCAGTGCCAACATCGGTGACCTTTCAAAGGCGGAGCAAGACGACCTGGCTTTCCAAGCGGCCCATACGTTGTTCGCCCGGGGCGAATACCAGGCTTCCGTGGAAGCTATCAATGCATATTTCGATAAATTTCCCAACCCGTTGCGGGAGAAGCATGCCCGGTATATCCGTGGGGTAAGCCAGTACCGTACCGGACATCCGAAGGAGGCGTTGCACGACCTCAATATCATACTGAACGATTGGACGAGCCAGTACACGGAAAATACGCTGCTTACGGTATCCGAACTTTACCTTGGGCTTGAACAGTACAACGAAGCTATTGTACATCTCAAAAAATTGGAACTTACCTCGGAATACAAAGCGAACTATGGCTATGCGGTGAATAACCTGCTGGTTTGCTATGATAAGATCGGCGATATGGAACAGGTGGTTAAATACGCCGATTTGATTAAGGCCTATGACCGGTCATCGGAAGAAGATATCGCTAAAGCCCATTTGTACACTGCCCGTGTGCTGCTGCGCAGGGGGGAGGTGCCGCCGGCATTGAAGGAACTCAATCTTGCCGCGTTGAAAAGCCAGACGGTGGTGGGCGCAGAAGCCCGTTACCGCGTAGGCCAGCTGCAATATGAAGCAGACAAATATGACGAGGCCATCGAATCGGCGTTCGAAGTGATCAACAACATGGGCTCTTACGAGTATTGGGTAGCAAAGAGCTTTATCCTGCTAGCTGATGCATATGCAGGTAAAGGGGATGATTTCCAGGCCAAGAGTACGTTGGAGAGTATCATTGAAAACTATGAAGGAGAAGATGATATCATCCCATCGGCCAAGGAGCGTTTACAGAAATTGAATAATAAGTAACAGGAGTTTTTACGGCTTATGAGCTTTCAGAAATCAATGCAATATAGGTTTGTACTCACCGGGGTGCTGTGGGGGATGGTGATGGTTGGATACGCACAGGAGGAAACGAGGCGTGATGACCCGCCCGCTACTATTGATTCTATCGATGTGGTGCGTGATTACCGGCCGGTATTGGCTGATGCGGTGAAAATACGGCAAAGCCCCGATATGACTAACAAAAGGCGCTACCAGCCTGAGTTCACGTATGGCATTATCGATAAAAAGCTCGATATCAATACCGGTACAAAGCAGTTGACCATCCAAGAGATGCCGTTTTCGCGCAGCCAGGATTTGACCAACAATTACGCCAAGATCGGTGCCGGTAACTTGGGTACCTTGCTAGGTGAAGTATACCTCAGTTCTGACTATTGGGTAGATACCCGCGTGGGCGGTTATTTGAAGCACTTGAACCAGCAAGGGACCTTCCAAGAGCAGAAGTTTTCGTCGCAGCACATCGGCGTATTCGGCCGCACGGTATATGGGCCCGTCACATTGGATGGCGAAGTAGGTTTTAAACGCTATGGTACACGGTTCTATGGTACGGTGGCAGACCTAGACGGGGCATCACTGAATGTCAATCCGGCGAAACAAGTGTTCAACGATATCTATTTTACCGGCGAAGTGACCAGCAATTACGATGACCAGTCTACAGATGCCTTTGACTATTCATTGAAGGCAGATGCTTATGCATATGGCAATGCGTACGATACCAAAGAGAATGCTTTTGCACTGACGGGTTATATCAATAAGCAAATCAATGTGTTTAATGTGGGACTCAACGTTTCGGGTGACTTCACGACGGTAAAGGACGCCTCCTATAGCCTCGCCAACCATATCGGTCGGGTTAATCCGTATATCCGTTTCCAGGGGCCAAATTACAACATCACGCTGGGTGCCAATTTCGTTGCGGAATTTGGCGATTCGTCGCGGACCAATATCTTTCCATCCGCTGAGGTCGATTTTGCCCTGATCCCGAAATTCGCACACCTTTTCGGAGGCATCAACGGCGATGTGAATAAAACGTCGTTCAAAATGCTGACCCGCGAGAACCCTTGGTTGGCGGCATTGGGACCAACGAACGGTATCCGTAATTCCGTGGATCGCTTGAATGTCTTCGGTGGTATAAAGGGAAATGCCGGAGCCACTTTCGGCTATAAAGTAAAGGCGTCTTACCGCCGTATCGAGAGCATGCCGTTTTATGCGGTTGCTCCGGGAACGCCCTATGCATTTAATATGCTGTATGAAGATGGCGAAAACCCCAGTACCATTATCGGCTTGGAGGGCGAGCTGAACGTGCGTATATCGGAGGTGGTGACAGTGGGTGGCCGGGTGAACTTCAATGAATTTGACCTCCAACAGCAGGAAGAGGCTTGGTATATGCCCAAGATGCGGCTAGCGGCCAATGCCCGTTTCAATATCAGCGATAAACTGTATATAGATGGCGAGTTGCTATTCCATGGACAGACATATGGACTGGTACAGGACCCCACGATCGACCTTTCTGGCTATGCGATCACGGAAGTGGGCGATGCAGGTATGCGTAAAACGACCATTCCTTCTTTCGCCGACCTTAGTGCCGGTGTAGAGTATCGCGCCACGGATCGCATCGGTATTTACATGCGGTTGAATAATATGACGGGTACCACGTATGAACGGTATTTGTTTTATCCACGTTTGGGCATGAACGTGATCGGGGGTGTTAATTTTTCATTTTGAAATGACCAACCTTGCAAGGTAGTGGGTTTGTAAGGTAGGCTGAGTAATGAAATGAGGAGATGAATTTGGGTGTGAGTATAGCGAACCTGTTGAGACGGTATCCGGCGGTCGGCGTACCGGGGATTGGCGTGTTCAGGAAAACCCATCGATCGGCCTCGTATGATAAGGTCCGGTCGGCCTTTCTTCCGCCGGCAGACCATATCGAACTGGTTGGAGAAGCGAGCGATGTTTTTCAGCTAACGGACTACCTAAAAGCACAGCAGCAGGTGGATGGGGCTACGGCTACGGCCATGCTGGAGGCAGCAGTGACGGAAATGATGGATACCATCAGCCGGAACGGTGAGGCATTGCTGGACGGCTTGGGTTACTTGTTTGCCGACGGGGCATCGTTTGTATTCAAACCTTTCGAGATCGGCCGGTTTGCACCGGAATCAATTCCCGCAAGGTTACCGGTCATGGACCGGCCAGTTTCTGCAGCCGAAGAGGAAGAGGTCCGCCTGACGACTGAGGTGGAAGTAGACGAAACCCCTGCCCGAAAGCGTTATATCCCATGGATTGTATGGGGGACAGTGGCTGCGATGTTGATAGCCGCGGTAGCGATTTGGCAGTACCGACCCGCATGGTTTACAGCGCTGGTCGACCCGCAGGTAGTATCTGATCCTCCGGCAGATCCTCAAACCCCATCCCTTGAGGCCCTGCCATTGGCTGATGCCGTGCAAGATTCGGCAATGGTCGATTCGAGTTCGGTTGCCGCTGTTGACCCCACGCCGATTGACAGCGTGTCGGAGGCGATTGCCCCCGCAACCAAGCCGTCGGTAACGTATGAGATTATTGTCGGTTCTTTTGCAACCATGCGGCAGGCGGATAAGTTTGTGGCTGAAATGAAAGCGAAAGGATACGACCTCCATGCCATTGATAGCCGGATGCCCGGCAATCGTAAGAAGATTAGTTGGGGGTCATTTGCCACTGAGGAGGAGGCTTATAAGGAACTTGCGCGTGTGCAGAAGACATTTGAACCTGGCGCATGGATAGCGAAAATGGAGCATAATTAAGGATCATATAGTAAACAAAACAATACAGAAAAATCATACAGCAATTTATGTCACTTTTACAAGACACCATTTATCCGCTTGACACGTTAGCGGGGGCAGCTCAACAGACGGTAGAACTTGCAAACGAGAAAATAAGCCTTATCGGATTGCTTTTCAAGGCGGGGTGGATCATGATTCCCCTTTTGCTTTTGCTTTTTGCTACGCTTGTGATATTTATAGAGCGTTATATCACCATCAAGAAGGCCGCGAAATACGACCCGAGCTTGATGTCGCACATAAAGCAAAGTGTGCTTTCCGGACGCCTGGACTCGGCATTGTCGGTTTGCAGGGCGAGCAATAGTGCACTGGGAAGGATGCTCGAAAAAGGGCTATTGCGTATCGGCCGTCCGATCAAGGATATCGAAGGAGCCATCGAGAACATCGGTAAGTTGGAAGTTGCCCGGTTGGAGAAGAACCTCAACTTGCTAAGTATCATCGCTGGTGTTGCTCCGATGTTGGGTTTCGTGGGAACGATTTTCGGCGTTATTATCATCTTCAGGGATGTGGAGGCAGCGGGTGGTATCGACATAGCGAGTGTGTCGGGTGGTTTATATGTGAAGATGATCGCTTCGGCGGCAGGGTTGACAATCGGTATCCTGGCATTTGCCGGTTACCACTGGCTGAACACCATGCTTGAGCGCTTGATTCTCCGCATTGAAACGGATGCCATAGAATTTGTTGACTTATTGGACGAGCCCGGCTCATAAATCGTGGCGAAGAGGCCATAAGAAAGTTGATTGACGAATGAACTTAAAAGCGAAGCGAAATAAATCGGAGGTGCGGGTCTTTACCGACTCCCTGAATGACATTATGTTTTTCTTGATGTTATTCTTTTTGTTGGCCTCTGCGGTGGCAAACCCGCAGGTGGTGAAGTTGCTGTTGCCGCGTTCGAGTGCGGGAGAGCAATCTGTTGCCAAAAAGACCATCACGGTATCGGTAACCCAGGATTTGAAATATTACCTTGATAAGGAGGAGGTGCCTTATGAAAATCTGCTGGGTGCTATGCAAGCGTATATACAACCGGGAGAGGAACTTACGGTGATGTTATATGCAGACAGCACGGTACCTATCCAAAATGTCATCTCGGTGATGGATGTTGCCAACAAACTGAAAATACGGTTGGTATTGGCTACCGAGGCATTGCGTGATAGATAGGTGGATTATGGAATTCAACTAAGTTAAGCATCTTAAAGGAAACGTAAAAGATAACGAATAAGATGGGTTATTATCATTTACAGGAAGACAATAATTATCCCAAGGCGCTATGGATATCGAGTGGCATCATGGGCGGATTGGTGGTGCTTAGTTTCCTTATCATGATCGGATCGGCATTTCCGGAAATCGGCACCGGGGGTATTATTGTGAATTACGGCACCTCGGACGTAGGGATGGGCGATGATTACATGACGGTAGACGAGGCATCGATGGACCCCAATGCCAACAATGTGCGGCCCGACAAGATCGACCCGCAGCAGGAAATACAGGAAACCCCGTCGCAGCAGGTCACGGAGCAAAGCGTGGCCACGCAGGATATGGAAGATGCGCCGGCCGTGGTTGCCAATGAAAAGAAAAAGGCCAATGCGGAAGAGGCTACGGCTGAGAAGGTGGAAAGTAAGCCCGCGGTCAATCCGAATGCCTTATATACTGGAAAACGCAATAATTCGACTGGAAGGGGTGATGGTACCGGTACAGAAGGGGGCAACCAAGGTAGTAACCAGGGCGATCCGTTGGCATCGAATTATGGCGATGGCGGATCGGGCGACGGTGATATAGGCCTTTCCATCCAAAACAGGGGATGGGCTGTGGCGCCGGATATCGAAGACAACGGCCAGCAGGCAGGGGTGGTGATGGTGGAAGTGCGTGTGGCGCGCGACGGTCGGATTACTTTTGCACGAGTGAGCCTGAAGGGGACCACCCTTACCGATAAATCGCTTTGGGATAAGTGCGAGCGGGCCGTGCGGGCTGCCCGGTTTAATGAGATCGAGCGCGCCCCACGGGAGCAGCGCGGCTTGATTCCCTTCCGGTTCAAACTGAAATAGTATATCATTTACCAAACCTGCCGGATCTGCTATGACTTACGAGGAGGCCGTTGATTATCTCTATGCGCGGTTACCCATGTTTACGCGCGACGGTGCTTCGGCGTTCAAGAAAGACCTTACCAATACCTATCGGCTTTGCGGGGCACTCGGCAACCCGCAGGAACGTTTCAAATCAATCCACATAGCCGGCACGAACGGCAAAGGCTCTACTTCGCATATGCTCGCGGCGGTATTGCAACGGGCGGGGTATAGGACCGGTCTGTACACGTCGCCCCACTTGTTGGATTTCCGTGAACGTATCCGCGTGGATGGCGCAATGATTCCGCGGGAGTGGGTGGCGGTATTCGTTGATGCGCAACGGTCGTTGATGGAAACCATCCAACCTTCATTTTTCGAAGTTACGGTAGCGATGGCCTTTGCGTATTTCGCGGAAATGCAAGTAGATATTGCCGTCGTGGAAACGGGTCTGGGTGGTCGCCTCGATTCCACCAATATCATCACACCGCTGTTGTCCGTTATTACCAATATCGGTTTGGACCACACTGCCATGCTGGGAGATACGCTCCCTGAAATCGCCGGTGAAAAGGCAGGGATCATTAAGTCCGGTGTTCCTGTGGTGGTAGGCGAATGGCAATCGGCGGTGGCCGATGTGTTCGAGCGTATGGCAGCCCATAAAGAGAGCCCCTTGGTATTTGCGTCTACGCAATGGCGAGTGGATACCTTGGGCAGGGGCCGGCAACACCTCCGTCTACGGGTCGCACGGCAGCAGTGGGCCGAAAGTACGACCTACGCATTGGATTTAACGGGAAGTTACCAAGCCAAGAACCTGCCCGCGGTGTTGTGTGCGGTGGAGGAATTGCGGCGCCAGGGCTTTTCTATTGCGGATGCTGACGTAACCTATGCATTGGCACATGTGCAGCCACTTACCGGTTTGATGGGCCGCTGGCAAACAATGGCTGTCCGCCCATTGGTTATTTGCGATACCGGTCATAATGTAGACGGTTGGCGGGAAGTGTTGGTGAATATCAAAGCTACGCCGTACCAGGTACTCCACATGGTCATCGGCGTAATGCGCGACAAGGATTTGGACCATATGCTTCCCTTGCTGCCCCAAGGGGCCCGTTATCATTTCTGCCAAGTGGCCATGCCAAGGGCGCTCCCCGCTACTGAGCTGCGTGCGGTCGCTGGCCGGTACGGATTGCAGGGCGAAGCATTTGATACCGTGGCGGCAGCCGTATCAGCTGCGAAACAGGCTGCGACAGCAAACGACCTGATATTCATCGGTGGCAGTACTTTTATTGTGGCCGATGCGTTAGTAGCCGAAGGTTTTCAGGTGTAAGGTCGTTAGACCGTCATTTCCCCACGTATATTCTGCTCAGCCCAGTACGCTACCTCGCGTTGACCCTGAAACTCACCCTGTAGGTACATGAGTTTGGTCACCGCGGCCTCGAATGTCATGTCGTACCCGCTGATGACCCCCATTTCCTTCAAGTACTTACTGGTCTCATAGCGTCCCAGCTCTACGCTGCCCACTTTACACTGCGAGATGTTGAGGATATTTTTGCCGCTACGTATAGCTAGGTCGATCAGGTCGAGAAACCACTGGTTGGTGGTGGTATTGCCCGATCCGAACGTCTCCATGATAACCGACCGGGCGGGCGATTCGAGTACTGCCCGTACCACCTCGGGGCTGATACCCGGATATAACTTGAGCACGGATACGGAATTATCCAGCCGGGTATGCAAAATAAACTCCTTGCCACTGTTATCGAGCAAAGCGCCACGGTTGTATTTGAGGTGTACGCCCGCCTCTACCAACACCGGATAGTTTGGCGACCGGAAGGCTTCGAACTTGGCCGAATTATATTTGAATGAGCGGTTGCCGCGAAAAAGTTTGTTGTCGAAGAAAATACATACTTCATGTATAAGTGATTTGTCCTTTTTCTTTGCCGACGCAAGTTCCAACGCGGTAATGAGGTTTTCCCTCGCGTCGGTACGGATTTCACCGATGGGCAACTGGGATCCCGAAAGGATAACCGGCTTTTGCAATCCTTCTAGCATAAAACTGAGTGCTGAGGCCGAAAAAGCCATGGTGTCCGATCCGTGGAGGATAACGAACCCGTCGTAGGTATCGTAGTTCTCCCTGATGATATTTGCCATTTCGATCCATATCGAAGGCTGCATGTTGGACGAATCGATAATGGGGGTAAAGGAGTGCACCGTTAGGTTGTAGTTGAGCCGGGCTAACTCGGGGATGTTTTTGGCAATCAGGTCGAAGTCAAAAGGCATGAACGTATCGGTCTGCTCATCTTTGACCATCCCGATGGTTCCTCCTGTGTAGATTACAAAAACATTGTTCATTTAGTCAGTGTTAGCAGTGCCCGCTAAGGCAAATTTAAATCCCGAATATCCGTTTAGCGTTTGCCGTCGTGGCGGCCGCTATGGCATCGACGGTAGTTCCGTGTAAATCTGCAACTTTTTGGGCAATATAAAGCAAATAGCTGCTTTCGTTCTTTTTGCCGCGGTACGGTATGGGTGCCAAGTAAGGAGCATCTGTTTCCAATACCAAATGGCGGAGGTCAAGTCCGGCCACTACGGCATCCAAGCCCGCATTTTTGTAGGTCACCACGCCGCCAATGCCGAGGTGTAGACCTAATCCAATCGCCCGTTGAGCTTGCTCGGCATTTCCGGTAAAACAATGCAGCACGCCGGTTAGCCGGCCGTCCTGGATTTCCTCCAGCAATTCGAAAAGCTCATCGAACGCGTTACGGCAATGGATGGAGACGGGCAGTCCCAGGTCTTTGGCCCATCCCGTTTGGATACAGAAAGCCTCTTGTTGCAGCGGAAGCGTTGTTTTGTCCCAATGTAGATCGATGCCTATTTCGCCGATTCCGTAGATCTTGTTTTTGGAAATTGCCTGTTCAATCAGGCCCAATTCCTGCCGGTAGTCCGCTTTCACGTCACACGGATGCAAGCCCATCATTGCATAGCAATTGTGGGGGTAGGCGGCGGCGGTACCGAAGACCTTGGCGATGGAATCGCTATCTACATTTGGAAGCAAACAATACCTTACTCCATTGTCGGCGCACCGCTGCATCTGGGCGGCCAATTCGGGGGTGCCGTAAAGGTAATAGAGATGGGTATGTGTATCCGTAAGTTCCATAGTCAATTGCGGGTCGCTGCAAACTTAATTAACTTGGCCTTCAAAACCAAGTATCCAAGGCCGTTAAGCAAAAACGCCCTCCGTTATTGGGAGGGCGTTTTTGCTGCTCGTTTATTCTTCGGTATTGTCCTGTGCCGATGAGTCAGGTACGGCGGGTTTCAGGATGTCGATCAATTCGATGTCGAATACCAGCGGAGCAAACGGCGGGATCACACCACGGCCGTCGCCGCGTTCGCCATACCCCAGTTCGGATGGAATGATCAGCTTTGCTTTACTTCCCTTGGGGAGCAGCAGCAAGCCTTCGTCCCATCCTGGAATAACCTGACGTACGCCGATGGCGAATTTGGCCGGTTCGTAAGGCCGCATAGCATTGAATATTTTATGCTCTTCGGCCACTGCTTTGACGGATGTATCGAATACTTCACCATTGGCAATGAGTGCACCGGTATAGTTCACTTGCACGGTATCGCCCGCAACCGGTTTTTCGCCGGTGCCTTCTTCTACAATGATGTACTGCAGACCTGAAGCCGTTTTCAGCGGTTCAAGGTTGTTTTTCTTGATATAGCTGGCAATTTTGCCCTCTTCCGACGTCTTTAATTTTTCAATTTCTGAATCGAAGTATGTATTCACTTCAGCATACAGCGCACTATCGGTCAGCTCACCCTTTTGGAAGTGCTTGTTTACTTTCACATTGAATATAACGTACTTGTCGGCAAAGTCGGGTTTAGGCTGCATTGTTTTGGCAGCCATGGTGTCGAGGTCGAGCTTAAACACCGCACTGTCACCGTCACCGAGCATCCGGAACATCGAGTTGTAATCGCCCGGATAAACTCCCGGTGTAGAATCGGGGGCTATGTTGATGATTTGAGGGAGCCCGATTTTGTACGTGCTTTGCAGCAGGGAGTCCCTGTCTGTCGTAACGGTCAGGTGTATGGAAAGCAAATCTCCGGCTTGTGCCTTGGGCTGGCCGTTGTCTTTCACGATTTTATATTGCAGGCCGCCTTCTCCCTTCTCGAACTGCTGGCAGGCGCTACCCAAAATCGCTATGGCAAGCCCTAAACTAAAAATTGATTTCTTCATGTTTTTTGTATGTGATTAATTATTGTGTTAAACGTGTTTTATATTCCGGCAATAGAGCTTTGAATTTTTGCACGACATCCGCTAGCGGCTCGTTCGAATTTCCGCCCGCCGCATTGCGGTGGCCGCCACCGTTGAAATGGTCCCTGCATACTTCATTGCAGGGAAAGTCACCAATAGACCGCAACGACAGCTTAACCTGATCGGTACGGTCGACGATCAACGCGGCAAGCTTCATGCCACTAATCGACAGCGCATAATTCACCAATCCTTCTGTATCGCCCGTGGTGATGCGGAACCGACTGAGGTCTTGGCGCGACACGCTGAATAGGGCCGTGCGGTATTCGTGCAGTACTTCGAGACGATTTACCAAACAGAATCCGAGAAACTTCAATCGATTCTCTGTATAGCTGTTGTATACGTGCTCGTGTATTTCCCAATTTTTGGCACCCCGTGTAATCAAGTCGGCCGCGATAAGGTGTACCGATGGGGTAGTGGTCTGGAACCGGAAAGAACCCGTATCGGTCATAAGTCCGGTGTATAGACAGGTGGCTATGTCGGGTGTAATCGCTTGATGGTCGCCCATGACGTTCACAATAAAATCATAGACCAATTGCGCGGTTGCTGCGGCACTACTATCCCAATGCCGGTAGTCATCAAAGCCTTCGGGGTCCAGGTGGTGATCGATCATGATTTTTACAGCAGCCGTATTTTTCACACTATCCGCCATGGCATGGATGCGAGGCAGTCCGTTGAAGTCCAAGCAGCAGATGAAATCTGCCTCCGCAATGCGCCTATCACTATCCGTCTTTTTCTCAGCGTATATTGTTACGTCCTGCCGACCGGGCATCCAGTTGAGGAATGCCGGGAAATCCGATGGTACGATCACGTGGACAGCATGACCTTTGGCTTTCAACCAATGGTATACGGCCAACGATGAACCCAGTGCATCTCCGTCGGGTTTGTGGTGTGTGGTAACAACAATCTGCTTCGGTTTGGCCAGTTCCTCCCTAAGCGTTTCCGGTGTAAACATTCAACTGCTAAAAGGTTGCAAACCTACTACAAAAAATCCGATTACGGAATTTTTGGACAGGAAAACAGCAATATAAATTCGTGCACCTTCCTGCGCCTTTTTGGTGTTCCATTGTCACTGTTATTTGAAGAACGCCAGCAGGTCGTTGTTCAGTCGGTCGGCATGTGTAATGTTGAGGCCATGGGGCGCATCTTCATAGACAATGAGCTTGCTGTTTGGTATTAACGCCACTGCTTGGTTTGCTGACGTTGCGATCGGTACCGTTTCGTCTACCTTGCCGTGGATGATGAGCGTTGGCACGGAGATCTGCTTGCACTCTGCCCGGAAATCCGTATCCATCCATGCTTTTGCCGCCTCGATGGTGGCCTGTGGGGCAGCGTGGGATGAGATGCTGAAATCGTATTCCAATTGCTGCTCGCTTATTGGTTTTCCATCGCCCTTATAGTTGTAAAAAGCTGGGTGGAAATTGGATAAGAACTTTAACCGATCAGTTTCCAATGCCTGCAGAATATCTTTGAGACCGGCCTCGGGCACTCCATCCGGATTATCGGGCTTTTGTTTGACCAGTGGGATAATCGATGCAACAAGCGCTATCTTGCCGATGTTTTCCTGACCGTACCGTGTCAGGTACCGAATCACCTCGCCGCCGCCCATCGAAAAACCAACCAAGTTTACCTGCGGGAGGTTCAACTGCGTAATCAGTGCATAGAGGTCACTTGCCAGCACGTCATAGTCGTATCCCTGCCAAGGCGCATCGGATTGGCCAAAGCCACGCCTATCGTAAGCAATAACGCGGTAACCACCGTCTACCAATGCCGCAATTTGTTTTTCCCAGGCTTTGTGGCTCAGCGGCCAACCGTGGATGAGGATGACCGGCTGGCCACTTCCGTAATCGACATAATTGATACCTACTTCCTGCGTGGCTGTTCTGTTCTGAATTACTGGCATGATGACAAACGTTTTTTTGTTAACAAAAATCGCATCAGTTGGTTTTCGAAACTTCCCTTCCGTGGCTTAGTCGATGTTTTTCAACCGGATGTTTCGATATTCGATTTTCATTGGAGGGCCTACATGCACCTGGAAACCGATGGCACCTTCAAGTTTCCGATTGGTAGCATCGTTATCGACGACTTTACTCATCAGGGTACCGTTAATGTAATGTTCGAGTTGATTGCCTTTTGCAACGATCCGGATTTCGTTCCAATCGTTTTCCTTAATGAGTAGGCGTAGGGAATCTCGGTTGCCCAGCGATTCTACTTCTTCCCCTGCCGTCCATATATTCCCTTTGGCGTAGTCGCTGACGCTGCCAGCGACCTCCGGAAGCCTCATATGTTGCCCAGGGAACGCAAGGATGGTGCGCCCACGCTCTTCGTAGTTTTGGCCGGTATAGGTGTTTGCCGCGTCGATGTCTGCCTGGTAGCCTTTCAGCGCGAACGGGGGTTCGGCGAGTTCCTCGCTCCGGTAGTTGATACCGCTGTTGCCGTTGCCCGTCATGCGGTATTCGGCAATCAGTTCGAAATCTCCCGGCTGTCCACCTTCCCAAATGATGAAGGAGTTGTTGGCTAGCTCCCCGCCGGGTTTAATTTCGCCCACCAGGGCACCACCTTCGGCCCGCCACAGGCTGGTGTCGCCGCGCCAGCCTGTTAAACTGGAGCCGTCAAACAGCGCTATGTATTCTGCTGCATCGGATGAATTTTCCGTGTTTTGTGAATTACCTGTGCCACAGGCAGACATCACCAGGGCTGATAAAGTAACTGTACCGATTGTCAATATGTTCATAGTTCTACGTTTGTGCTTTTCCAAGATTTCGAGTTGGCCGATTCAATCACTGCGTCGCACACTTTCTGCGTTTCATACGCATTTCCGAAATCCGGCTGGCAAGGTTCGCCGGTTTCCAAACTTTTCAGGAAATCGGCCACCTGGTGGATGAAACTGTGTTCATATCCGATTCCCAGGCCGGGCACCCACCATTTGTCCATGTAGGGGTGATCGCCGTTGGTTACGTGGATGGAGCTCCAGCCCTTCACATCCGAGTCGCAGGCGTTATCGAAATATTCCAGCCTGTTCAGGTCGTGCAGGTCCCACCGAAGGGAAGCGTTTTCACCATTGATTTCAAATGTATACAACGCTTTGTGGCCGCGGGCGTAACGCGTGGACTCGAATAACCCCAGCGAGCCATTTGAAAAACGGCAATGGAAAATACAGGCATCATCGATTCCGACATCCTGCAGTTTTCCCGTATCTAGGTGCACCCGTTGTTTCACGAACGTTTCGGTCAGTGCGGACACTTCGGTAATGCCGCCATTGAGCCACATGGCGGTATCAATGCAATGGGCAAGCAAGTCGCCGGTCACGCCCGAACCCGCTACGTCTACATCCATGCGCCACGCTGCATCACCCCCCTGGGGTAGGTCGGCGTTGATGGTCCAATCTTGCAGAAAGTTTGCCCGATAGTGGAATATCCTCCCCAGCTTGCCCGAATCGATGATTTTTTTTGCCAGTGTAACGGCTGGTAGCCGCCGGTAATTGTACCATACGGTATTGGCAACGCCAGCTTTGGTTACGGCGTCGACCATGGCTTTGGCTTCGTCCAGGCTTCTCGCCAGCGGCTTCTCCGTCAACACGATTTTTCCGGCTTCGGCGGCGGCGATGGCAATCTCTGCATGTAAGTGATTCGGTGTGCATATATCCACGGCATCGATATCATCGCGGGCAATGAGCTTCCGCCAATCGGTTTCGTACGATGCGAATCCCCATTGCGTGGCAAACGCTTTCACTTTTTCCTCACGCCGGGAGCACACTGCCTGGAGTACCGGCTGGTATTCGAGGTCGGGGAAAAAGTTCGGTATGCGGTTATAGCCGTTAGAATGGGTTCGACCCATAAAGCCGCAGCCTATCAATCCAATTCTCAATTGTTTTTTTGTATCCATCATACTTATTTATTAGTGCATAACTGGGTTATTGCCGATATTGCGTCGGCAATAACCAGTCGTTATATCCGATTAAAACCGTGGAAGCGGATTGCGACGTGCGCACCGAGCTTTTACGGTTGGGCGTAAGTGGCTTACGCGGTAGCCGCGGCTTCTTCCACAGCGTTTGATTTTTTGTTCTTCTGCCAGAAGAAGAAGATAAGGAACAATACAACGAGGAGTGCCGGGAACATAAGCATCTTCATCATGGCATCCTGTCCGGTAGCAAGCTCAAGTGCGTTTCCGGTCAGTCCCGTTGCCGCATTCGTCGCTCGGGCGCCATCGATCCAGCTTCCGATAATCGGTTGGAAGATAGCTGACGAGAACATACCCGCACCACCAATGATGGACATTCCCAGTGCACCACTTTTGGGTACGCGCTGTGCGGCTACGCCAATCATCGTTGGCCAGAACCAGCAGATGCCGATGGCGAAAATAACCGTCGCGACGTAAGCCATCGGTCCGGTGACACTACTAAACATATAAATGCCGATGGCTGTTAGAATGGCACCGCCCAGCAACACGCCGTTTTGGCCAAGGCCCCGCACCACCGGCTCGGCGAAGAAACGACCTACGGCCATTAGTCCGCTGGTCAATGCCAATATCAACATGGGCTCTGCCCCGCTGGCCGCCATGATGACGCTTACCCATTGGTTGGGGCCGAATTCGGAAATTGCCGTAAGGAACATGCAGAAGAAAATAAACAGGAAGGTAGGGGTAAACATGGCGCGGACGTTCTGTCCCAATGAAGCTGCTGCTTCCACCAGCGGTTTGGGGAACGTTTTCCCGAAGAACAGGAACGCATAGATAACGGTAGGTACCATAGTGATCCACATTTGCAGTTCCCAACCTAAGTTTAAGCTGGTCATGGCTTGTGAGATTAACGCACCCAGCAGGATACCGCCGGGGAACCACATGTGGAACCGGTTTAACATCTTGTCCATTTTCACACCGGAGTACATATCGGCAATCATCGGATTACAAGCCGCCTCGGTACATCCGTTTCCGAAACCGATGAACAACGTGGACAGGAGAAGTGTGGTATAGCCGCCTGCATAGATGGTCATGATAATACCAATGGTGTGTGCGATGAACGCCACCCGCATGATATTTTTCGGGCCAAACGTGTGGTAAAACAGCCCGCCCAATATCATGGAAATCGGGAACCCGAAGAAAAACATGGAGTTAATAAACCCAAGTTGCGTATCGGTCAAATTAAATTCTGCACCAAGCTGGGGCAAGATTCCCGCCCTGATGGAGAATGTGAAAGCTGTAGTAATCAGCGCGAAACAAGACCCATTGAATAGGGCACTTCTGTTAACGTTTTCGTTCATTTTTTTAATGTTTTAACTGGTTAATCCTTGTTTGTTTTTTTCTAATACGATTTGTGATGTAAATAAAGCGTTGAAAATACAATGTTTATTGTCAGTTTCTAAATTTTGTTCATAAAATTAGAAATCCGTCATAAATTGGTTACGTAGGAAAGCTACGCCCTTGATAGCGATATCTTCGCGGGAAGGTTCGAAATTGCGCCAGATAGAGGCTGCTTTGGCTACCACTTTGACAGCCGGCGTAAACGACTCAATGACCAGGCTTCCGCGGTAATTGACTTCCTTCAGTGCGTCGCGGATGCTGTCCCAATTGATATGGTCACCTCCGGGTGCCCCCCGGTCGCAACCGCAGGCATGGACATGCAACAGGCGGTGGCCGGCTTTCCGGATAGCTGTTGCCGAGTCCTTTTCTTCGATGTTCATGTGGTAGGTGTCTAACAGGATGCCGATGGCTTGATGGCCCACGTCATCTACGAGTGCCACGGCCTGCTCGCATGTATTGATAAAGTCGGTTTCATAGCGGTTCAACGGTTCCATGGCCAGCTTTACCCCCAGCTCATCGGCCCTGGCCGCTAATTGTTTCAAATGGACCACCACCGTATCCCATTGCCTGCGGTACTGGTCTTCCGGCGTTTGCTCGGCCCGCCCCACGGTGGAGTACATGGGGCCGGCCATGACCGGGCACCCGATTTGAGCCATCAATTCCATGCCTTGGGTAATGTATTCAACGGCCGCTTGCTGTTCGGCCGGCGTACCCCGGAGGTCGCGGCCGGGGCCCATTGCAGCGCAAATGGACGAGCAGGTAAGATCATATTCTTCCAGTGCCCGTTTGATGATAGCCGCATCAATATGTGAGGCATCCTCCAACGCTATTTCAACCGCATCGCATCCCCATGCTTTGAATTGCCCGAAGATATCCACCTGCTCGCTGGTAAATGGCGAGGTAAGCAGAAACGTATTAACTCCTATTTTTAGCATATTTGTATGTTTAGCAACCCACTTTTATCATCTTCAATCTGCGACCCTACGGAAGTCTGCTGGAAATTGCCCACGCTTGAAGCCGTCAAACCCAAACATGGTGGGGGTATAAGGTGAAACGACCGATACATCGACCTGCTCGGATATCGCCTTTTCCAACCCGGTGGCCCAAAAGCAGGCATTCACGAGCAATCGCCGCAAGTCCGTACTTTGGAGGTCTACCGAGGCCCCCATCGTCGTCGTAAACGCTTTTCCTTCTTTTCCGCCCGGCAGCTGGTATGTCCTTGTCCAGGCGATGGGTAGCATCTCCTTTTCAGTGTTGATCGGTGCATCTGCGCTCATTCCGCTGGTAGACTGTCCATACAGTAATACGGTCGCATCGTCCAGTGGCCCTACGGTATATACATCGGTAGGGCCCCAGATATCTTCAACGCCCTTCAGAATGGGGTGTGTGGCATGGGCATCGTTGATGACGGCCCTTGTTCCTTCGCTGCCATGGTTGCCGTGGTGGCTTACCCACGTCTCGCCAAGCACGAGGCTGCCGAAACCGTTTTCCCAGCCCGGCACATTGCTTTGGAAATCATACTTGGCGTATTGGTCTTCCTTGTTTCTGGTATAATGGAAAGCGTGGGTGGCGGTACGCAGGCCGATGACGGGTTTCCCTGCCGTGAGGTAGTCGTCGATGTAGTGCATTTGTTCCTGCGGGAGCTCTCGGAACCGGGTGAAGATGATCATGAGGTCTGCATTTTCCAAGGCTTGGAGCCCGGGAATGTTAGCTTGCTGATTGGGGTCTATCTCACCGGTTTCGGGGTCGAGGGAAAACAACACGGTACAGGTAAATCCCAACCGGCTGGCGAGGATTTGCGCCAGCATGGGCAGGGCCTCTTCCGAGCGGTACTCCTCGTCGCCGCTTATCAGCACGATCTGTTTGCCTTTTCCCGGCCCGGCACCACCCGTGTAGGTGACCCACTGTTCCGATGGTTGGGGCTGTTGTTCGGATTTGGAAGTGGTTTCACCTGCACAGCAGATGAAACCGAGCCATAAGGCCACAAACGAACAAAAGGAAACGATTAGTTTGCTTTGCATTGCTTTACATTATTTTTTTACCATCCGTGGGCATTGCGCACACTTACCAATGCGGCCAGTATATCGTTCCACGTTTCTTGCTTGTTTAATATGGCATTCGGAAACATGCAACCATCCCAGCAGATATGATTGAACTTTTTGGTTAGTTGCCCATGCTCGTCCCTTAGCCAATGGCCGGCATCTGTAGCGATGTGTAGTTTCCCGTTTGGATCATTGGGTAGGCAATGGCGTCCGGTTTTGTCGTGCGAGCCCGATCCGAATACCGTACCGTCGTTCTGTGCTACGTGGAAGTCGATGGTCCACGGGCGCAGTGCGCGGGTCAGCGTTTTCAGTCCTTCGGTAAGTGTGTCGCGGTCGCTCCATTCAAAATCCGCAGGAAGGATGCGGTCTTCCGGTTTGTTATACCCTAGCAGGTAGAGGAACGTGTGCGACATGTCGGCCTGGAAGCCGATGTTCGGCCGGTCTACGGCTTCGAGGGTATCGAGCATGGCACGCCAGCTCTGCATACCGCCCCAGCATATTTCGCCCTCTGCAGCGAGTTGTTCGCCGTAGTCCGCTGCCACATCACATGCGGCCCTAAAGGTTTCTGCAATAATCTGGGTGTTGCCAGCAGGGTCTTCCGCCCACGCCGCGGGCGAGCATGAGGAGTCGATGCGTACAACGCCGTACGGGCGGATGCCCTGGTCGCGCAGCCGCTGGCCGAATTGGCAGGCTTTCCGTACCATTTCAACAAATGTTTTCCGGCTTTCTTCGCTACCCATGGCCGAGCCGGCCCAAATCGGGGCTACGAGCGAACCGATGTTCAGCCCGTAGCCACCTACTTTATCGGCCAGGCGCTTCACTTCATCAGCACCGCCATTGATGTCTACGTGCGGCTCCAGTAACCCGATATCGACTCCGTCGAATTTAATGCCCTCCACTTCCGCTGCTGCGGTGTAGGCGAGCAAATCATCGAAGGGGATAACAGGTTCTGAGTCGGGCCCCTTGCCCACGATGCCCGGCCAAGTGGCGTTGTGTAATTTCGGAAAGCTGTTCGTTGCGTCCATATCTTCTATTTATTATTGAAAGGTAAACTTAGATAAATTATTGATAGCTTGTTTGCTTTTTTGGCATCAATGAAACCGCTACGTTAAGTTTGCTTTTAGATGCAATATAATCACGTTGCATATAAAGGGAAGTTGTCTGTTGCCACCTTGTTACGATATCACTAAGTCGGGATTCCCCGGTCCGAAATGTTTCAGCATCACGATGGGGTCGGTTTTCGACAAGTTTGTAATCTTGACTCCAGCTTGTGCTGCCGGTTCGCTCACGAAGTACTCGTCATAGGTGAGCTGTCCGTAGCGGATCAGCGCGGGCGTCTCGATATCCCACACGCCCATTTTACCGTGTCCCTGCATCATGATCATGCCGTAGGCAGCCGCATCGTGGATGGTTACCGTGGCACCCGGGAATACGGTCAGTTCTTTGGCACTGAATGCATCCGATTTGTAGCATATCCATTTTTCCGAGTAGCCGGCAGCATTCATTTCTGCCTCACTGCGTACAGACAGGGGGGGCATAAATCGGTTTTGCATCGTATTGGGGTCGAGGTTGAGGTCCCAATCGAGCACATCAATCAATTCATCAAAGTCGCCCAGCCGGTCTTCGGGCGTACATTTCCACAGGAGTTCCTCGGGGATGATGGCTTCGTTGACCAGCGACTGGTACATGGCGAATACGTCTGATGCTTTCTGAGGCTCATAGGTGCACAGGCTGCCGGGTGCATGCAGCAGGCCAGGAGGAACATCCCACCCCGTACCGGGCTCCAAGCGGTAAGCCTGCGAGTAATTGGTAATCTTGTTGTCGCCTTTGGTAAAGTTCTCCAGGCATTCGCGTATCTGCTCCTTGGTGGTACCGGGGGCCAAACCGATGAACGTATAAGGGTAGTCGCCCCCGTGGTTATTCAGTTGCGGCGGAAAATAGTAGGCTTCGGGTTTCCCTTTTTGACCCACAAGCGCTGCTTTCTCATCGTTATGGTGCACATGGTGGGGCAGGGGACCCATGTTGTCAAAAAATTTGGAATACATGGGCCAGCTGCCGTGTTCGTCCCATATCCGCGATCCAATCAACTCGCCCTTTAGCTCGTCTACGGCATCACGGAGCAGGAACTGCGCCGTTTTTCCATCGTTTTCGTAAACCACTTGGCTCAACCCTTCGTGTTCGCCGGTAAGTGGTCCGTTTTCTGCCGGGGTGGTGGACGATAGCCAGCGTTCGTCTATGCCGCCGCGGACCCCGCCGAGTACATAATAATCATCGGGATGAAGTTTGATGCGCCGCCCTGGCACGCAAAAGGAGCGTGGTACCCACGTGGGGGCCAGCCGTAATATGCCCGAACCGGAATCAAATGCATCTCGAATTAACTGTTTCGTATTCATAATTTGTTGTTTTTTGCTATTTGCTATTTGCTATTTGCTGTTTGCTGCCATACCGGTTTTTTTTAGAAACGTAGCGATATGATCCGAGTTATTGAGTACCCTAACGGTTATCCCATAATGTCTCCGTTCGTTAGGTTGAAGCATGATCAAGCTCCCGTCGCGCCGCGCTTGTGCCTGTCCAATGGGTGGGTGGGTGCCCGGTTCCAATCCCAGCACATACTCTCCGGGCCCCCAGTGCTGCCAATTGGTCATCCAAGGTAGTTGTTTTTTTTCGAAGGCGATATCCAACGCGATTCCCAATCGGGGGTTGTGTACCCCGCAGTGGCATAGGCCGTCGGCATCTTTTGCTATGTCAACGAACGCGGCCTCCTCACCACCGCCGATATGATCTTCCAATGGTTTTTTACCCTTTTTAAATGGCAATCCTTCCTTAAAAATCTTCGCCTTTTCATTTCCTTCGCGCGATGTCCAAGGGCCTTGCCAACCGATATCGACGCCTTCGTCTACTAACGGCCACCCGAGGTTCATATGGTAGAGCAACATATGCGGTGCCGGTGTATTCCCTTCGTTGGTAACCACGTCGTCTATGCGGAGGACGGCTTCGCCCAACTTGCCTGAAATGGTGCGCCGCAGGGTGAGTTGTGTACCAAGGGGTTGGGATTGCTTCACCACTCCGGTAATCTGCATGTCGAGCCGGCCTGCAGCGGGGTCGGGTTGGATGATGGACTCGACCGTTGCCGGAATGCCACTGTACTGACTGTGGAGCCCCCGCTCCCCGTACGAATCAGCCTCCGGTCCACCCACGTGGTCGAGGCCGCAGGTGGTCAGTAAGCCGCCACCGAATGCATGGAGCCACTCGATGCCGCGATAGGGGCGGAGTGTGGGAGCCGTTATGCCAACATGGCTTATCCAAGCCAGGCCATGGGCGTTGAAATGGGCATCGGCTATGTCCATTCCACGGTCTATCACCACTTTGTACCGGAGCCCTGCACCGGTATTTATCCAGGCAACCCGCGTCCCTCTTCCCGTTCCGTTATCAAGTACCGCGGTTTCGATGCCACCCACCTGTATCGGATTCGATATTTTTTCTGTCCAATCTGTTACGCCGCCACCCATTATCATTTTTTGTAAACCGGATTATCTTCGTTGCCACCAGCCATCAAATAGGCCATGAGGTCTTTGAGCTCCTCGGGGTTCAACACATTTAATGTGCCCGGGGGCATGATCGAAATCGTGGATTCCTTGACTTCTGTTACTTCTTTCTTCGGTATTTCCCTCAGCTCTTGCGGTGCATAGGGGTTTTGCGATACCGAATAGTTACGGTCATCCTCGCTGATTAATCTGCCCATTATGGACGTACCGTCCTTGAGTACGAACACCTTGCTGCCATACTGGTCGGAAATCACATCACCGGGTTTGATGATAGCCGTCAGCATGTCCCGTACTGAAAATCGGGTACCCAATTGGGTAAGGTCGGGACCTATGGCACCCCCTTCGCCCTGTACGGTATGGCAGGAAGCACACCTTACGGCTGCAAACAGCGATTTTCCGTTTTCAAAGCTACGGGTTCCGTTTGTTTCGTCCTCTTCGATGGTTTTCAAGGCATCCTCGATTTTCCAATTTCTGCCGGGGCCCTTCGGCGGGACGATATCGACGAATAGGTCTTTACCCGATTCGGTCAATAGCGAATCGCCGGAAATGACGTTGTAGTGTTCGCGTTGGTCGTCTGGCACTTTTTCCAGTGCTCTTTTCCGTGCAGCATCTACAAAACCCACATAGCTGTTGCCCCCATTATAGCCAAAGGCATCATGGAACCAGCTGAAGTAACGCTCGTATAATTCCGGCGTCCATCCCGCGGAGGCTTTACTCAATGCCGTGGCAAAATAGATTTGCTGGGCCGGTGGGGTTTTGGCCAACGTATTGGCAATCGTCATCCCATAATCGGGGTTCCGTAAAATCAAGTCTGCGGAACTCGTCAACGTTGATTGGGTGGTCGTCGAATCATCTTCGCTATTTTCGAGGAGGGCGACTGTCCGTTCGGCGGCATAGGGCGCTTCGATATGGATGAGTATCTTGCTGAGTTCCCGATTGAGTGCGTTGTCATTGGCCGGGTAATGGTCAGAGAAATAAGCTGCTAATCGATTGGTGATGGCAGGTTCTACATTCCCCATCCGGTATAGTGCCACCTCCACGGCACGTAGCAGGGCAATTTTGTTCTCTTTCGATATCCGGCCGAAATTGATGGTCATCAATTTGCGGAATATGATTGGCTGGAGTATGGAGTCGTCTGTCTTGGCCATGGCCAACATGGCATGGGTCACTGTTCGGATGTTCTTTTCGCGGAAAGCTTTCTTACCCCATACGGTAACGGGCTGCTGCATCAGCACAGCGGTGGCGGCATAGCGAACATGGCGATCGTTGTGGTTTAGGTACGGCCATACCTCGTTTACGATGTTCGAGTCCGGGGCATGGTCGAGGTGGTTTTCAATCTTTCTTCGGATGGCCATCTCGTCGGTGATCTCATTTTCTTTCGTCGGTTCCGCACGAACCTTATCGCGGTTTTTGTAAGATACGCGATAGAGGTCTGAATCGAGCCGCCGTCCACCGGTAAGGAAGTAGAGTGCACCATCCGGTCCGATTTCGCCATCGGTAAGCGGTAAGGGTACACCGGAGAGGAATTCTTCGGCCGATACGGTATATGAGGCACCTTGCTGCTTTAGATGTACGGAGTAGATGATGCCGAAGCTCCAGTCAAATGCAAACAGGCTGTTGCGGTAGTTGTCCGGGAATTTGGCTTTCCCACCATCCATCAGGTTGGTTGGCGATCCCTGGCCAATGTTGAGCAAGGAAGGGAGGTTGTCGGGGTAGTAAGTTGCCCATTTTGAATTTCCCGTGCGCCAGCCAAATTCGGCTCCTTTGGTAACGTGTAATAGACGTGTGGGGCGGTACCAGGGCATGCCGAAATCCCATTCCATATCCGAGTCATAGGCGAAGAGCTCTCCATCGTTGTTAAACGTGATATCGAAGGTGTTGCGGAACCCGCCGGCCACGAACTGCCAGTTTTTCCCGAGGGAATCTGTCTTGACGATAAAGCCACCCGGAGCCATCCGGTCCGTGGCGTGCCCGCGCGGGTCTGTTATCCGTTGCAAAAGGTTGTCTTCGTTCCAATTGGAAGGGAGCAAGTAGCTGTCCATTTGGGGTACATTCACATGGTTGCCCAACACGAGATAGAGCGACTGCCCGTCCGGCGCAAGGACGATGCTGTGTGGACCATGTTCACCGCTGTGGCCGTCGAATGTCTTCAATTGGGTTATTTCGTCAAACTGATCGTCGTTATCCGTATCCCTCAGTCGGTATAGGCCACTGCTTTTCTCCAAGTTGGAGCCGCCGTTATGGTTTACCACCACATACAGGCTATTGAATGCCCAAAGAAGTCCTTGGGCGTATCCCATTCCCATTTTGGTTTGGGTACTGTCGTTTTCCCATTGGTCTTCGGGAAAAACAAGTTGCTGGGGCGCGCTGGTAAGTGTGTCGGAACCGATTTCGGGCATTTCCAAGCGATATAAGGCACCATATTGGTCAGACACGATCATCCGCCCTTTGTCGTCGAATGTCATGGCCACCCACGATCCTTTTTTATTCTCGGAGGGGCTGTAGAGGTGTTCGACAACAAAATCATTCGCTACCGTTATTTTTTCCACTTTCGGTTTTTTGGCAACGGGTTCTTTTTCGGTGTTTTCTGTTTGGCACGCCATTGCGCACAACAAAGCGGCACATGCGGTTACGAGGCCTGTTTTCTTTTTAATGAATGTTTGCATATATCTGTTTAGCATGAAGAATACGTGTAACAAATACCTTGAAGGTGGCAAGCGGCTAGCGAGCTGTTACTAATTCGAATAATTTGCGACCTGAATGCGGGAAGTCCGATTCTTCCGAAGGAAAGGGCTCGTTTCGGATTTTATGTCCGTGAAGGGCTTTCGCGTGGCCGGCAATGTCATTTTAGTATCGTACTTGGTATTGGGCAACATAAAATAATAGCTAACTGGTGTCCACAATGCTACTATGTTTATCGTAAAATTTCATCCTGTACTGTCCTGAATAACCGGTCCAGGCAGCCCACGGCTCGTCCATGGGCTGCCAAGGAGACCGCTATTTCAGCGGGTGTTCCGCAAGCAGTTCGTCGGGCGAGTAGAATCCTTTCTTACCGGCGATTGCGGCGCGGACAGCCTTCACCTGCTCCGGACTGATGGGCGTACCCGTGTTGCCGAACGAGTTTTTCACGTAGGTGAGCACGGCGGCCACCCCTTCGTCGTCAAGCAGGCCGCCGAAGGGTGTCATGGGCACTTGGCCGGGGTATTTTTCACCCAGCACCTCAATGGGACCATGCAGACCGTTCAGCGTGAGCTTGATGAGGCGAACGTCATCATCCAGCACCCATCGGGTGCCCGCAAGCGGCGGGAACCCGGAGGCGGGTAGCCCTTTACCGTCCGCCTGGTGGCATGTGATGCAGAAACCTTCGCGTTGGAAAATCAGCTGGCCCTGTTTATAGCGGGCGAGGTCGGCCCCTTTCAGGTCCGTGCCGGCGGCTTCGGCCTGCGTGGTTCCGGTCTGTGCGGCGGGGGCTCCGATGCGGGCCGCTGCGGTCTGGTAGGCACCGGCCATCCAACTGTCTATGGGGTGTTTGGCGGCTTCCTCCAATATCGGTGTTGTTTTGTCCTTGTCGAGCCAGGAGGCTGCCACGATGGCTTCCAAGCGCACCCGCCCGTGCGGGTCGGCAGCAGCTTCCCGCAGCAGTGCGGCCTGGTCATTTACTTGATGCCCTGTGTAGCGCAACACCCGCACGGCCGCCGCGCGTACGCGATGGTCGTTGGCATGTAGCAATCTGCGCAGCAGGGGCTGGTCAACGCGGTTGAGCCCCCAGCTCACCCAAAGCCCCTCCAACAGATGGTGCTCATAGCGGGCATCGTTCCGGTCCAGCTTGTCCAGCCAATGGCTGAGCTGCTTAAGCACCTCGCCGGCATCGCGGCCGCGCAGTTCGCGCCGGGTACGGTAGCGGGTACGGTATTCGGGCAGCGTTAGGTTATCCAATAGCGCTGCGATGTCGGCACCGGCGATGGTGGCTGGTTTCACCAATGGCCGCGATGGGTACGTGATCCGGTATATGCGGCCATGGGTATGGTCGCGTAGCGGATCGCGTTGGTTGTGCTGCATGTGGCCAATCAGCACGTTGTGCCAATCAACTACATACAAGGAGCCATCCGGCGCGAACTCCATATCGACGGGCCGGAAGTTCGGGTCGTCCGACCGCATGAGGTCCTGGCGGTGGTGGCTGCTATAGCCCGTCCCGTCTTCGGCCATTGCATGCTGTTTCATGCCCAGGAAGCCGATGGTGTTGTTGATAAGCATGTCGCCCTGCACCTCATCGGGGAAGTGGCGGCTCGATACGAACTCCAGGCCCGAAGTGGGCCGCACGCGATGGGCATCCTCGATTAGGTTGCGGCCCTTCGGATTGGCTTTGCCATAAACCGGGCTGAGCGATCCCGGCATCATCCAGGTCACATCCGGCCCCGAAGTTTCGGCGTAGAAGTTTTGCCCCCAATCATCGAAGGCAATGCCCCAGGGGTTGGGGATGGAGAGCTGAGCGGTGTATTCCAGTTTGCGGCGTGCGGGGTTATAACGGAAGAAGCCACCGTTGGTGCCGCGCACCGGCCCGTAGGGCGTTTCGATGTCGCTCAGCAGGAATACCCCTTGCCCCATGTAGATGGCGCCGGAGGGATCGCTCGTATAGGCGTGGTGGGCGTGGTGCGTATCGTGGTCGTCGAAGCCGCTTAGCAGGACCTCCCGCTTATCGGCTTTATCGTCGCCGTCCGTATCCGAAAGGAGTACCATATTCGTCCCCTGCGATACATAAACGCCTTCCGGGGCTAGCTCGAAACCCATGGGAAGGTGCAGGCCATCGGCAAAGACGGTCTGTTTGTCGGCTTTGCCGTCGTTGTCTGTATCTTCCAATATGAGCAGTTTGTCGGTAGGTTTGGGATCGCCCGGTTTCCAGTGCGGGTAGGAGGGCATGGTGGCGACCCATAGGCGGCCCAGGTTGTCGAAGGTGAGCTGTACGGGCTTCTGGAGGTCGGGAAATTCCTGCTCCGAGGCGAACAGGCTTATTTCATAGCCCGGTGCCATGTGAAACTCCGCAAGTGCCTCCGTTCCGTACAGGTACCTCGGCAGGGGGGCGTTGGCGTTGCGGGTCAGGTAGTTGGTCTCCACCTTGGGCAGTACCGTGGTGGTCGCGTCGGCACTGTCTAGGTTCATCCGTATCCCTTGGGCCGCTTTCCAGATGGCTTCATCACGGATGGCGGTCATCTCACGTATCTTGGTAAATTCGGCAGGATAGTTGTCTGGGCCGAATGGATCGTACCGGCGCCCGAAGGCCTGCACGCCATTGGGGTGCTTGAAATCTTGGAACCAGAGCCAGTTCTTTTCCATCACCGCATCGTTGACGAGCCCGCGGTGGGCGTCGTCCACCTGTTTCTTTGGGCCGAATACGGCATCCGCCAGCTGGGTAGAGAATTGCCGGTATCCCGCATCATTGAGCTGCGCACCGTCGATGGTGAGCGGGCTGTCGCTGCGGCGGAATAGTTTGCTGAAAGGACCGTACATGTTGACGAAAAGGACACCGTTGCTATGGGCTACTTCCGCCATCGCTTCGGTATACATCGCTAGGCGCTTGTTTTCCTCCGTGCCGTTTGGCAGGTCGTAGTCTGCCGAGCGGTCTTCGAAGGCGATGGGAGAGACGATGGCAAGCCGGGGCGGCGTGTGGCCGTTGTAATGCTGTTGGAGGGTATGCTTGATGAATGCGTCGAGTTCCTCCCGGTAGCGCTGCACCCCCGCTTCGCCACGGAAGGATTCAACGTAACCGAAAAACGCGATAATGATATCGGCCTTGTGCCGGGCCAGCCACTCATCGGGCATTTCCCAGTGGCCCTGCATATCGGGGTCGTTCAGCAGCGTCGTGTCAGACTGCAGCGTATCGGCGCCAGGGAAAGCCCATGGGGAGGGGCGCCCCGAATGGGGCCGGAAGCCGGGCGTGTTGCCGCCGTCGCACATATTGCGGATGTACAGCAGGCTGTCGGGGTAGCGCAGATGCAGCTCGGTTTCAAAGTAGCCGTAGTCCATCATGCGCGATCCGAGGTTGTTGCCCACCAGGATGATGTGGTCGCCCTGCCGCAGTGCCAGAGGGGGTGCCGTGGGCGCACTGCATTGGTAGGCACAACTGGCCATAGCCACCATACCAGCAAAAACCAAGGGTTTGAATCGACCGCCTATGCTATGTTTAACGCTCATTGATTTAATCAATTTATTGACGTTTGCATTGATTCGCATGCTATTATCTAAGTGTTATAATCGGGCTGGGTAACATCTACAGCCGCTATTTGGAGATTACAATGCTACTTTTTTTGTGATGAAACAGCATCCTGTACTGTCCTGAATGGCAATTGGTGAATTAAATCAACCAAACTTACTCAAAGAAGCGTTGATATGCAAACGGTAGCGGTGTAAAAATGGAGGGCTTGGGGGGCGGTAGGCTGAAGGAGGAATAAAGGAGGGGCTCAGAAAAATCATCACCCCTCATCCTTTCATCTCATTATCAATAGGTGTACTTGTCTATCTTGTCTATCTGGTTGTTGTCTTTGGTAAATACCAATACCGGTTGATAGCTGTCGGCCTCCTCTTCGGTTACTTTGAAGAAACTAAGGATGTGAACGGTGTCGCCCACTTTGGCGTGGAGTGCTGCACCGCCATTCATGCATACTTCGCCGCTTCCGCGCTTGCCGGGAAGCACATAGGTCATAATGCGGCTTCCATTGATGGCATTATTGATGTAGACCTGCTCGTACTTCTTTATTTTAGCTGCATCCAACAAGTCGGCGTCTACGGTTATAGACCCGTTATATGCTACATTCGCTTCCGTTACTTTAACCGTGTGGATTTTTGATTTTAAAATAGTTAACTCCATATTATTGTGTGTTTCCTTTGTGTTGATTGCTATGCTGTCTTTGCCTGTTTATTTGGCTTTTCCGTTGTTTCCAGTACAATTTCCTTGCCGTACTGCGTTACCGTATGGCGTTTGTGGTGGCATTGGTACGTAAATAGGTATGGCATGTCCGGGTTTACGGGGTGATCGGCGGCGCACGCGACCCGGTACTCTTCACGTCCGTTGCTGGCATACTTGATTACCAACAGCGTATCGCGGTCTGTATCCCGTTCGAGGATAAACCAAGCGCCTTCACCGATACCGCCCAACCACTGTGCCGCAACGGGTACCCTGGCCGGTCTTTCGGGTTCAGCTATGTTGCCCGGCTCGCGGTCGCAGGGCAGGTTTTTGGACTTGGCTGCCGAGACGTTGTGCAGCAGTTGGTCCAGTTGAAAGCCTAACGATTGCCAACGGTTCATCCGTAGGGTTTCCAACTTACCTTTGTGGTAGCAGTAGACCGTCCGGTCAGTTGAGGCGTTTACGACGTTGCTCATCGGACTGGGTTTGATGCTTTCGGGCAATCCAATCCGCATCCGTGCGGGGTGCTGGTTTCCAAAGCCTGCCAACAGTACCTGGGCCACGAAACGTGAGCAGCTGTTGTTACCGGTGGCGACGGCGCCGTATTTTATTGGGCCTTTCTCCACGAGTTGCTGTGCAAATCGGCTGGCTGCGGTATAAGACAAGCCTTTGGCGACGGAAAAAAATAATCGCCCGCCCCCGTGGGTAGCCTCCTCTATTTGCTGCAATTCATCCAAAATCGCATCCAAATTGGCAATATGACTGTTGTGGTCGACAGCGGCTTCGGTTTCTAACGCCAGCCTGGGGTCGGATTCAACGGAGCGTGCGCGGCCATATCCACGTGGTGTTATGTACCTGCCGAAATCGAAATAGGCCAAGGCCCCCGTTTGGCGGCATATCAACACAATCGCGGCATGGCCCACTTTGAAGTTCAGGTTTTTTACAATGCCGAGTTGTTTAAGTATGGCCATCCATCGTTCATCGCCACGCGCCGTCTGATCCGGCCAGGCCATCACCAATGCCAAATCATCGTTGTCTTCCAACTTACCCTCCATTCACGGTCATTTTTTCCTTGGCGGTGAAATAACCGTCAAAATCTGTAAAGAATTGGGAATTTGTGTTCTGTCGCATATGCTTTGCGTTTGTATTGGGAAACTTACTAAACCAATTTAATATTTATCACGATATTATGGTAAAATTTGTCATTTTTGCAATCCAATATGTAATTGAACCCTAATATGGAAAGAATTAATCACCGAGGTATCACGAAATCTTTGTTATTTTTCTTGTCGGCTATCCTATTGTTTGCCAGTTATTCCTGCAATAAGCGCAGTGGTAAGCCCCGGCTGTTGGTATTCAGCAAAACGGCTGCCTTCTACCATGAGTCTATCCCGGCGGGCAATGCGGCACTGATCAAGCTTGCCGGCGAAAACGGGTATGCGATTGATACGACCACCAATGCGGAGTGGTTCAATGATGATAGTCTCCAGCACTATTCGGCCGTTATCTTCCTTAGTACTACCGGCGATGTCCTTAACCATTATCAAGAAGCCGCCTTTGAGCGGTATATCCAGGCAGGGGGCGGTTTTGTGGGCATCCACGCCGCGTCAGACACCGAGTACGACTGGGGCTGGTTTGGCAGGCTGGTGGGTGGCTACTTCAAAGGCCATCCGCATCCGCAGGAAGCCACCTTTCATGTGGTCGATTCCCTTCATCCGGCTACGGACGGCCTTCCAAGTACTTTCCGCTACGATGACGAATGGTATAATTTCAAAAATCTCAGTTCGGAAACCAACGTGTTGGTTACGATTGACGAAGATAGCTACCAAGGCGGCGACAATGGCGACGACCATCCGATGGTGTGGTACCATGAGTATGATGGCGGGCGTTCGTTCTATACAGCCCTAGGGCACTCCGAAGCGTCTTTCAGTGATTCGCTGCACCTCAAGATGATATTGGGTGGTATCCAGTATGCCGTGGGCAAAAACCTAAAACTTAATTACAGCAAAGCAAAAACACAGCTTCCGCCCAATCCGCAGCGGTTTGTAAAGAAGCAACTCGTTACAGGGGAGCTTTTCGAACCTACAGAAATGGCAATACTGCCCAATTACGATATCCTGGTGGCTCAGCGCCGTGGCGAGCTGATGCTTTTCCAGCAAGATAGCCAAACGGTGAAACAAGTAGGCTTTCTTGATGTATACCACCAATCGGGGGTGCCCAATGTAAATGCTGAGGAAGGGTTCATGGGCTTGGCGTTAGACCCGGAGTACGAAACGAACAAATATCTGTACGCTTTCTATAGCCCGGTAGACACGTCGGTAAATCGTTTGTCGCGGTTCGTGTATGATGACGGTAAACTCGATATGGCATCGGAAAAAATCATCCTTCAGTTCTATTCGCAACGCCAGATATGCTGCCATACCGGTGGATCCATTGCGTTTGGCGGCGATGGGCTGCTATATCTGTCTACCGGCGACAATTCCACGCCTTTTGATCAACCGGATCCGTCGAAGTACAAAAGCCATGGTTTTGCGCCTTTGGACGGCCGGCCCGGATACGAGCAGTATGACGTACGCCGGTCATCCGGGAATACCAATGACCTACGGGGCAAAATTCTCCGTATCGACGTGCAGGCCGACGGTAGCTACACGATACCCGAAGGCAATCTGTTTGCCGAAGGGACAGCGAAGACCCGTCCCGAGATTTATGTGATGGGCAACCGCAATCCGTACCGGATTTCCGTTGACCAGAAAACAGGATTCCTCTATTGGGGCGAAGTAGGACCCGATGCGGCCAATGATAGCTTGGCGACGCGCGGTCCGCGCGGGTACGATGAGGTTAACCAGGCCCGCAAGGCCGGATTCTTCGGGTGGCCGCTATTTATTGGCGATAATTATGCGTATCGATCGTTCAACTACGCCACAGGCGAGTTTGGTGAGCCATTCGACCCGGCAAGCCCTGCGAATAATTCGCCCAACAATACGGGTTTGCAAATACTGCCACCGGCACAACCCGCATTTATCTGGTATCCTTATGCAGCATCGCCCCAGTTCCCACAAGTGGGTACCGGTGGTCGCAACGCCATGGCCGGCCCGGTGTATTATACGGATATGTTCCCCAAGGAGACGCGTTATCCCGACTATTACGATGGCAAGTTGATTATATATGATTGGATTCGTGGATGGGTCAAAGCGGTTACCCTCTTGCCCAATGGCGATTTCGATAAGATGGAACCGTTTGCGGAAGGCGCTTCTTTTGCCAACCCCATTGATATGGAAGTGGGCAAAGACGGTAAGATTTATGTGTTGGAGTACGGTCGGGGATGGTTTGCCAAGAACGAGGATGCCGGTATTTCGCGAATTGATTATATTGCCGGTAACCTTCCTCCCCAGGTGGGCGAGATTGAGGTAGAAAAGGCCAATGGAGCCACGCCGTTCACGGTAAAGGCCACGGTTGCCGCCACGGACTATGAAGATGATGGGCTTACGTACACGTGGAAAATCGGCGATGTTACCCGCCAAACCAGTGAGCCCGTGCTTAGCTATACCTTGGAGAGCCGGGGTGAATACGCTATCAGTGTGACGGTATCGGACGGGAAGGGGCAAGCGGAAAGCAATCCGGTGTCCGTATATGCAGGCAACGATAACCCCGTGGTAGATATCGTGCTCACCAACACATCGGGCTTTTATACCCCCGGCGAGCAGATCGGCTACACGGTGAATGTGGATGACCATGGGCGGGCGATAGACACGGCGAACCTTGTGGTGGCTATCGATTATATCACTGGCCGGGATATGGCTGGTGCTTCATTGGGCCATCAGCAGGTGTCTGAAATCGTTTTGGGACGGAGCTTGATGATGGCATCCGATTGCCAGTCATGCCACAAAATAGGCGAACCGAGCATCGGCCCTTCGTATATGCAGGTTGCCTCGAAGTACCGCAACCAGAAAGACGCTTCTTCCTACCTCACCCAAAAAATCATGCAGGGTGGTAGCGGTGTTTGGGGCGAGGTTGCCATGGCTGCCCACCCGGATATGAAAGAAGCAGAAGCGCGCCAGATTGTGCGCTGGATCATGTCGCTGGCAGATGATGAAGCCGGCAAGCGCAAATCGTTGCCGGCAACCGGAGCCGTTGTTGCGAAAACCGCTGGCGAAGGAGATAAGCAAACCGTACTGCGCATCCACGCACAGTACACCAATTCGCCGGGCATGGGTATCAAACCGCTTACTGGTTCGAAGACGGTCGACTTGGAGCTGAAAACAGGTGAATAGTAGCCGATAAGGCTTCCATGACTAATAGAATGAGCAAGGGTGCCTTTGCTCATTTTTTTTGCCTTTGGTTGTGGGCAACCGCTGATCTGTCTTTTATTACGCCTTGATTCTGTGCCCTTCGATGGCATAGTAAGCAATGAAGGCAAATAGCGGGATGGGAACGAAAAAGCCCGCCGCCATGCCGTATAGGTCGGCCACATAACCCATTATTGGCGGGAAGACCGCTCCGCCACCCACAGCCATCACCAAAAAGGAGGCTCCTTGCTTGGTATGCGTGCCCAGGCTTCTGATGGCCAGGGCAAATATGGTGGGAAACATGATGGACATGAAAAAAAACACGCCGTATAGGGAAACGAACGAAATCCATCCCAATTTTAACGATATGACGGGCAATAGGGCACATACCATGAGTGCATAAAGGGCCAACATGCGTGAAGGTTTAAAATACCTCATCAATGCACTGCCAGAAAAACGGCCCATCATGAATAGAAAGAAGCCCAGCGATAAAAAATAAGGGCCGTATTGCACGTCAAAGTTCGGGTGCATATCGTGGTCCGTCACAAAATTGATGAGGTAGCTGAAAACACCGGTTTGGGCTGCTACATAACAGGCCTGCGAAGCAACCCCTAGTTTGAAATGCCTGTTTTGCCACAACGGTTTCTTTGAGATATAACCTGGGTGCGAAGGATCCGAAATCTCCATGTCGCCACCCGGCGTTGGCGCGGCCCCATGGGCATGCATTAAATCTTCCTCGTCGATTTTAGGTAGCTTTAGCCTTGAAAAAACAAAGGCAATTGCAAGAACGGATAATCCAATGATGGCAAAGGGGAGGATAATGGAGATCATTTTCTCGCCTTCCACATGGCTGCGGTTGCCATAAATAGATAAGGCGATCAACGGACCTATTACCCACGCAAAGCCGTTGAAAGACTGTGCAATGTTGATCCGTCTTTCGGCGGACTCGGGTGGGCCCAACTTGGTGGTGTAGGGGTTGGCACCCGTTTCTAACGTGGCTAGGCCTGCGCCGATCACCAACAAGCAGAATAAAAAAAGTACAAATGACTGTAACGGTGCTGTGCCTGCCGCGAGTAACGCCCCGATGCCGAAAAGGCTCAACCCAAAGATGATCCCTTTCTTATAGCCGTATTTTTTTGTATACAGGCCTGCCGGTATGGCCATGCAAAAGTAGGCGCCGTAGAGCGAAACTTGGATAAAGCTAGACTGCCATTTCTTCAAATGCAAGAGTTCTTGGAAATTCTTGTCAAGCGTATCCAATAAGCCATGCGCAATGCCCCAGGTGAGGAACAGCACGCTGATCGCCATGAACGAGGTGGTGTAATTTACACCGTCTTTGATGAAAATTGATTTTTTGCTCATAAATATAGGCTCCTCCTTGAAAATGGAACGGGCCTAAAATAGCGAAATCCGGTGGATTACAAATACCCACACTCATCTTTTAACGCCGATCATGATACCTAATTACTTGCTAAGCATTGTCCTAAAGCTTTAGGGTCCGGTTTATATTTATTTCCTCCAGAAAATACGCATCGTGCGAAACAACGACCAACGTACCTTGATACTCATTGATGGCGGCGGTTAAGATGTCAATATTCTGAATGTCCAGGTTATTGGTCGGCTCGTCCAAGACGATCATGTCGGGCGATTGGTTGCCGATAGTCAAACAGCAAAGCAGCAAACGCATCCTTTCGCCGCCGCTCAGTGCAGAGCAAGGTTTATCCCAACCCTCTTGTGCAAATAGAAAGCGGTTCAGCCTTATTTTTACTTCATGTTCCTGTAGAGCCGACGTGTTGAACTGTTGGGCTTGTTCATAAACCTTCAATGTGTCGTCAAGCAAGGAGTAGTCTTGGTCGATGTAAACCGCTTTTTTGTCTGCCCTATAAATGGTTCCCGTCTGTGCTTCAAGATGCCCTAAAATCAATTTGATCAATGTCGTTTTTCCCGAGCCATTTGCACCATTCAGTGCAATGCGTTCACCACTTGTAATTTGAAGGGTTAAGTTATCTTTCCAAACAGGTTTTGTATGGTATACAACGTTGATATCCGTTGCTATGAAGAGATTTTTTCCTTTATGCAGGGCTGTGTCATGAAACCCGAATTTCATTTTATCAGCGTCAGGCACGGATGCACGCAATTCGTGTAGTTTTTGCGAAATCCCGCTGATTTTGCCTGCATGGACATTTTTGAGTTTCGACGTGCTGTTTTCAGCATTGTTCCTTAACGTATTCATCATGATGCGGGAAACCCCCGCTTTTTCTTGTTTGCCTTTTCCACGACTGTCCAGCTTTTGCTGCCGTACTGCCGTTTCCCGTTCTTTTTCCTTTGCTTTCCGCAATGCTTTCTCGTTACTGTGGATGTCTTGGCTCAACGCATTGCTCTCAATTTGTTTCTGTTCTTTGTAAAAATCGTAGCTACCGCCGTACACTTTAATTCCTTGGCGGCCCAATTCGCAAACGGTGCCCAACAGGTTTAGCAACGTCCTATCGTGGCTTACCACAATCAATGTGCTTTTGGTGGAATGAATAAAATCATACAAAAGTTGTCTGCCCGAAGTATCCAGGTGATTGCTTGGTTCGTCCAACAGCACCAATTCAGGTCGATGGATGGAAATTCCGGCGAGAAGAACCTTCATTTTTTGTCCGCCGCTTAATGCTGTCATTTTTTGAGATAAATCCAAACCGGTCATTCGCCATTGACTCAGCGCCTCTCTGCATCGGTCCTCTATCGTCCAATCGTCCCCCAGCAAGTTGAAATTTTCTTCGCTCGTATTGCCGTCCAGGATTTCCTTCAAAGCGTTCAGTTTGTCTTCGATTCGCAAGGCACTTGCAATCGTCAACTGACTGAATTGCCCGAAAATTTGCGGAACGTAATACGGTTCTGCGGCCAGGTGTATTTGGCCGTTTGACGGTCTTAATTGCCCTGCAGCGATTTTCAGAAAGGTAGATTTACCAATGCCGTTATTTCCTACCAGGGCTATTTTTTCGTGGTCGTTTACTTTGAAATTTATGTTTTCAAACAGTAAATCTCTGTTGGGATGTGTATATGAGAGGTCTTGTGCAATAAGCATGATTTCTTTCTATAGAGCCAATGAAACGTTGGGTTGGGTATCAACCGGTTGTCCTTTTTTTTCTGCCTGAAAGAAGCTATTTTACATGCTTTGCCTATTGTGTTGAGTTTGCAAGTATACAAATTATCCTTGCACGTCAGTCCTCCGTTTGCGATAATTTTTTAAAAGTAGATGGTAAACAAGTCAAGTGCTGTTCCAACTATAATGGGGATGATGCTCGGATATGCGTCGCCAAGAAGCCTAGGGTAGGTTCTATGGGGCTTTTAACAGCGCTTAATCGTTCAATTATGGTTTGTGTTAGACGTTATCCTTCCTTATCCATTTCCCCACATCAGGTGCTTTGTAGTTTTTCATCTTTTCCAGCAGTCCGGGTATGTTTCCACTCACGATCAGCATATCAAAGTTGATTTGCTTAAGAAATCCCTTTTTTACCATTGTCTTCATAAATAGCAGCAGTTCGTCAAAAAAGCCATTGACATTCAGTACGGCGATCGGTTTCTTGTGAAGCCCCAGTTGCGCCCAAGTCAGCATTTCAAAAAGCTCTTCCAATGTGCCGAATCCCCCGGGCAACGCGATCACCCCATCAGAAAGCTCGTCCATCTTTTTTTTTCTTTGATGCATGGTTTCGACCAGGATGAGTTCGGTAAGATTTTTATGCGCTATTTCCTTATCCTTTAAAAAATGTGGTAATACCCCAATAGCTCTTCCTTTGTTGTTGATTACGCCATCTGCCACCTTTCCCATCAACCCTACGTTTGCACCGCCATACACCAGTTCTATATTTTCTGCCGCCAGTTTTTTCCCCAGTTGGAGAGCCTGTTCTTCGTATATCCTTTCGGTTCCATAGCTGGAGCCACAGAATACGGTTATCCTGTTTATTTCCATATTCCCCAAATTTCAACATTCAACGTGGTGTAGAAAGAACCCGAAAAGCAAATGTTGAAAATTTCCTTTGTATTAGTTAGGATAACTAACTATATTTGCCCAAGCAATATTGCTACGGAACCAATAAAGTTAGTTTAAAATGGCAAAATCAGTTTTCTATCACGCGGGGTGCCCTGTTTGTGTAAGCGCAGAGCACGACATTATCAACCTCATCGGTGCAGACAAGGTAGAAGTAGTTCACATTGGCGAGGTACGGAGTAGGATTGAGGAGGCAGAAAAAGCAGGTGTCAAATCTGTTCCGGCGTTGGTTACACCAAACGGAAATGTGTTGCACATCAACTTCGGTGCTTCCATGGCTGACGTAAAAGGTTGAAATTTTTTTAACCCAATAAGTTAGTTATCCTAACTTATTGGGTTTTGTTGGTTAACATTCAAAGATCAGAAAATGAAATTCAATTCGTTCGCTTGGGATAAATGCAAATCGTTTGGGCAGTCGTACGATTTTTAGCGTTTTATCCAAAAATTTGACCTTACCATACAACGTGAAATAAAAAGAATCCTTCATTTTAGTTAGGCTTTCTAACTTTGTGGGGCATTTTAATTTTTAAAACATACAATACAATAAAAAATGCAGGTAGCAGTCTGGGACACGTATGTAACAAAAAAGGACGGTATCGTAATGCACTTTGATATTATCGCACCCAAAGAGATAGTTGATGCATCCATAATTTACAATTATGGTCGTGAATATCTCAAAATGAAAGGGCAGCAGGGGCAATCGCTTACGTCAGCGGAATGCAGGTTTTGCCATATTGAAACGGTAGAGCCGCATTGGGAAAATGAAATCAGGCAAAAAGGCTATTTCATTTATGAAATGGAAAATTGCGGCTAAAAGGTGTTACAGGCAACCATGGTAATGAATTAACGTTGCATCCAAACAATATGAACAAATCCGATTTTGATTTAGCGCATCAGAATAACAGCATTGAAAGCAAAATAGTGGCATCGTTGGAACGGATTGCCCAGGCTTTCCGCGTGTTGCTATGGCAGGAAAGCAAGAAATTTTCCTTAAGCCCTATTCAGGTCCAGGTGTTGGTTTTTTTGCTTTATCACAGCGAAGGCAAAAGAAAAGTAAGTTATTTGGCACACGAATTTAATATGACCAAAGCTACGATTAGCGACACAATCAAAACCTTGGAACAAAAGGATTTGATAACCAAAGAATATGAGCAACACGATACAAGAAGCTATGTTATCAACCTAACAAAAAAGGGGCAGGATATAGCCAATGAAACCTCGCTGTTCACGAAAGAAATCCGTACACCGATTGACAAATTACATGAAGACGATAAAGAAAATTTGCTGTTGAGTTTACTCAACATCATACGGCATTTAAACAATTCCGAAGTGATTACCATTAATCGGATGTGTATGTCGTGCGCTTATTATCGATCATCAGACGAAGGGAAAGGGCATTTCTGCAAATTACTTAACCATCAACTGCACGTTGCGGATTTGCGAATTGATTGTCCAGAACACAAAACCGAGGTATGAATGAAATTTTACACAATCTCTCGCTGATCAAAGAACGGATAAGCAAAGCCTGCAATGAAAGCAACCGAAATCCAAGCGACGTAAAATTATTGCTGGCAACCAAAACCGTATCTTCCGAGCGTATCAAAACAGCCTTGAATGCAGGCTACACATTGATCGCTGAAAACAAAGTACAGGAACTCAAGGAAAAATTCGCAGCCTTAGAGGCTGTTCCACATACCAATCATTTTATCGGGCATTTGCAAACCAATAAAATCAAAGACCTTTTAAAGTACAACATCGCCTGCATCCATTCCCTTGACCGCTTTGATTTGGCGGAAAAACTACACCAACGGCTACAGTTTGAAAACAAAACCCTCGACGTATTGATCCAAGTAAACACGTCATTTGAAGAAAGCAAATTTGGCGTAAGCCCCGACCATGCGCTAGCGATCGTAAAACAAATAGCCCAGTTAGGCACGCTGAAGGTAAGAGGGTTGATGACCATCGGCTTGTTGAGTGCGGAAGCTCATAACGTGCGTAGGTGTTTTCGCCTGCTTAAGGACATCCAACAACAGATCATTGCTTCAAAAATTCCAAACGTAGAAATGAAAGAGTTATCGATGGGTATGAGCAATGACTTGGAGATAGCCATCGCAGAAGGTGCTACCATCCTGAGAATCGGTACCGCGGTCTTTGGGAAAAGGATATATCCTGATAGTTACTATTGGAACGAAGACAAGGGCTGAATTGCATTTTTGTTTCCTTCATACACCTTTAAATGACGCTATAAAATTGCTGTAAATCATATTGATATAAAACAATCATTAAGTGTGTAATAATGACACTAAGCATACAAATGGTAAGGTTGTAAAGCGTACCTTTGCAGTACATATTAGGTACGATACATTTACATAATCTTAACATTGACATGATCGAAGAAATTTTAGACCAGCGGCCACAGAAAAAACAGCCTACTCCACTAAACACCACCTTATCAGCAGCAAAGAAGCGAGTTTTTACTCCTGCTCGTTTCTCCGTCAGAGGACTTAGAAAGCATGCTGGAATACAAACGAGCCGCAATCCCATTGTTATTGATTGATGTGCAAATCCCCTTTCGATAAGGGTAAGGCGCAGGGGCAATCCGATGTGACGGCCCCTATTCGTGCTGAAGTGGGCGGTTTGTGGAATGGGCTAGGATACCGCGCCATCGATCGGCCTCCGGTTTACCGGATTTGACCGTCGCCCATCACCAGCCATTTTTCGGTAACGAGTTTCTCCAACGCAAATGGGCCCCGTGCATGGAGCTTTTGGGTTGAAATGCCTATTTCTGCACCCAAGCCGAACTCGCCGCCATCGGTAAAGCGGGTAGATGCATTCGCATACACGGCGGCGGCATCTACGGTTTGCAAAAACGCATCGATATGTGCCGTATTGGTAGAAACAATGCATTCGGAATGCTTGGAAGAGTAATCCGCAATATGATCCAGCGCTTCCTCCAATCCCTCCACGACCTTGATGGAACATTTCAAATCCAGGAACTCCCTGCCGAAATCATCCGCTGTGGCGTGCCGCAAGTGGGGGTAGCCCACTTCGTCGAGCCGCTGGAAGGCCTGCGGATCGGCGTGGACCTCCACCTGATGTGCAGCAAAATAGGGAGCCAGTTTGGTGAGTAACGGGCCGGCAACCTGTTGGTCCACCAGTACGGTATCCAGCGCATTGCAGACCGACGGACGCGATATCTTGGCGTTGGCAACGATGCGGGCAGCTTTATCGAGATCGGCGGTTTCATCCACGTACGTGTGGCATACGCCGGCGCCGGTCTCGATGACCGGTACTTTGGCATGGTCCCTCACATAGTCAATCAGTGCCTGCGATCCACGGGGAATCAAGATATCCACATGGTCCTTGGCGGTGAGGAGTTCGCCCATCAGCTCGCGGGCGGTAGGGAGCAGCTGCACGATGTTGGGATTGATGTCGGCTGCCTCGATGGCTTGTCGGATGAGTGAGACGAGGTAGCTGTTGGTAAACCAAGCATCCGAGCCGCCGCGCAGCAGGCATACATTGCCCGATTGGATGCAGAGAGCCACCACGTCGACCGTCACGTTGGGCCGTGATTCGTAAATGACGCCCACCACCCCGAGCGCTACCGACCGCTTTTCGATTTGCAGGCCATTTCCAAGCGTTTTTTGGAGCAGTATCTTCCCGGTCGGGTCTTCCAGGTTGGCTACGTCGATTACACTGCCGGCCAATGCTTGGATCCGTTCACCAGTAAGCATTAGCCGATCGTACTTCGGATCTTGCGGGTCCATGCGGTCCAGGTCCTTTTTATTCTGGTCGATAATGGCGTCCTTGTGGGCCACCAATACCTCGGAAATAGCTTGCAGAAGCTGTTTTTTCTGGGGCAATGTCAGCATGCTCATCGCTTTCTTCGCGTGGCGTGCCTGTACCAACTGTTGTTTTATGCTATCCATCGGGTACGGTTATAAGAGGACGATGTTGTCCGCATGTGCAATTTCAATATTCTTTTTGTCGACGGTGTTCTCGATCACTGCCGATTCGATTTTGGATTTGGCCACGGCATGTACGAGGCCCTGTTCGTCTACGATCTGGAACACCTCGCCGGTCATGAAGCCGCCGATTACTTCCGTGACCCCAACGGCGAGTAGGCTGCGGCGTTTTTTCAATGCTTCCAAGGCGCCTTTGTCTATCCGTACTTTGCCCGAAATGAGGCTGCCGGTAGCCATCCATTTGTGGCGCGATGATATTTTCTTGGGCTGGGCCCGGCAGCTGGTACCGGTTGTGCCTGCCACGGCTTTCAGGATGGCATCTTCCGTTCGCATGCTGAAAATGACTGCTTCGATACCCAGTTGGTTGGCTATCCTTGCGAAATTCAGCTTGGACGTCATGCCGCCGAGGCCCACGGCCGATTTTTCTTTCCTGGCCAACGATAGGGCTTGCTTGTCGATCAATGGGATTTCGCGTATCACTTGCCCGGCGGCATCCAATACCCCCGGCACCGAGGTGCTGAAGAGGATCTTTTCAGCGCCGAATCCTACGGCGATGAGTGTAGCGAGCTCATCGTTATCAGAAAATTTAAGTTCCTTGTTGCTCACCACGTCGTTTTCATTCGCAATGGGGATGATGTGGTTACGCCACAGGGTCTCATAGGTGTTCTTTAATTGGAGAAACTGGTCGCGGTTGGCAAAATGCTGCCGCTCACAGAGACTCTGTGCCAACGCGATTTTGTATGGCCTGAAATACGTGGCATAGATGCCCACCAACAGCGGGTTGCCGATTGCTGCGGCTGCTTTGCGTTCGGGTAGTGTGCCCTTATAGCGGGGGATGTAGGTTTTTCCTGCCGCCACGGCACCGGACGATACGAGCACGATGTTGTAATGTTCCTGCAGCTTGGCCGTCTGCCGCGCTATTTCCACGATAATCTGTTCGTCTACCGCCCCGTCTGCCGTAGTAATCGAGGCTGAGCCAAATTTGATGACGATGATGGGTTTCTTCATGAGTTATGGAAAACGACTGCTAATATCGCAAATTGCCGCGTATCTAGCGAACAAGTTGGCGAATCAACTTTCCATACTATCCAATCGTCCTATTCGCAGTAAAAACTCGGGTACACGGTTGCAACAATTATCGCTATCTTTATCCGCATAGCATCAGTTCGTATATAGCAGAGATGGAAACCCAGCTACGAGGCCAGCCCTTCACGGACGTCGCCACGCACACTAGTCAATGTCAGGTGTATGAAAAATTTTACGTTTAAAATTGCAAGTCTCACCGTTGTATGCTGGCTGCTCATTGCCGTTGCGCAGGCACAGCAGCCGTATAAAGGCGGTAGTGGAAAATTTAAAAAATTAGTATGGGCAGATGAGTTCGATATAGACGGATTGCCCGATACCGCCCGGTGGAGCTATCAGACAGGGCTTGTGAGAAATAACGAAGAGCAATACTACACGGTAGCCCGTAGAGAAAATGTCCGGATAGCGCAGGGTTTTCTGATTATTGAAGGTAGAAAGGAAGAATGGACGAACGAGTTCCATAATCCGGAAAGTACGGATTGGCGGTTTATGCCAGGAAAGACAGCTTATACTTCGGCATGTATTGTGACGCAGGGAAAAGCCTCCTGGCAATACGGCCGGATAGAAGTCCGTGCAAAACTACCGCGCGGATTGGGGGTATGGCCCGCGATATGGACCCTCGGGGATAACGAACCTGTCATCGGTTGGCCCCGCTGCGGCGAAATTGACATGATGGAATTTGTGGGGCATGATTCTTTACGCGTACATGGGAATGCCCATTATGAAGATAAAGCCACTAGAAAGCATGCTTCCAAAATGGGGACCCTCAGTCATGTTCAGCCCGCTAAGGATTTCCATGTTTATGCCATTGAGTGGAGTCAGTCTGCTATCGACTTTTATTTTGACGATCAGAAGTATCATTCCTTTGTTATTGATGATGCCGGAACAGGGGAAGATAATCCGTTTAGAAAGCCCCACTTCCTGCTACTCAACTTGGCTTTGGGGGGCGAATGGGGCGGCCAGATAGACCCGTCGGTGTTTCCACAGCAATATATCATAGACTATGTGCGTGTTTATCAGTAGCAGATGTGGATCTGGCAAAAAATGGGTGCCAATCATTTGCTTTGCGGTACTCGGTGGTTTTGGGGTTTCCGGTTCTTTAACTAGTCTTACGGCCAGCGGCACTGCGGGTTCACTCGCAGCGAAATACCCCGGTGACATCGGTATCGAACAAAATGCCGACGTTCTTTTCACAGAGAAATTCAGCGATGGCCTGGCCAATATACAGGCTAGGTATAATGATGTGTTGAACGGTGAAGGAATGCGACTTGACACCGTGGACGTTCCAGCTAAGGGTGCTGTTGCACTCGTGATGACCAATCAAGGAGGCGAAAACGACGGCGGGCACCTTTTCAAAAGGTTCGATCCCGGATTTGACAGTGTCATTTATGTGCGATACTATGTGAAATATCCGTCGAGTTCGGAAGGATACATCCATCATGAGTCGGTCTGGGTCGGCGGGTACCAGCCGGCTCTCCCATACCCAAAGCCCAGCGCAGGTACCTGCGGAATGGGCGATACGCGTATTGCAATAGGTTACGAGCCTGTCAATGCGCCCAACATGGACACGTACGTTTATTGGGGAGACATGCGGGCCGGTGCCCGCGGGAAATGCTATGGCAACGATATGGTCAACGGCAGCCCACAGGCCAGGCAGTTAATCTGGGATGCTTGGATGTGCGTTGAGCTGATGATCAAGCTCAACCATCCGTCCACGGCATACAACGGCGAATTACGGGTATGGCAGGACGGCATCGAAGTAGGGCATTGGGGGGGCGGTTTTCCGAATGGGCGTTGGGACTTGGACTCCTGGTTTAACGATACGACAGGGCAGCCATTTGATGGGTTTCGCTGGCGGACAACGGAGAAGCTGAACATCAATTACGTGTGGATCCAATTTTACGACGATACGACACCGCCCGGAGTCTCCCATCATATCAAATTTTCCAACCTGGTTGTTGCCAGAAAGTATATCGGACCTATACAGGGCATTTCAGCCGATTCTTCGCATTAATTGATATCATCGGGGAATCCTTTTGTCAGCATGAGTCTGTTCGTAGAAAAGCATAGATGGAGTTATTTATAATAAAACATTAAATTTTAATTGTATTATTATAAATAATCATTAGTTTTACCAACCGTTAATCGCAATTGATATGAAACTTTCTGATAGCAGAACCATTAAGTCACTTGACTTATTAACCACCATCGCATTGCTTTTTTATATCGCTTTTCTGGGGACTAAGTTATTTAATTCAGGTGCTCCGGCACTTAGTAACAGTGTAAAAGGCTATGCAGTGTATGATATACAGGCTAAACCTCACGACGATAGCAGGGTACGGAGTTTAGATGACTGGTTTGGGAAGAAAGTAGTAGTTCAGCCGACTAACCGAGCTCTTGTGGATTTGAGGTTTAAATCTTACGATGAGCTATTTTCGCTGCCTGCTTTATTGTACCAAGCCTCTCAACTAATTTATTGGCTACTAATTGGCTTCCTCATTTTATGCATAAAAAGGCTCTTCAGTTCGTTTCGCAAGGACAAGGTGTTTACAACGAGGAACGCCTCTTTAATTTTATGGGGCTCGGCTATGTTGATGCTACTACCTGTAATGCGATCGATCACTCAACATCTCTTTATCAACTGCATAACTAAGTTAAATCTCAATGATTCAGGTTATTCGTTGCAAAAGGGGGTCGGATTTATTGCCGCTGAAACTTTTATTGGATTGGCACTGTTGGCGTTCGGATTAGTCTTCAAAACAGCAATAGCTATAAAGAAAGAAAACGACTCATTTATTTAGTAATATGCCGATAGTTATCAATTTAGATGTAATGTTAGCCAAGCGGAAAATGTCGTTGACGCAATTGTCTGAAAAAGTAGGTCTAACGATAGTCAATCTGTCGATTTTAAAAACAGGGAAGGCAAAAGGGGTTAGGTTTGACACACTGGAGGCAATATGTAGAGTTTTAGATTGCAAACCAGGGGATATTATCGATATCGACTAAAATGGACGGCTATCCACACTGCCGGACCGTCTTTGTGTATTGCCAGTATAAAAATCGGAATTGACCTGATTGCCTCCATTCATGTTAACGTCCAAGTTCCACCGTCACAAATTCTTTTACGCAATCGGCATCCGTTAAGCCATGCCTCGCTTTGGTTCCCGCTAATGGAGCGCCCAAATATAAAGAAATCGCAGCATTCCCTTTCGGTTTTGATGAACTCGATCAATTCGTCCAGCACGTTCTCCGTCTCCGGAAATATAGATGCGTATCCATTTCGTGGTCGTGGCCATTGTCTGATTTACATTCCTCCTTCATTATAATGTCCGCGGATTTCTGCAATCTCCGCGGTCTCTTCATGCCGAAGTATGCCCGTTGCTTTCGAAAGGCTAAAATAGTAGTCGTTTACATAGATTACGTCATGGAGCCCCCAGTCGCCGTAGGTGATGGAAAGCAATCTGATGCGGTAAGAATACTTCGCGTCATCCTCCGTGCCTTCCGCTTCCAAAACCCGATTGCCGCCGATCTGGTACCCCCCAATGCTCATGTTATAGTTCACCCAAAGGTACTGTATCAGCTCGGCTACCGATGCCATATCCATCACACCGTTATAGCGGCCTATGGTTTTATCACGGTTGAATTTGTCCAGCATCGGCTCAAAATAACTGGACTTATGTACCCGGAAACGGATTACATGTCCGCTGGCCATCAGGGCCGGATATTCGAAGTATTTAACCGTTTGCGATGCCCCCTGTGGAACGGTCTGCCCCGAAGAGTTCGCCCTGCTCAATTCTACCCATGTTCGTGCCTGGTGCTCGTCGTCGGTGTGCAATTCTATCCATTCATTTCCCCGATCCAGTGGGGGCGTTATGCTTATGGTATTCACATAGTACGTAGTGCTTGCTTGGTCTTCTTCTCTGTAAAATCCTTCCGGAAAAACGTCTTCATCGGCCGCGTAGGCCAGCCTCACAAACTCTTCATGTTCTTCTGGATTCGGTGCAAGCTCTTTTTTCTCACATCCGGCAATCAACAAACCTGTTGTCAATACGGCAAATAGCAAGATATTATGTTTACATCTCATTGGATAATACATTGGTCATCGTCTATAAAGACGGATTGTGCTACGATAATGCTACAATGAGTGTTTACCGTTGGTCCATGCTTGGCACTGCTTAAGGCTTTCTTTTCAAAACATTGATGGCCAGCTTTTTCACTGTTTCCATCTCTGCCGGTTTACTTGGTTCTCTCCAGCCATGCAACGATGTTGTCGAAAACCAGTTTTCGATTGCCCTCGTTGAGTACCTCGTGGCGCATACCGGGGTACAGTTTTAGCTCAACCCGCTCAAAGCCACGTTCCCGTAGCGCCTGCACGGTCTTTACCACGCCTTTGCCAAAATCTCCGATGGGGTCGTGTGCACCGCTTACAAAAAGCAAGGGCATGTTTTTGGGAAGGTTTTTTACCCAATTCGATTTGGTCGCTTCCACATTGATGGAAATGAGCCCAAGGAACGCATTGTTGCTAAAGTATACCCCGCATAGCTCATCCCGAAGGAACGCTTTTCTATTGGCAAGGTCAACACTTAACCAATTCGTTCCGTCATGCGGATTTTCATGCCTGAATTTTCTGTTGTTGATTTTCAAAAAGAGTTCATTGAGTTGCTTACTCCGACATTGCGGTGAGATTAGATTCGCTAGAGCTAATACCGGACGAAATAGGGCTGCCAATGGATTCGGTCCACCCGTTCCGATCAGAATCGCACCGGCAAAATACTGCGGAACCTTCTTCAATAGGAGTCGGGCAATAAACGAACCCATGGAGTGCCCCACCAAAATCAGTCGTTCACCCGCAAAACGCTGCGCCATGAAGCGCGCCATCCGTTCCGCATCCTCCACCAGGCGCCCGCCGGGATCATCCGTGCGGAAAAAGCCCAATTCTGCGTTCGCTTTTGCCGTGCGCCCATGCCCCATGTGGTCATACGTCATTACGGCATAGCCATGCGTTTTTAAATGATTAGCGAAGCCTTCATACCGTCCACTATGCTCTTGCATGCCATGCAGGATGAGGACAGCCGCCTTGCGGACCGTTCCCGGCGGTTGGTATATGGTATAGTGGATGTGATCCGGTGCCGTATTTTCTATCATATATGGTTAAAGGTAAAAAATAGATCGTATAGATTCTCGAATGGATTTTGAGTTGGCAACGCCTCCTTCAACCTTTTTGTCAATTTTCGGCCGTAGATTCTTAGGAAACTGAAACTAGCAAGATTAGTCAGGGCCGCAATGCAACTAATTGATGCTCGTTTTTTGCTTTTCATGATAAGCCAAAAAGCAAACCTTACACGTTGGAACTGCAAATAAAACATTATGCAAAAACCATACGAGTTCCTCAGCAAATATTATTTGATGACCTTTTTGGATAATCTACGATATACATACAGAAAACACAAATGATGCAACTATTAATAAATCGGACAATAAACTTGAAATAATATGACAATAACTTATAGATTAGGTTTATATAGCTTTGCGTTCTGCCTACTATTTGCTTGCTCCAAAGACAATGGCCCGGACGAGGGTACACCGCCAGCGGGTAAGTCGGAACAGAAAGACTTTGAGGTGGTAGACGATGTATTGGAAGCTTTTATGGCCAAATACGATATACCTGGCGCCAGTTTGGCCGTTTCAAAGAACGAGAAGTTAGTCTATGCAAAAGGCTACGGATACGCGGATCTTGAAGCGAAAGAAAAGGTGACGCCAGATCATCAATTCAGGCTGGCGAGCGTTAGTAAAACCTACACGGGGGTGGCGGTAATGAGCTTGGTACAAGAGGGAAAGCTATCGTTATCCGACCACATTTTTGGAGATAGCGGGATATTGGGTAACCTATATGGTACCCTACCGTATAATTCCAACCTGCGTGGCATAACCGTCGCGGACCTATTGTTAAATACAAGCGGGTCCTGGGGCGGTACAACGGGTGGCGACGTGATCGATCAGCATCCCAACTACACCAATGATCAGTTTCTGGATTGGGTAGTCAATACACGGCCAAACCCACAAGCGCCGGGTACTGTATACGATTATTCCAATGTAGGCTTCTGGCTTGCTGGCCGGGTTATTGAGCAAGTTTCGGGCAAGAGCTACGGCAGCTATGTGAGAGATATGGTGACGGCGCATGCCGATGCGATTCGGACCGAGTTGGCGGGGAAGACCTTGGCCGAAAGGAAAAAGAAGGAGGTGAAGTACTATGGGCAGGGCAATGATGCTGCCTACGTATACAACATCGCCTTCCCGCGGCGAGATGCCGATGGTGGGTGGATCAGTACGGCCAGTGACGTGCTCCGATTTATAACATCGATAGATGGGATGGCCGGGCGGACCGAAATCCTAAACAGTGTATCGCTCAAGGCATTGACTACCCCTTCGGCAGTTTCAACAAGCTATGCAATGGGTATCGGTGTATGGGCTGATCAAAACCTCGTATACAATTACGGCAGCCTGCCCGGTACAAGGACCGGCTTCATGCGCGACAATGCAAACGGCATGAGCGCGGTACTATTGCTCAATTCGCGCGTGGACCCTACGGTCAATGAAGTTCCTTTCGTACAGGAAATGCAGAATATTCTGCTGAGCATGCTCAAGAGCAATACCATCCAATGGCAATCGGATATCGACCAGTTTTGATTCGTTTCGCCGGGATAAATGCTTTGTCACTTCCGGAAATATCGTTAGCTTTTTGGGTGAGATAAAGATTTAATAGGTGACCACCGGCAGATTCGGGGATTTCACGGGCGTGGAACTGCCTATCCTAGATGACGTTGGCCTGCAGGCGTTCGACAACCAGGACAGGGAAACTCTGATGGATATCATCGACAACAGACACGGCAAAAAGCCAACCGTGTCAGTTCTTTTAAACGAAACCACAGTCTGACATCCTTGACTACTCCGCTTTGTTATACATCGCAGCAGTTTTGATCGGAACAAATCTTGAAAGTGCGGAGAAAGCGCTCAAGGAACTTCTTGACGATGGGAAAATAAGCAATTACAAAAGTAAAAATGGGGTGCTTTGGATTAGAAATTAAGCCGATCAATACCGTCACAGTTACGTCGACGAGCAATATAGGTAACTTCTCTGAGTTCGTTTATTGAAAAGCCACCGCGGCTTGTGTTTGTCTGGTTTAGTTAGCAATAGTCGTTTCCATCCGCTTCCGGATGAGTTGGCTATCGAGCGGATTCTGTGCGAGGGATAGCGCCTCTTCATAAGCGGCGCAGGCCTGCGCGGCGCATCCGGCACGCTGGTAAACATGCCCTTTCATGGCAGCAAGGAGAAATGCAGTGCCGGGGCTCCCGTCCACGGTAAAGTTCTCCAGTTCGATGGCGACCGGCAGCGGCCCCACGGCATAACTTTTGGCGATGAGCTTGTTCAGCCGGATGAGCGTGGAATTGGGTGCCAGGTTTTCCAGCAACTGGTATAGGTCATGGATGGTTTTCCAATCGGTCGCTGCGAAATGGGGAGCGGCACAGTGGTGCGAAGCAATCAGCGCTTCGAGGTAATACCGACCTGCGTAGCCGCTGCGCTTTGCCTGGTCGAGGTAATGGAATCCTTCGGTGATCAATGGCGTATTCCACAACGACCGGTCTTGTTCTTCCAGCGGTATCCAATCGCCATAGGCGGCCAAGCGGGCGGGGAAGCGGGCGACACCGAAAAATAGCAAGGCAAGCAACGCATCGACTTCGGCTTCGGGAGTCGCCACGGGGCGCAGCAGCTTCGTAAGGCGCAGGGCTTCATAGCAGAGGTCGAAGTCGATGCCTTTGCTGTTGCGGGTGGCCTTGTACCCTTCATTGAACAGGAGGTAAAGGATGGTGCAAACGGTGGGCAATTGCGGGGCGAGGGCTGCAATAGCATGCTGGCCCAGTTTGAGCGACTTCTGCCGGAGGATGGCCTTGCTCCGCTGCAAGGCCTTCTTTACCGCTTCTCGGTTCATCTGCAGGGCGTTTGCCAGCTCGGGTATGCCAAAACCGCAAAGGATGTGCAGGGTGATGAGGATGCGGTCGCGCTCGCGCAGCGCCGGATGGCAGCAAGCCACGAGCAATTGGATCTGGCCGTCTGTACTGGCCTCGTCTGCCAGCACGGGATCCGGATCGGTCGTAGACAGGGCAGGCAACGGGGCTTCTGCTTCCGTCGCGTGGCTGTACCGTGCATGGTGCTTCAGGGCGTTGATGAGCTTGTTGCGGGCCACCTGCGAAAGCCACGCGCGCGGATGGTCGGGCGGGCCGTGGTAACGCCAGTGGGTCAGCGCCGTCTCGAAGGTGTCCTGTACGGCATCGAGAATGGTGTCTAAGTGCGCCATGCCATACACCCGGGCAAGGGATGCGACCATCCTGCCCGAGTGTTCACGGAAAAAGTACGCCGCAAGTTGTCCGCTGGTGTCCATGGGTCAATCTTCCATCGGCATGATTTCGCGGACTTCCACCGCGCGGTCCCAATCCAGATCGGGGTTGCCCTTGGCGATCTCGATGGCTTCTTCCAGCGATTCGGCCAGCAGGATGTAATACCCACTGACGCATTCCTTGCCCTCCAGGAATGGGCCGTCGGATACGATCCGCTGCTTGCCGCGGATATGGGCGCCGCCGGCTTCCAACGGTTGGGCTTCCTTGAATTGGCCTTTTTCCCGGAGCGTTTCTACCCAACGGTAGTGCTTCTCGATACAGGCCTGCATTTCTTCCGCCGATAACTCGCCGTAATTGGCGTCTTCGCGGATCAACATCAAAAATTCTTTCATTGGTACGGATTTTTTGTTCTTAAATTTTGTTTATACCAGAGACAATCGGCGTCTGCGTTTGGGGACAATTATTTTTTATTAATTCTGTTTTAATCCTCCCGGCTGCCATCGTCGGCCATGCGCACCAGGCGGGGCGTGAAGGTTGCCATTACCTCCACCAGATCGGCTTGTGCGGCCATCACGGTGTGGATGTCCTTATAAGCCATGGGGGCTTCGTCCAATCCGGCACCCACCAGCGTGACGCCGTGTTGCTGGAGCGTGGCTTTCATGGCTTCGCGGCTGATGGTCTTGATGGCTTGGGTACGGCTCATCTGGCGCCCCGCGCCGTGGGAAGCGGAGTTGATGGATGCGGCCTCGCCCTTGCCGCGCACGAGGAAGCCCGGCGCGGTCATGGAGCCGGGGATGATACCCAGCACGCCCTTGCCCGCAGGCGTTGCGCCTTTGCGGTGCACGATAACTTCCTGTCCGTTCCAGTGTTCCTTCCACGCAAAGTTGTGGTGGTTTTCCACGTTGGCCAACACCTCCGCACCCAATGCTGCTGCTAGCTTGCGGTGGATGACCTCGTGATTGGCCGAAGCGTAATCGCCGGCGAGGGTCATGGCTTGCCAGTATTCCTGTCCGGCTTCGGAATCCAACCCGAGGTAGGCCAGGTTTTGGGCTTCATGGGGCAGCCGGCACAGTTCCTTGGCCAGCTTGGTATAATGGCCGGCGATCGTGGCACCCAAGCCCCGTGAACCGGAGTGGGAGAGGAGGGCCACGTATTTCCCCGCGGGTACGCCCAGCGCATCATCGGCCTTGGCGAATTCGATGATGCCGAATTCCACGAAGTGGTTGCCGCCACCGGACGTGCCCAGTTGTGCCCAGGCTTTGTCTTTCAGATCGGCTACAAAGGGGGTCATCCCGAATGCCGCATCGGTGAGCACGGCGTGGTCTGCCCGCTCGTAGGGCTTGAAGCCATGCCCGGCGCCGAAGCGTGTCTGCGCGATGAGTTCCCGCTTGAATTGTGCTGGGTTCGCTTCGAAAAAAGCCTCGGGGATGTCGTAGATAGACAACGCCATGCGGCAGCCGATATCCACGCCCACACCGTAGGGGATGACGGCATGATGGACCGCCAGTACGCCGCCGATGGGCAGCCCGTACCCTTGGTGCGCATCGGGCATCAACGCGCCCGCTACCGTGACCGGCAGTTGCATGGCCACGTCCATCTGGGTGCGTGCGCTGGCTTCGATATGTGGTTCGCCATAGATGGCATAGTCGGCGCCGGCATCCCGCAGGGGGATGTAAGCGTCTTCGGGAATGCTGGCTTCTTCGATGAGGGCCTTGGCCAGCTTGCCATATACGGCGTGGGTCGCAAAGGCGTCTGGCTTGGCCAGTACGTCGGCAAGCTGCGCAAGCAGCAGTTCCTTGCCCCGGGACGCATGTTTGTTGGCGGTGAGCAGCGCTACGCCGAAGGCGCGGCCGGGGGTGTACCCCAAAGCCATCAGTTCTTCGCTATTGATGAGGTGATTTGTTGGTGTATTCATTGCTTTTATAATTAAAACCTTGCCGAAAGCAAAACCTCCCGGCAAGGTACGTGATTTTAGTTATTTGGAGAATAGCTCCTTCAACTGGCCGACAATGTTGCCGCCACCGGAGAGCGTGATCTCACCGATTTTTTCGGCGATTTTCTCCACGTGCTCCATCTCTTTCATCTTCCAGAGCATGGCGTTGTCTTCCATCAGCTTGGCGGTATTCAGCAAGCTGCGCATCGCGGCGGTTTCTTCCCGGCGGGTAACCCCATTGGCTTGTGCGCGTTTTTCGGCCACGAGCACTTGGTTCATGATGTCTTTCACATCGCCCGGTAGGATGATGTCTTTCACGCCGCAGTCGATGAGCCGTACGCCCAAGGCTTCGGCCTTGGCGGCGCAGGTGCTTTTCACGGCCGCAGCCATGCCTTCCTTGCCTTCCATCAGCTCGTCGAACCCGTTGTTGGAGATGAACTCGCGCAGGGCGAGCTGTACCAGCACGTAGAGTTGTTTCTCAAACTCCTTGTTGTGTACCACAGCTTTCACCAGGTCAACCACTTGGTAGGTGAGCGTGAAGTTGATGCGCAGTTGCGCCTTATCCTTGGTGAGGATTTCCTGCCCGAGGATTTCCATGCCCAATTGGCGCATATCTGCCTTGGTCACCGTGGTGGTGATCGTATTTTTCCAGTACACGTAATTCCCCGCTTCCAGTACCCGATCGAACTTGCCGTCTACAAACAGGAGCCCCTTTTCGAACGGTTCGACAGTATACACCCGTACGTATTGGTAAAGCGGTTGCTTGCCCAGCAGGTTGCGGTCGATCGCTTCCGCAATCTCCAGTTGGTCGGTGGCGGTACGGATGAAACGGTAGTTGCCCACACCTTTCCAGAACGCATATTTGCCCGCAGTAAGCATAGTGCCGAAGCGTTGATCTTGGTAAACCAGTACCAGCTCGTTGTCGGCGACATCGACTACCTCCAGCAGCGCGGCCAGGGCATCGTGGGCGAGCAGCGTGCGCAGCTCTTGCTCCGGCAAGAATGCTTTGGTCATGTCGAAGCGTTGCACGCATTCGCCCCAGTAAAGCCAGTGTGCACCTTTTTGCAGCACGCGCTTCAATTCGCCGTTTTTGAAAACCAGGCCAACCGTGTTGGTGGTGATGTTTACTCGTTTCATAGTGTTATTGTTTTAATTAATCCATTCTTGTTAAAAAAGTTGGGCATGCCGGGTGTTCCCGTCGTTGCGGCGGAGCCGGATGCGGCGCTGGTGTATTCCCGTGTGGGAGACCTATTCCTGCTGTGCCTGGCCACCGCGCCCGGAGGCGTGGTGGTTGGCGTGGAAGGCATCGGTCATCCGAGGCCAGGGTCTCTTCCGTTGCGTTGTCCGGCTGCAGGCCCAACGGCAGTTGTGGTGCCCGTTGCACCACGGATGCCGTGCCTGCCCAACTTATTGATCACTTGCATTGCCATTTTGCTATTCCAAACCGAAATGGGAAGCAGGATTACTCAGTCCCGCTAGGCCCAAACACGGCCATTCGTGAGGCCTTGCGTTCGAACCTACATAGGGGCTGTACTCTAACCACTTGAGTTATACCGGCCTTGGCCGGCAGTGGGATTCGAACCCACGTCCGCAGCTTAATGGAACCATCCGGGTATCGCTCGGCCAGTATGTGGCGCACCATTGGCGGCCACACTGCCACGCCTTGTGAAACGTATGCCCCAGGGCCGCGTGTCAACTCGGATCGCTATCAAAGAACAATTGTCATTCCTGACGGTACAAAGATGCGGGTGGTGCTACGCAGTACTTTTGCGCAGCTTGAAACAACGGATTGATTTTGTTTTAAGTGATTGATTCTTAGTGGTATAAATTTTGTCTTTTCTCGAATAATTCGAACGATAGTCAAAACTGCGCAATTGTATTGCGTAGTTGCCAGTGGAACGGTTATATTTGAAGCACGAAAATCAATACCATTCGCTATGGCGACCAATAAACTTGCGCTCATCCGCTATAAAACCATCGATAACTGCTTGCGCAACCGTTACCGCAAATGGACGTTGGAAGGCCTGATTGAAAAGGTTTCGGATGCGCTATATGAATACGAAGGCATCAAAGACGGCGTGAGTAAGCGTACGATCCAAGCGGATATCCAACTGATGCGGAGCGATAAGCTCGGCTACAACGCACCCATCGTGGTGAAGGATAGGAAATACTATACGTATGCCGACACGGACTACAGCATCTCCAACTCACCCATCAACGATGCGGATATGGAGAAGCTGCGTGACGTGGTGTCGGTGCTCCGGCAATTGAATGGGTTCCAGTATTTCGAAGACATGAGTGATTTGGTGGCGCGATTGGAAAATACCTTGCAACAGCGCTCCGCGGGTGGCCGGAGCCACATCCAGTTTGAGGGAAATGGCCAACTGAAGGGACTGCACTTCATTACGCCCTTGCACCAAGCGATCTTGCGCAGGGTGCCCCTGCTAATCGAGTACCAATCGTTCAAGGCGGTTGCACCCACGCAGGGGGTCTACTACCCCTACTTATTGAAGGAATACCGGAATCGCTGGTTTCTGATTGCCAAGCCGAAAAAAGGCAAGGTGCTGGCTACCCTTGCGCTAGACCGTATGGTAGACGTGCAGGAGATGGCTGCCAATGGGTTTGTCGAATACGATGGAGTGGACTTCGAACGCTATTATGCCGATACTATCGGCGTGACCAAATCGGGTCGCGACCGTGGGCGCAAGGTGGTGCTGTGGGTTCATCCACGCCATGCACCGTATGTGCTCACCAAGCCGTTGCATGCATCGCAGGAGCTGTTGAAACAAGACGAAACGGGTACGATTGTCTGCTTCTGCGTGGTGCTCAACTTCGAATTGGAGCGTGAGCTGCTAGGCTTCGGGGAGGCCATAAAAGTACTATCGCCGCGTGACCTGCAGCAGCGGGTGGCAAAACGCATCGCGCAGATGCGTGCGCTATATGTCTGAACAGGGCCCATTTCTTATCGTTATCCTGTCGTAACATAGGGAAATAGAATCAATTGAAGGTTGCGGGTGAACGAGCTAAAGGGCCTCGTAGTAAGACATCATCGAGTGTTTTTTGCGATAACCTATCGGTCAAATGCCCTGCAGGAGCAAGAAAACAATAACCACGAGGATGATGCCACCAACAACAGCCAGGATGATTTTGGCGACGCTGTACGGGCGCTCGCCAATCACCTCGCCGGTGCTCGCATTGACCGCGATCTGGTAGATTTTCTTTTTGAAGGTGAAGGCGGATATCCAGATAGGCAACAGGTTGTATTTGAGCCGGATATCGGTATAGTCGCTTTGCTGGTATTCGATGTGCTGCTCGTCGCCTCCGATGTCCCGGCGGATGGCAATCACGATGGTGGGGTGCATCTTTTGCTTGGCCAGTTCCAGGCCCGCGCGGGCGTCGACCGCATAGGTCTCTGCCCGGAAGCCGCTCAGGTACCGCTCGTCAAAGGGTTGCATGCGGGCTAGCTGCCAGGGCTCCAGCCGGTCGGCCACTTTTCGTGAGAGGCTGTGGCTGGCCAGCACGAGCACGTCTTTGAAGGAACAATGCACCCGGCCCGAAACCGAGTGCCAGCGGGTATGCCGTACTTGGCGCGTGCGCTGTACCGTGCGGCCGTTTTCGGTGGTGGTATACGATTCACTTACATAATAGTAGATACCGCACTGACCGTTGTAGGCGGTCGTCGTCTCGGTGTCATAGGCCCAATGGGGAAGGTAGGTGCCCTTGAAGTGGTCGCGACGGATTTGCTTTACGTTTTTGATCAGCGCATTGGGAGCGAACCAAAGCCTGCCAATCCATTGGTGGAAGCGTCGTTCCGCCTCGCGGCTGTCAAATAGGAAGGGGAGCACGTAGTGCGGTTTCAGGAGTTGCCTATGCTGTGCGTTGGCCATCACTAACGGCGAGCCACAAAATCCACACGAGTCGCTGGTCACCCCGTTGGGCAGCGTAGTGTGCGCCCCGCAGTTGCCGCATTGCACCACGTCGGCTTCCACCGTATCCGCTGGCGGCAGGCCATCGGACTGGATGAACTCGGCATAGTCGAACGACCGGATTTCCGCCGGTTCGGTGGGGGCGATGTCATTGGCAGCGCCGCAGTAATCGCAGCGCAGCTGGGTGGTACCGGGCGCGAAGTGTAGTATTGCGCCGCAGCTTCTGCACTTCAGCGTATCGTTGATGTCGGCATTTTTCGTTTCCACGGACGTAGGTGATTCGTTTCCGCGGGGCGCTTACTCGCCGGGCAACGGTGGAGGTGTCTGTCCGAATAGCATGTCGAGGGTGTCTACCCCGCCTGCGGCGGACCAACCGGCCATACCCGTTGTCCAGACCAGCGTGTCGCGGACGATCGTGCCGGCAGCGATACGCGATTGGATCTCGCTGAGTGGAAAGGGGCCTGTTTGCTGGCCGTTGACGGCCACATAGTATGCGGGGGGCGCGGGGATGGGCGGCGGTGTTGTCGCACCGGCCGTGGGGGGAGGTGTGCTTCCCTGCGCCGTGTTCTGCTGGAACACATTGCCCAGCTGCCCGCCGATGGCTGCCCCGAAACCGGCCCCCATGCCGGCCCCCATGATGCCGCCACTGGCGGGGTTCTCGGCGCTCTTTTCCATGGCATTGGCTGCCTGGAACTGCGCATAGGCCCCCAGGTTGCCCACGATGCCCATGCTGCTTCTTTTGTCTAACGCCGCTTCGACCTCTGCAGGCAGTGAGATGTTTTCGATGAGGAATTTGGTCAGTTCCAAGCCCAGCTCCGCAAATTCGGGCTTGATCTTATCCGTGATGAACTGCGATACCTCGTCATAGTTTGCCGCCAGGTCCAGGACGGGTATTTTTGATTCGGCAACGGCGTCCATGCAGCGGGAGACCGCCAGGTTGCGCAGCTGTTCGTTGATATCGTCCACCACGAATGTGGGGTTCGTTGCGGCGATGGTTTTCAGGAAAAGGCCGGCGTCTTGCACACGGAAGGCGTAGCTACCAAAGGCCCGCAACCGCACCGGACCGAACTCCTCGTCGCGCAGCATGATCGGATTTTTCGTTCCCCACTTCTGGTTGGTGAACTGCCGGGTGCTCACGAAAAACACATCCGCTTTAAAGGGGCTGTCGAACCCGTATTTCCATCCCTTGAGGGTAGAGAGGATCGGCATGTTTTGTGTAGTGAGTGTATACATGCCCGGCATGAATACATCGGCGATGGTGCCTTCATTGAGAAATACCGCCACCTGCGACTCGCGCACGGTGAGCTTGGCGTTCATCTTGATTTCATTTTGATAGCGCGGAAATTTCCACACGAGGGTGTCCTTGTGCTCATCGACCCAATCGATGATGTCGATAAATTCGTTCCGGAGTTTATCAAATAGTCCCATGTTGCTGTTATTTGCCACTAAAGATACAGGATTTTTTTAAAAGAGGAGCCAGAAGGATTCCATCTAAACCCTGGAATTTCTTTAATTGCAGGTGCAAATTGGTCTTTCCAACTGCGTGAACGTTACCCAATATGCATTTTCGGAGCGGCCTGAACACATTCGTATTTACGGGCAGGAGGCGGGCATCGATACGGTGCATGTGCGCCAGGCGACATTGCAGCACATCGTGGACCGGATTGGAACACCCGGTATGTGGTACGTCGACGACGCGTTGGTAGATATCGATTTTAAGGCCGCTTCGCCGATACCGCCCGACAGTTTGATCAGCCTGCTGGGTAAGAAATTCCGGATGATACCGCTGCATACCAGTAAGGCAGATCATTGACGACTGCCGGTCGGCTAAGAAGGCAGGAAAGCCTTATCCTGCGTCAAGCATCAGCGCAATGAGCTTTTCGGCATATGCTTTCCAATCGGTTTCTAGCTCGACCTCCTCGAAGTCTGAGTAACACGGATACAATTCAAATTGTCCGTCGGTAAAGGCCAGATCTGTGGACTTACATATCCCGATATAACGCAAAACGTTGCCTTCGTAGTCCAACCATGTCCACTCCATGGCATAGTACGAATCTTCTCCTTGGCTCAACAGCCCCAACAAATTGGCGCTTTCGGGATAGTCATAGTAGTTGACGGCATAGTCGAACAGCGAGAGGGCAGCTATCGCCTCGTTGGTAAAGTAGACGACGGGTACCTGATCTAGCTGACCGACGCGGTGGAATGCCGTAAGGATTTCGCGTCTCGTGCTCAAGTCATCCAGACGTGCGTACAAAATTTCATCGGTTACCCTAATGCCAGTTCGGATGCATGCAGCCACGGCTGACGCTTGCAACTGGATGTTATCTTCCAATGTTAATAACGGAGTTGTAAAGGCTTGAACCGACGCCGCAGTACCAAACTCGGGTAGGAGGTTAAGGTAGCTATACATTGCGCCGTAATTCGGATAGACATCGGTCTGCCCGAGTTGGTTCAGAAAGGTGTCCAGATCGGACAGCGCATGTTGGGTGAGGTGGACCTTTGCAGCGTTCGATAACCGCCGGCTGGCCAGCGTGTCCGCATGTACCATGGATGTCGCGAGCGAAAGGATATAAGGCCGGTAATGATCCACATCCAGCAGCGGTGCCAGCTGCTCAAAATGTTGGGCAACATACGATAGCGAATCGTAAAGCGGGGATAAGAGCGCGTAGTTCCAATTTGGTTCGGTGGGGGGATTGGTTGTTAAGGTATTGAAATACCAATCAAACGTTGTTGAATCCAACGTGGTGATGTGTTCAAGCACAGCGGCCTTGATTGGACCGGATGTGCTATCGTCGTCAAATAGACCTTGCAGTGCGGGCGCAGATTCCCGATCCCGAAGGGTGGCTAACTCGCTGATTAACTGCCGTCTGGTATTTTGGGAGACCGAATCATCATCGGCGTACGAATAGCCAAGCGCTTCGCGTAGGTACACAACCTCGGTACTATCGAAAGTGTAGTAATAGTGGAGGGCTTGGTGTGCTTGCGATTGTGCTGCAGTGTCAGCACTCCGCAAATCACGGATGATAGCTGCTGCTTTCGAGGTGTGCGCGTCAAAGCTGGGGTTGTTTGGTGTAGCGTACGCTTTGTCAAAAAATCGATCCGTTTCGGAGCCATGAATATGCGCTCGGCTGCCCAACGCTTGGAGTATGATGAAAGTATCGCCGCTTACCCACATGCGTATACGATTTCCCGTACCTGCCACGGCGCGTTCAGTGTGGTATTCTTTGCCGGGTTGCCCGTCGATAATGATATCGAGGTCTTCCACGATGGCATCGTCGTCGTCTAACATATTATTGATGATGTCACTGTAAAACGTGTCGACATCGAATTTGGCAAAGGCAGCGAAGATTAAGTTCTCCATGCCGTATACCGTGCCCGAATTTGGATCGAAGGTGTATGCGGATTGCGAAGTGGTGATGATAGGGCTGGTGTCATCGGGGTCGGCTGGTTGGATGACGGGCGTGCCGGGCACCTCGGTAGCGACTGCGGCCAGCGCATACGGATGAAAGGTTGTCGGCTCGATAGGAAGGATGTTGAACGAACTGAAAAAATGATCGTCATTGACCGGGCGAATGCCAGAAATACTGTTTCGCATCAATAGGTACACGCGATTGCCGCGGGTAAACACCTCCATGTCAACGAGGCCGCCGTCCTTGCTTTTGATAGCGGCCGCCTTTCCAACCAGACCGGCCCGAACCACTTCGTTGGTTGTGCCTATCAGTTCGCCTAATCCCACGGCATGCTGGATAAGGCCGTCGATGGCTATTTCTTTGTTCATCAGGTACATTCCCGTTGGGAAATCACTGTAGCGTACCACATATAGTGCATGCTTTTCCCGGTCGAAAGCCGAAAAGAGGTGTAGCTTAAGTGGCTCATGATTGGGGAAATTGGGGTTTTCCAGTTCGGACACTGTTTTTTCCGGTATCGTGGGAAACCGTATTTCAAATGCACCCACCGGATGTTTGAAAATCGCCTGAGGGGTATCGTGCGGTGCGAACGGTAATAAGGCGAATGAATCAAAAAAACGCGATGGGAGGGCGGGGTCGACCTTTTCTGACGTATATAACAGGCTGAGTGTGTATTGAATGTTATCGCGGATGAATACCTGTGCCCGTTCATAGTTTCGCCCTACCCGCATCTCCATTTCAAGTGCTGGGATGCCATTTTTTTTAAAGAAACGGCGTTTTAACAAAGACACTTTTTTCGTGGCAACATAGCGGTCTAGCTCTTGTTCCAAATACTCGTCGGCGTCTATCGTGCCGGCAGGGCCTACGATCCGCGTTGAAACATGTAGTTCCGAAGCGTTGATAAGGTCCATATATTGGAGTGAGCTAGAAAGACCTGATCGTTCATAATGAAAGTGGCCAGGCGGCAGGTCTATCTGATAAGCGTAGATGCTATCCTTAACCGGATGCCAGCGCATTGCCGAAACGTCTACCGCATACTGGCCTGCTAGACCTGTAAATGTAGCTTCCACAGGCCGCACGGTAAATCCGGCATTCCGTAATAGAGCAATAATCCCCTGTTCACCGGGTAAATGGGCAACGCCGGCGACAGCAAAAAGAGAGCCTTCGTCCATCAATTGAATGATGCTTTCGGTCATTTCTACGTTTCGGCGTTTGAGGGTTGTGTCGGCTGTCGCATAGCGTCCGATTACACGCCATAGTTTATCCAAATCACCCGTACCATAAGCGGAAAGCACCTCTTCCAGCATGGCATCGTGGGTGCCCTTGTCGTCAGTAAACAGGCCCGAGAGTGATTTGTCAGCACCGAACCGCGTTGATAAATCATCGATATGTTCAAGGCCGCGTAGATGCTTATGCCGCGTGAGCGCGATACCCAAAAGATACGTGTCCACAGTGCTTATCCGGTCGTCGGGCTTCGAAGCGACGGGCCGCATCAGGTGTTCAATCAGAAGCGGGTTGTTCAAAATAGATGAATCTGGCGTATGTCCATATTCCGCCTCATATCGTTTGATTACCTCGGCCGCCTGCTCTGAAGTCAGTTGGTGGTTCTTCGGATGCAGCTTTATTTTTTGGCGATAGGCTAGTGCCGCCCGGACCGCTGAATCGGGATGGAGTTCCAAGGCGAATAGATCGCAGGCATCCAAGGCTAGCATCACCGAGTCGCTGAATTGGAATGCCCGATTGTCTTTGACGTGTGCCGAACCAAACAGGTAGGACGGGGCTTTCGATCCATTTCCATTGATTTGCCAAAGTAACGTATAATTGCTGCGTGGCTGGCTAAGCACCGGTATAACGGCCAGCACAACCAAAAGTGGCCATAGCGCAATTTTTAAGGAGCGGTTGATTGTCGTCATCGGTTGATGGTTGAATTGAATAAGTGCGTGTTATCGAATGACTTTTTTTCGTTATGGAGTAAAGATAAGTTTGATTTTTATATTTTCAATATTCTGTTGGAAAAAGTAATGCCGTTTCGGTTTTTGTCAACTTGCCTATTAACCCTATTTTTGTGTACTGCCTTTGCAGGTACCAGCGCTACAGAGCATTGATTGACGGCAACGGCGAGCTCGCCGCCCAAACGGTTATCCAAACCATGCACCAGATTGGCTATTACTCGGTCTACATCGGCGAGGAAGCCATCGGTACCGCCATCACCTTCGAAACGGGAATACCGTCGGCATCCATGGCATGGGGATTATACCCGCCTTCCGGAAACGGGGGGTGCCGGAAGAGGTGATGGCGGTATTATTGAACCGTGCGCCGACGGGGGTAAAAAGCGCATTACGCTGCAAGCATCGGCGATGGGGAAGGGTATCTATGAAAAGACGAGATTCTCGGAAGATTTTTTGATGACCAGCTACAGGTAGTTAAATGCCTAAACTGGTATTCCGAAGCCGGAGGGGCGAAAATTGATTGGGCTTGTTATTTAAAATTAATCTAAATAATTATATATTTGCCTCCGCTATGACAGGTGACACAGCGGCAAATATACCTCAACCGATTGACCGGAAGCGATTCGAGGCGCTGTACCGGTTATATGCAATCCAGCTACGCGACTATTGCTATCACCACATGCAAGACCTTTGCTTGGCCGAGGAGGTGGTCCACGATATTTTTTTGGCAGTGTGGGAACGGCGGGAAGATATCGGCCCGGTGGATGGGGGGGTCATCAAGTACCTGACCCGTGCGGCGAAACGCAAGATCTTTGATTTTCACAGGCATTGTGCTTCCGTGAAACGGCACCTGGATCAGTGCCAAGTACACGATTGCCGGGCTTGCTGCGATACGGAAGATACGGTGTATTACAACGAATTGACGGCGGGGATCAGCCGCTTCATTGCGGCATTGCCGTGCAGATGCCAGGAAGTATACCGGCTGGCTTACGAAGAAGAACTCAGTAAGCCGGAGATCGCGGTACGCCTCGGTATTTCAGAAAAGACCGTAGAGTACCATTTATACAAAGCCGTTCACCTTATCCGGGGCGAAATCACCAAATTTGGCAATAGCTGATTTTTTTCATTAGGCATTAGGAAAAGATTGCCATCATCCGTTAATGACTACAGAACGCGATGATAAACGTAACTCCGCAACTGATTGAAAAGTACCACCTGGGGCAGTGCACGGCCGCTGAACGTGAAGCCGTGGAACGCTGGTTGGCAGACGAGGAAATGGAGGCGTTTGAGCCACCGCAGCTTAGGCGCGATGGCGATGAGCTGACGCGGTTGTGGACTGACATGGAAAGCCGGCTGCCCGTGGAAGGGGGGCAAGCAGCAGGAAACCTGAGCCACCCGGCAAAACGACGATGGCTACCGGCAGTCCTGCTTTCCGGCGCAGCGGCGGTGGTCGCCATAATCCTATTCCTTTGGCCAGTGGGCAACGATGAAGCCGTACCCGAGGCCGTGCCGCTCAGCGTACTTGACGTACCGCCCGGCAGGAAGGCCCAACTGACGCTGAATGATGGAACCCTGGTGCACCTGAACGGTGGTAGCCGCTTGGAATATCCGGAGGTGTTTGGTGAAGGGACTCGCTTGGTGAAGTTGGTGGGCGAGGGGTTCTTCGCCGTTGCACATGATGCGAACAGGCCATTTGTCGTTGACGCGGGAAATACCACTACCGAGGTACTTGGCACGGCATTCAACCTGACGGCTTATCCCGACGAATCGCATACGTTGCTGGTGGAGGCGGGTAAAGTGCGTTTCGAGGTAAAAAGCAGCGATGACACACGCATCGTGAACGCTGGGCAGGGAGCGCGTTGGGCGAAATCGGGCACACTGGTGCCGATCGCTGAGATCCCGCGCAATCGGCTCGCGTGGAAAGAAGGGCGACTGGTGTTCAACAACCATCGATTGGCTGAAATAGCCGTCCGACTGCAGCGGTGGTATGGCGTTTCGGTCACCATCGAGCGACCCGACCTGAAAACCATGACATTTACGGGGTCGTTTGCACAGGCGCCGCTGAAAACGGTGATGGACGACCTGGCCTTCGTCATGCAATTCCATTATCGCCTATCGGAAAAGGAGCTTATAATTTTCTAATACACTAATTGTTTAATTTAACCAGTATACGTTACAAAAATATGAATATTAACCTACGTGCACGAATGGCGCTGGCCTTTGTTTTGGTATGCCTCTATGCCTTGCCTTTAATCGCCCAAAACAACCCATTGGATCGCCGTATATCGGTGCAGGCGACCGGAATCTCGCTGGCTGAAGCGCTAAACCGCATCGGTGATGCGGCTGATTGTTCGTTTTCTTATAGCAATACGGGCTTAGACCTGGATCGGACGGTAGACCTCCGATTTGCTGGCGTGACGGTGGCCGATGCGCTGCAGCAACTGCTGGGTGATGGCATCATCGCTGCGCGTAGCCGGGGTAACCAGATCCTGATCCAGGCTTCACGCGGCAAAGGTTCGATATCGGGCCGGGTGCAGACGCCCGACGGTGCACCCGCAGCCTATGCAACGGTGGGCATACCTGGGTATGCCAGTGTGCAGACCGACGGCGAAGGCCGGTTTAAACTGGCCGACATGGAGGTGGGGCGCTATTCGCTGCGCACCTCGGCGGTGGGGTATCAACCCCAAACGGAACAAGTAACGGTGGGGGCGCAGCAGACGACTGACCTGGTCGTGACCCTGCAGCAGCAGGGACAGCTTTCGGAAGTGGTGGTCACCGCTAGCCGGATGCCGGAAAGCATCGATGAGGTACCTTCTTCGGTGACGGTATTGAGTGCGGCGACCATCGAGCAACAGGTGAACATCAACAATTCCATCAGCGAAATTCTGGGTTATACGGTGCCGGGGCTCGGCCCGTCGACCAACAAGGCGACGAATTCGGGGCAGACACTCCGGGGGCGCAGTGTGCTCGTGCTAATCGATGGGGTGCCGCAGTCTACCCCATTGATGAATGGCAACCGGGATATCCGCTCACTCGATCCGGCGATCATCGAACGCGTGGAAATCATCAAAGGCGCTACCTCCATCTACGGCAATGGCTCCGGTGGGGGTATCATCAATTACATCACCAAAACGCCGGGCTCCGATCGGAAGATCGGCGGCCGTACCACGGTAGGTACCAATGCGCACCCGTTCCATCCGGCCAATTCGGTAGGCTACCGCTTTTCGCAGTCGTTTGATGGGACGCTGGATAAATTTTCCTATGCGGTAAGCGGTACGCACAATTACCTGGGGGTTTTCAAGGATGGTGAGGGGAATATCTTGGCGCAGGAGGATGGCTTGTCGCAGTCGGCTTCGACCAACCTCTTTGCGAAAGCGATTTACCGGTTTACTCCCGCTGCCAGCATCAGTGCGGCCTATAGCTTTTTCCGGAGTTTGCAGGAAAGTGATTACATCAACGTAGCAGGTGAGTATGGTGTGCGCCCAGCGGTGGGTATCAAGGGCGATGATCCGGGAGCGCCTTCCGGTACCCCGCAAAACCACAATGCGTTCCTGACGTATCGCCAGGAAGCGCTGCCGTTCGGCTCATCGCTCGAACTGACGGGGTATTTCAACCGTTTCCTATCTACCAATCGCTACGTAGCGCAGGCCAATGGTTGGTACGGACCAGGGCAGACGCAGATCAGTTCGAAGAAAAGGGGTATCCGGCTGAACCTTTATACACCGTGGAACAGCAGCGTTGTAAAGGGAAGCGTAACCTATGGCCTCGACCTGTTGGGAGATGTGACCAGTCAACCGCTGCTTGATGGGCGGATATATATACCCAACATGGATATGACCAACATTGCGCCATACTTACAGGTCAAGGCGGACTTTTTTGAACACCTGATTTTCAAGGGCGGACTCCGGTATGAGAATGCTTCGGTGAAGATTGCTGATTTCCAAACGTTGGCCAAGGGGCCGAATGGAGAAGGGAGCATCGCTGTAACCGGTGGCACGATCGACTACAGCGCCACGATGTTCAATGCGGGCCTGCGCTATACGCAGTTTCCGGCATTTAATCCGTTTGTGAGTTTCTCGCAGGCTTTCGGCCTCAACGAGCTTGGCCGCATTGTCCGCGCGGCCGACCAGAATACGTTGCAGCAGTTGCAGACCGACCCCATCATCACCAACAATTACGAAGTGGGGGCAAGCAGCCGGTTCTCGGTGTTCCATCTGACGGGAGCATACTACGTGAGTACCTCCGAACTGGGGGCGAATCTGGTGGCCAACGAGCACGGTACCCTATTGCCGGCCCGTGCGCCGGAGCGGGTATATGGGTATGAGTTGACGGCGGATGCGCGCCTGACCCACCGGTGGTCATTGGGTGCAACGTATGCCTACGTGGAGGGTAAATCTGAAAATGAGGATGGCAGCAAAACATACCTCGGCTATGCGCGTATCGCGCCGCCGCGTGCTACCGCCTTTGTGCAATACGTACCGGTAGACCGGTTGAATCTCCAGTTGTTCTGGATCTACAACGGAAGCCGCGATCGGTTTGACCCCAAACCCGATGGTACGTATGCCACGGCGCAAGGGCCTGTAAAGGCAGTCAGCTTGTTTAATTTCAGTGGTTCCTACCAGGTAAATCGTGCGGTGTTGGTCAGCTTGGGAGTGGAAAACCTGTTTAATAAAGATTACTTCCCGTTTTACAGCCAGTATAATGCCAGCGGGGTCCGGTATGCCATGGGCAATGGGGCAAAGGCCAACCTGAACATCGCCTATTCGTTCTGATCGCATGGGGATGTTGAGCCGGTTGAATGCGTGGCTGCACCTGTGGTTGGGATTACTGACGGGGCTGGTTGTTTTCGTGGTGAGCATCACAGGGTGCGTCTATGTATTTATCGATGAGTTTAAAGCGTTGGCCTACCACGAACGGTTGTTCGTGCAACCGCAGCAGGCAGCGTTCAGGCCGGTTTCGGAAATGCTTACCAACGTACAGGATGCGCTGGGGCCGGATTATGCGGTAAGCAGGTGCGACTTCCAGCCGGCCCGCGATCGAAGCTGGGTCTTTAGGGCGTTGGATATTAATCCCGATGGCATTGGCCATTGGGATTATTTCCGTTACAACTTCCGGGTGTATGTAGATCCCTATACCGCAGCGGTGATCCATGTTGAAAATACCAACCGCGAGTTCTTCCAGATCGTATTGGCGCTGCACACCCACTTGTTGCTTGGCCATAAGATCGGCCAACCCATCGTGGCGTATTCGACGTTGATCTTCGTGTTGTTACTTATCAGTGGACTAGTCCTTTGGTGGCCAAAAAAATGGAGCCCCAAAGCACTCCGCCGAAGTTTTACGGTGAAGTGGCGTGCGAGAACCAAGCGGCTCAACTATGACCTGCACAACGTATGGGGGTTTTATCTGCTTGTACCGGCACTTATCCTCGCCCTTACGGGCTTGGTGTTTTCCTTTCAATGGGTGGCCGATTCTTTTTATTTCGTATTCAGCGGCGGCCGGGCCAAGGTGGTGCGGGAAGTGCCGCTGTCGCAGGCACAACAGGTAACTTCGGGTGTTCCCATGGATCAAGCGTTTGCCCATGTATTGGCGGTCCATCCCGACGCCGATATGATTTCTATGCGGTTCCGCGATAAGGATACGGCGCCGTTTGATTTCCAGGTGCGCAAGGTGAAAAGCCGTACCTACCACTTTGAATGGGCGTATTACGACCGGAGTTCAGGCAACTTCCTGTCGAGCTACGGTACGGCCGACCTCAATAGTGGGGAAAAGATCAGGGCCATGAATTTCGACCTGCATGTGGGATCGTTTATGGGTATGGGTGGCAAAATCCTCATGTTTATCGCTTCGCTGGTTTGTGCGTCCTTACCCGTTACCGGCTTTTTCATTTGGTATAACAGGAAGTGGGGAAAGCGGACGAAGATGCGCACCCGATAATGTATTTTTATTACCTTTGGTCCGATACATGAGGATATTTGCTCCCATATTGGCACTGTACATGTTGGCGGTATTTCTAATGCCGTGTGCCGATAGCTATGCGAAAGAAACCCTTGCGGCTCAACAGGGCAGTCACGACCACCCGGCGGCGGCCGATCTATGCGGCCCCTTTTGCCTGTGCAATTGCTGTGGAACGGGCTCGGGTGCCGTGTTCCAATGGGAGGCTATCAATAGCGGCGAAATCAGGGCAACGGACCTGGCGAAGCCGATCTCTCCGTACATCTCTCTATTTACACCCCGCTACTTCGGGGAAATTTGGCAACCGCCAAAGGTGAATGCGTAATTCTTAATGTTTTTGTCATTATCGCTTGATCCAGCTGGTATTGAGCGCACGTTTTGGGCGATACGTCGTGTCCCCCGAATCGGTAATCGTTACGATTTACTTTACTCATTCATCATTAATCGTTGCAATCGTGTTAGACAGTATTATAAAATTCTCCATAAAGAATAAGTTCATCGTAGGGTTGATGACCTTATCGCTCATCGTTTGGGGGGTATGGAGTGCCACGGAAATCCCCATTGATGCCCAGCCTGATATAACGAACAACCAGGTACAGATCATTACCCTATCGCCTACGTTGGCCGGACAGGAAGTGGAGCAACTGGTTACTTTTCCCGTTGAGCAGAGCCTCGTTAATATTCCGAAAGTAGAAGAAATACGAAGTATTTCGAGGTTCGGGCTTTCGGTGGTGACCGTGGTATTCGCAGACGATGTGGACATCTACTTTGCCCGGCAGCTCGTCAATGAAAAACTCAAGGCAGCGGAGGCGCAGATTCCTGAAGGGATCGGGACTCCCGAGCTCGCGCCGGTCAGCACAGGCTTGGGGGAAGTGTACCAATACATTCTCCACCCGAAGGCCGGCAGTGAAAAGAAATATTCTGCCATGGACCTACGCACGATGCAGGATTGGATCGTGGCCCGGCAACTTTACGGCACGCCGGGGATTGCAGAAGTCAATAGTTTCGGTGGCTTGCTCAAGCAATATGAAGTGGCGGTTGACCCCGATAGGATGAAAGCGCTGGATGTGAGCATTCCTGATATTTTCACTGCCCTGGAAACCAACAACGAAAATACGGGGGGTGCCTATATCGATAAGAAGCCGAATGCGTATTTTATCCGGGGGGTGGGGCTGGCCACGTCCTTGGAAGATGTGGGGGATATCATGGTGAAGAACACCGGTGGTATACCGATATTCGTCAAAGACGTGGCGGAAGTCCGTTTTGGACACGCGACCCGGTATGGTGCCATGACGTACAACGGCGAGGTGGATGCCGTGGGGGGCATCGTCATGATGTTGAAGGGAGAGAACAGTGCCGCCGTGGTAAGCCGCATCAAAGAAAAGATACCGGTAATACAGCAGTCGCTGCCCGACGACGTGGTCATAGAGCCTTTTTTGGATCGGACAGACTTGGTGGGACGGGCCATCAGCACGGTGCAGAAAAACCTCATTGAAGGTGCGCTGATTGTTATTTTCGTGCTCATCCTCTTTTTGGGGAATTTCAGGGCGGGCTTGATCGTGGCCTCTGCCATACCGCTATCCATGCTCTTTGCATTGGGCATGATGCGGCTGTTTGGTGTGAGTGCGAACCTGATGAGTTTGGGGGCCATTGATTTCGGGTTGATCGTGGACGGCTCGTTGATTGTGGTGGAGGCAACCATGCACCACCTGGGTCTGCGGAAATCGGCCGGCCGGCTTACCCAGCAAGAAATGGACGAGGAAGTGTACGAATCGGCCCGGAAAATCCGTACAAGCGCGGCTTTCGGCGAGGTCATCATCCTCATTGTCTATATCCCGATATTGACGTTGGTGGGAATCGAAGGGAAGATGTTCACTCCCATGGCGCAAACGGTCAGTTTTGCCATTTTGGGGGCGCTGCTCCTATCGTTTACCTACGTGCCGATGATGAGTGCGCTGTGCCTATCCAAAAACCCCGCTGCGAAGCTGGATTTCGCGGATAGGATGATGGGCCATTTCCAACGCATCTACCAACCGTTGCTGCAGCGGGCCATACGCATAAAATACCTGGTGATCGCGTTGGCGGTGGGCCTTTTTGCGATAAGCCTTTTTTTATTCTCAAAAATGGGCGGTGAGTTCCTGCCCAGGTTGGGGGAGGGCGATTTCGCTTTCCATTGCATCTTGCCGCAGGGGACATCATTGAGCCAAAGCCTGGAAACGTCGATGCAGGCATCGCGCATGATCAAGGAGTTTGACGAAGTGAGGATGGTGGTAGGCAAAACCGGCGCTGCGGAAGTGCCCACAGACCCCATGCCGCCCGAAGCCACCGACCTGATGATTATCCTGAAGCCCCGAAAGGAATGGAAGACAAAGAAATCGTACGACGAACTTTCCAACGAAATGATGGAAAAGCTGGAAAGCATCCCCGGCGTGTTTTTCGAGGCCAACCAGCCCATACAAATGCGTTTCAATGAGCTGATGACAGGTATAAGGCAAGACGTAGCGGTGAAAATATTTGGAGAGGACCTGGATTCGCTGCTGGAATATGCCAACCGGGTGAGTACGGTCATCCAATCCGTAGCTGGCATCACAGCCCCCCAGGTAGAGCGGGTGGCCGGCCTGCCGCAAATTAATATTGAATACAACCGTACACGGATAGCCAACTACGGCTTGAACATAGCGCAGGTAAATGACGTGGTCAGTACGGCGTTTGCGGGCAAAGTGGCAGGCGTGGTTTATGAAAACGAGCGTAAGTTTGATCTGGTAGTACGGCTGGATGAAGCGCATCGCGGCGCCATTGAAGATGTGAATAACCTGTTTATTCCCATTCCGGGCGGAGACCAGATACCGCTTTCGCAGATTGCCACGATCGACTATCGGCTGGGCCCGGCACAAATCAGCCGCGAAGGTGGCAAGCGTAGGATTTATGTGGGCTTCAATGTGCAGGGAAGGGACGTGGAAAGTGTGGTAAACGAAATCCAGGATAGATTGGCCGAACAGGTCAAACTCCCTACGGGTTATTATGTTACCTATGGAGGCCAGTTCGAGAATCTTCAGAAGGCAACCGACCGGCTGTTGGTTGCTGTGCCGATTGCGCTGCTCTTGATTTTCGTGTTGCTCTATTTCACCTTCCATTCACTCAAGGAGGCCGTGCTGGTATACACCGCCATCCCGATGAGTGCCATCGGAGGCGTGTTTGCGCTGCTTGTACGGGATATGCCGTTCAGCATTTCGGCCGGTGTCGGTTTCATTGCCTTGTTTGGTGTGGCCGTTTTAAACGGGATTGTGTTGATTGCCACCTTCAACCGATTGGAAAAGGAGGGCTGGGATGAGCTGGTGCCCCGGGTCATAGAGGGAACCAAAACAAGGTTGCGCCCGGTATTGATGACGGCCTCGGTGGCAAGTCTGGGTTTTCTGCCGATGGCACTGAGCACCAGTGCGGGTGCCGAAGTACAAAAACCATTGGCCACGGTGGTTATCGGCGGATTGATTACCGCTACGGCGCTGACGTTATTTGTACTCCCGCTGCTGTACCTGGTATTTATGAAAAACAGGGAATGGCCCCGGAGCCGTAAATGTAAAGCCGGAACGCTGTTGGTGTTTGCCTGGCTGGGTTTGTCCCAAAACAGCAACGCGCAAACCATCGACGTGGACGAGGCGATCGAAATCGCCCTGCGGAACAACACCGAAATCCTGTCGAAAGACCTGGCCATCCAATCGGCCCAGCGGATGAGCAAAGCTGCCTTTGAACTGCCCAAAACGGCGTTTAATTTCCAATACGGCAACACCGACGGATTTGAATACAATGACGGTATGCAGGTTTCGCAGGAGGTACCGTTTCCCACGCGCTTCGGGGCGCAGAAAAGGCTGGCCGAAGCACACGTGAAAAGGGAAGAGTTGGCCAGGGCCGTGACGGTGAATGAACTGAAAAGGCAGGTACGGGGTCACTTTTACCAACTCGCCTATTTAACGCACACGGCGGCGGTGCTGAAAAGCCTAGACAGTATTTATGCCGATTTTATCAGGGTTGCCGAACTGCGGTATAAAACGGGAGAGATCGGTAAACTGGACGTCCATACCGCCGTTACCAAAAAGGGGGAGATATTTCTATTGGTTCAGGAAAATGAGGTTTCCAGACAAAACGCGTATAAAAGCCTGAAGACCTTCATGCAGGTGCAGGAGGATTTTATGATTGAAACCCCGTCGGATGATGAACCACTGCTTTTAAGCCCTTCGATCGAGGGTCCGTCCGTTGGACATCATCCGCGTATCCGGGCCCTATACCAGGACGTCCGGGTGGCCGAGCAGCGTAAGAAGGTAGAACGGGCAAACGCATTGCCCGACTTTACCGTGGGCTACAACAATATTTCGTTGATCGGGATGCATAGCAAGAATGGGGTGGAGCAGTTTTATGGCAGGGATCAGCGGTTTAGCTTTTTCGATGTGGGTATCGCTGTGCCGTTGGCATTTGGGGCGTCCCAAGCGAAGATACGTGCGCTTGACCTTCAAACGCAATCGCTGGAGGCGGATGCGAAATGGCAGGAGCAACAGCTGGAAACGGAACTGGCCAATTTGCTGAACCAATACGCGCATTACCGGGCACGGTTCGATTACTTCAAACAACAGGCGCTTCCGAACGCTGATAAAATGATAGAGGCCGCCGGCTTGGGATATGGCACGGGCGATATTTCTTACCTGGAATACCTCCATGCTTTGCAGACCATGGCCGACATCAAACTTAATTACCTAAGGAGCATACAGCAAATCAACGAGACTGTAATGCTTATCCACTCACTAATGAATAAATAAGACATGCTATGCAACGCACGATAAATAAGTTGTTTTTTGGGGTTTTGATGGCTGCATCGTTCACATTACTGTATCGGTGTACAAACCAACCTGCCGCAGGCGGCGGGCACGACCACGGTACGCCGTCGGAAACGTCGCAAGCTGCACACGACACGGAAAATACAGTCACACTTACCGACGAGCAGCTGAAAACCGTGGGAATTGAGATCGGCTCCGTCGAATTGAAGCAGCTTTCTGCCACGATGAAAGCCAACGGTTTCTTGCGGGTACCCAATACGAACAAGGCGAACGTGACGTCGCTGTTCGGCGGAATCGTAAAGACCCTCGACGTAGAGATAGGGGATGACGTAAAGAGAGGACAAGCCATTGCGACCGTTTCCAATCCGCAATTCATACAGCCGCAGGAAGAATACCTGCGGCTCAACAGCGACATCGAATTTGCCGAACAGGAACTCACCCGGCAACAGGACCTGAGCGAAGGGGATGTGGGAGCGAAGAAAAACCTACAACGCGCCGTTGCCGAATTGAATACGCTAAAGACGCGGAAAGCGTCGCTGCAGCAACAATTGCAGTTGATGGGCATCCATCCGGCTTCGCTTTCGATTACCACCCTTCGATCATCGTTGGTCGTTGCCAGTCCGATAAATGGCACCGTGAGTGAGGTGTTCGCGAAGATAGGGAGTTATGTGGATGTTTCTTCGCCCATCGCCGAATTGGTGGAAAACAGGGCCTTGCATTTGGACTTGCAAGTGTTTGAAAAGGATATCCCATCTATTAAGGTCGGTCAGAAAATAGACTTCGTGGTAACCAACAGCCCGCACAAAACATATGTGGCTGAGGTTTATAACATCGGTTCATCGTTCAACAGCGAGAGCAAAACCATTGCGATACACTGCAAGGTAATCGGTGATAAGACGGGGCTTATAGACGGGATGAATATCACCGGCACCGTGGATCTGGGGGGTGAAGCAAGCGTGGCTGTGCCCAACGATGCCATCGTGAACGCCGATGGCAGGTATTATATCTTTTTGGTTAGCGGGGAGGAAGAAGAGCCGCATGAGCATGGTGGAGAGGAACACGACCATGGCTTGCGCTTCGAAAAGATGGAAGTGATGAAGGGTGCTGCCGGATTGGGCTATACGGCAATTACGCCTGTCCGTGAAATCGTGCCGGGCACACCCATCGTGGTGAAGGGAGCATTTTTCGTCTATGCCAAGATGGGTGATACCGGAGAACATGGACACGCCCATTGAGGATAGTCGGGGCCATGCGACAAGTCGGTTTTTCACTGGCTTCCCGGTTTTGAAGATTTTCTATGCCCATCGTGTTGCGTTGTTATTCATAGCATAAACCTACAAGGTCAGATTTTGTTTGAAACGAAACGCACGGAAGCTGTGTCGGCCCGCTGATAGGGAAGTTTTTCCATAATAGTTGTGTGCTAATTAAATTAGTTTTATATTTGAAGGTGTTTAAAAGACAACGATTATGAAAGATCCCATCTTAGGCCTCCGTACCGCCATTTATCGGGTAACAGACCTCAACGCTGCCAAGCGGTGGTATGCCCGGGCGTTCGACGTGCCACCCTATTTTGACGAGCCTTTTTACATCGGGTTCGATATCGGCGGCTTTGAACTGGGATTACAACCGGAAGACACCGCCCCTGACCACAGACCCGAAAGCGTGGTGGCCTATTGGGGTGTGAAGGATCTCCGCGAAGCGTACCTACATTTCATAGAGGCCGGCGCCGAACCGCACGAAGCGCCTAGGGAGGTGGGCGGCGGTATTGTGGTGGCGAAAGTCGAAGATCCCTGGGGTAACCTTATCGGATTGATTTACAATCCACATTTCAACAACGCATGAAATCTGTTCCATGTCGATACTGTGCCACGTTATTGGATGGGAACGGCAAACCGGTGCGCGACGTTGGGCCGCTGCCGGTGAGTGATGCCGAGCTCTGTTTCGCGTGCGGGAGCGTTGTGGTAAGGGGAGGCCGCTTCCATGATCGGCAGGCCCCGCAGCTCCTAAGATGCAATCAGCCCGGCCCGCTTCAGCAAAGCGTCGGGCTCGGGTTTCCGGCCCCTGAACCGGATGTACAACTCCATGGGGTCTACCGTACCTCCACTGCTGAGTAGGGCTTTGAACTTGTCCGCTGTCTCGGCGTTGAAGATGCCCGTCTCTTTGAAATAAGCAAAGGCATCGGCGTCGAGCACCTCGGCCCACTTGTATGAGTAGTAGCCGGCGGAATATCCCCCGGCAAAGATGTGCGAGAAGGCGGTACTCTGTGCCGTGCCAGGTACGTCGGGGTAAAGCTGCGTATCACGTATGGTTGCCTTTTCGAAATGTTCGACGGATAGGTCTGCATCCAGCTTGCCGGTATGGTAGGCCATATCGAGCAAGCCGAAGCTAAGCTGCCGCATGGTCTGGTAACCTTCCATGAAATTGGCGGCAGCGACGATCTTATCGATTTCCGCATCGGGCAGCAGGGCACCGGTTCGGTAATGGTGCGCAAACGAACGGAGAAATTCCTTTTCGTAGCAGTAGTTTTCCATGAACTGCGAGGGCAGCTCCACGAAATCCCAATATACGTTGGTGCCCGATAGGCTTTCGTACACGGTGTCTGCCAATATGCCGTGCAGGGCGTGGCCGAACTCGTGGAAGAGAGTGGTTACTTCGTTGAAGGTGAGGAGGGAGGGCGTATTGCCAACGGGCCGGGCGAAGTTGCAAACGATGGAAATATGGGGGCGTATATTTTGGCCGTTTTCCATCCATTGGCCCCTGTAGGCGGTCATCCAGGCCCCGGCACGCTTCCCGTCGCGCGGGTGCCAGTCGGTATACAGCAGTGCTTTGTGCTTGCCATTTTCGAGCACCTCATACACGGTTACTTCGGGGTGGTAGGTGGGGATGTCCGTACGTACCGAAAAAGAAAGCCCATAGAGCTGGCCAGCAGCGGCAAACGCGGCATCGAGTACCTGCGCCAGTGGGAAATAGGGTTTCAACGCCTCGTCGGAAAAGTTGAACTTCGCCTCCCGCAGCTTTTCGGCGTAATAAGCGTGGTCGTAGGGCATCAGTTCGCCGATGCCATCTTTCGCGGCAAGGGCTTTCAATTGGTCCACTTCCCGGATGGCGTGGGGTTTGGCCTTGACCAGCAGGTCGTTCAGGAAGCCCAACACGATCGCTGGCGAGCCGGCCATGCGTTCCTGCAGTACGAAGTCGGCATGGGTGCCGAAACCCAGTAGGCTGGCCCTGCGGCCGCGCAGGTCGACGATATCGCGTACAATGCCCTCGTTGTTGTTTTCGTTGTCTTTCAGGGCGCGGGTGGCCGAGGCCCTATAGAGTTCCTCGCGCAGCGCCCGGTTTGCCGCGTATTTCATGAACGGTACGTAGCTGGGGAAATGCAGGGTGAATACCCAGCCTTCCAGGTCGCGTTTTTCTGCCTCGGCCTTGGCTGCCGCCAGGATGGAATCGGGAAGGCCCGCCAGTTGCGATGCCTCCTGCACATGCAGATGGTAGGCGTTGGTCTCCTGTAGCACATGCTGGGAGAATTTCATGGTCAGCGTGGCCAGCTGCTTATCAATATCGCGGAGTTTTTCCTTGTTTTCGGTAGAAAGCAATGCCCCATTGCGCGCAAACCCTTGGTAGGTCTTGTCTAGCAGCCGTGCCTCCTCGGCCGTGATTGTGGCGGGGTCGGCTTCGTCATGCATCTGTTTAACGCGGCTGAAAAGGCCTTCGTTGAGCATGATATCGTTGCTGTATTCTGCCAATATGGGCGAAAGCTCCTGCGCCAACTGCTGGATGTCGTCATTCGTTTCGGCCGCATCGAGGTTGAAAAAGGTGGCCGAAGCGATGCTGAGCGCGTTGCCGGCTTGTTCCATCGCCGCAATGGTGTTGGCAAACGTGGCGGGTGCCGGGTCGTCGACGATGGCGTCGATTTCCTTCTTGGCGTTAGCGATCAATTGCAGGATGGCGGGTTTGAAGTGTTCGGTTTTTATGGCCTCAAAGGGAATGCTATCGAAAGGGGTGCCAAATGGCTTCAACAACGGATTGCTCATGTATTTGAAAATATGAATGGGCGAATTTACTAAAAATACACCGAATGGCGAGACCGTTGGTCTTACCTAAAAGTAAGGAATCTCTTTGTTTGCACGTATTGAATTTTTATTTTTGTCGTATTAACCTGTAATGTGTGAGACATGGATACCAAAATAACCCTTTCCTTCGATAAAGACGTTGTAAAGCAAGCCAAGGAATTTGCCAATGCCCATCACATCAGCCTTTCACGGCTTACTGAGTTTATCTATCGGCAGCTCGCGCACAAAACGTACGATAGTCTGGAAGAGTTGCCCATTTCCGATTGGGTGAATATGCTTGCAGAAGGGTCCGTTGAATACCAACGTTCGCCGCGCAGCCGCAAAGCTGTAAAAGACGAATACCTCGCCACCCGCAAATGAAGTTATTCCTCGATGCCAATGTACTGATAGCAGTACTGAATAAGGAGTATCCCTTGTTTAGCCACGCCCGGCGGTTGATTGTGAAAACTGCCTAGCGCACTTTGGAAACCGTTGATTTCTTGGGCACGCCACGAACGGCGTTGGCAAGGAGCGGGTCGTCGGGCCATGCATGCTTGGGATACCGCCGTTTGAGTTCCTTGCGGACCTCGAAGTAGGTGGTTTGCCAGAAGCTGCGGAGGTCGGCTGTGACCTGGACGGGTTTGAATCCCGGCGACAGCAGGTGCATCACCACGGGTGTTTTGCCGCCGTTGACGAGCGGCGTATCCAGCAAACCGAATACTTCCTGTAGGCGCACGGCCAGTACGGGCGGTTCGCCCATTGGCGAATAATGGAGTCTGATGGCCGATCCACTAGGCACTGTAAGCGTTGTTGGGGTAAGTTGGTTTAGCACCTGCTGCTGATCATAGGTTAAGCTATTGGTGAGTATGTTGTGTATATCCAGCTTCTGCAATGTTTCCATTTTTCGGATACCCATTAGGTAAGGCGCAAGCCAGTCTTCGGGCTGCTGTAGGAGTGTGGTGGTGCTCATGTCGGGCCACCCTTGGTTGGGGTGCCAATGCCGAAGGCTGCCAACGCGATTCTGCCATTGCTCCACGGCATCGGAAAAGGTGAGCAACTGGAGGCCTTCGGTACGGATGGCCTCGTATAGTACGGGCATCACGGCCCCGTCGGTAGGTTGGGCAAGCGGCACGGACTGCAGCGTGATATGGCCGATGCGCTTGTCTTTCGTAGCAATGATGCCTCCCTTTCTGGTGTCCCACACGATGCGTTCGGTTTCGTTGGCGAGCGGAGCCAAGTCTTCCGGGTACACGGGCGATGCCAGGAATATTTTGCCCAGTCCATCGCGCGCGTCGAGCAAGGCGATGGCCAACCACGTTTCGTGGGCCAGGTCATCGCCCTGGGGTACCGCCGCCCGTTTGCCGTTGGCCAGTTGAAAAGTGCCCCGGCCGTCGTTTCGTGCCTTGGCGATGCGCTCGGGATAAGCGTAGGTGAGCAGCCGTCCGGTGGCATGGGCATCGGCCGTGCCGTTATCGGCCTCAATGCCGAGCAATTTACGGTAAGAGCGCGCTATTTTCTCGAGGTTATCAAAGCGCTTGCCCTGTTTGCCGTGCGCGCGGTGCCGACGTAATGCCTCGACACGGAGGTTGATGTCGATGCCGGTCTCACGGCCGAGTGGATCGCGCTCTTCCAGCAGTGCCGCGAGATCGGTGGCGAGAGCGGGTTGACGCATGTGCTTGCTTTCAAGCAGCATGTGGGCCATGCGGGGGTGGCAGGGCAGGGCATGTATGGCACGGCCATGGGGGGTGATCTTGCCATTGCGTAGTGCGCCGAGTGCATGCAGGAGATCGTTTGCCTGCGCCACGCTGCTTGCCGGCGGTGGGGTGATCCAGTCCAGCTGTGCTGCGTCTTGCACGCCCCATTTGGCCGTATCGAGCACCAGCGGGGTGAGGTCGGCCTGCAGCATTTCCGGGGTGCGGTAGGCAGCCATGCGCTGTTCGGTGGCACGCGACCACATGCGGTAGCAGGTGCCCGGGCCAACGCGTCCGGCGCGGCCCGCCCGCTGGTCGGCGGCATCCTGTGAGATACGCTCGGTCTTGAGGCGGGAGAGGCCCGATGGCGGGTCGTACACCATCGTACGCGTGTAGCCGCAATCTACCACCACACCGATACCCTCAATCGTGAGGCTGGTTTCGGCAATGGAGGTGGCCAATACGATCTTGCGTTGCCCGCCCCGGTGGGGCTGGATGGCGGCGTGTTGCGCTGCCAGAGAGAGCTGCCCGTATAGCGGGTGGATGGCGGCCCCCATCGGGTTGGCCAGCAGCAATTGCTCGCAGGCCCGTATCTCGGCTTCGCCGGGGAGGAAGGCAAGGATATCGCCCGGTTGCTCCCGGCATGCACGGGTAATGGTACGCGCACAGTGTATCGGCAACTCACGGCGGTCTGGTTCTTCGGTGTGGATGATGGTAATGGGATATAGGCGCCCCTGGCTTCTTACCACGGGGGCATCGAGCAGATCGGCCAGTGGCCCTGTATCCAGCGTAGCCGACATGATGAGCATGCGCAGGTCGGGACGCAGTACCTGTTGGCTCTCGCGGCATAGTGCCAGGGATAGGTCGGTATGCAGCCGCCGCTCATGGAATTCATCGAAGATGATGGCACCCACGTCTTCCAAGGCGTTGTCGTGATGCAGCATGCGGGTAAGGATGCCTTCGGTAACCACTTCGATGCGTGTGCGCGAGGAGGTTTGGTTTTCGAAGCGTACACGGTAGCCCACTGTTTCGCCGGCACTTTCGCCAAGCAGGGTAGCCATACGGCGGGCAATGGTGCTAGCGGCTAAGCGGCGCGGTTCGAGCATCACGATCTTCCGGCCATGCAGCCACGGTTCATCCAGCAACACAAGAGGTACAATGGTACTTTTGCCGGCCCCCGGTGGCGAACCCACAACGACATTGTTGTGCACAGCCAGTCGCTCCCGCAGTTGCGGCACTATTTCCATAATCGGAAGCGCGATATGTGAAAAATCGATCGGCATAACCTCGAGGTGGCAAAGATAGAAAATGCAAACCACCCGGAGATAACCCGGCCGTGCCGCCACGGAGGAACCGCAAACAGGTTGTGATAAAATACAGTCAGTATAAGCTAAAAAAAAGGTGTATTTGCCCTCAAATGTGGGTTTAACACTTATTTAATATCATTGAAATGATAAAATACAGTCATCATTGGTTAACGAAGAGGTGTGATGGAGCGCGAATACCACCGACCTTCGTATGACGAATTGACAACGTACTGACCGATAGTTTTAAGTTACACAGCCGAAAGGTGCTGGTTTTATTGCGAGAAGATGACCGGAATGGATCCGGGTGAACCTGATAAATGCGATTACCAATTATGATAAATTTTATGAAAAATGCGATGAACAAAACCATGTTGGCCTGCTTACTGCTGGGCCTCGCTGTTCATGCCTATGCCACCGCGTTGCCACACATCCTGTGGCAGCCCAAATTGGTGCGGGGAACAGTTACGGAAGAAGGTACCAACCAGCCGTTGGCAGGTGCCAGTATTTACATCAAGGGAACAACCGTAGGGACCGTGACAGACGCCACAGGGGTGTTTGAGATCGGCGTGGCCGATGAAGATGCCGTTCTCGTGTTTTCCTACACCGGAAAGAAGACCGAAGAACGCCCGGTAAGGGGCCTCTCCCTCATCAACGTGGTGATGGGGGAAGACGAGACCATGCTGCAGGAAGTGTACATCGGGTACATGACCCAGCGGAAGGCCGATGTGACCGGTTCGATTGCGATGGCCACGGCCGATGATATTGCCAAAAATCCATCGGCAAATGCCATGAAATCCCTCCAGGGAAAGCTGGCCGGGGTACACATCACCACCAACGGGGGTAACCCCGCGGAGGGGGTAACCGTACAGGTGCGGGGGCTCTCTTCCTTATCAGGAGGCGTAAAGCCATTGATCGTATTGGATGGCATGCCGACGGAAAACCTGAACCTCCGCGACATCAACTCCGCCGATATCGAATCGATACAGGTGCTGAAAGATGCCGCATCGGCCAGTATTTACGGCGCACGGGCGTCAGGCGGGGTTATCCTGATCCAAACAAAGAAGGGTAAGATCGGCCAGACCAAGGTGGAGTACAACGGTAGCGTGGCTATGAGCAACGTGATTAACCGGCCTACGCTGTTGAATGCGGAGCAATATGGCATTGCCACATTCCGGGCGTATGCCTACGATGAGCAAGTGTACGGTATGGCGATGAACTTGCCCGCCACCTATGATTTTACATGGCACCGTGACGAAAACGGCCGGCCGGTACTGGAATCGGTGAAACCGGCGGAATGGTTGAATACCGAACAGACCGTCCGCGGCTCCGACACGGACTGGCTGGGCGAAATTCTCCGTCCGGCGGTGATGACCAACCACCAGCTGACGGTGTCCAGCGGAACGGAGCGGTCGAGAAGCTTGTTGTCTCTGGGCTATTACGACAATGAGGGAACACAGATACACACCTTCTTCAGGCAATATTCCATACGTGCCAATAACGAGTATAGCCTCATCAACAACCGGTTGCGGATAGGAGAGAACCTGGCTGTTTCTTACTTGCAGTACCGCGATGCAAACGAGCTGCGTTGGGCACTGATCAATCCGCCCGCGGGCCCGGTTTACGACATCAACGGCGGATGGGCCGGAGCAGCCGGATTTGACGATTTTACCAACCCGGTACGCGTGCTCACAGACAACCAGGACAATATTGCCAACTACGTGAAAGTCATCGGAAACGTGTATGCCGACCTGGATATCTGGAACGGTATCTCCGCACGGACGCAATTCGGCGTTGACTACGGGAATGCATATAGCCGCAACCTGGAGAAAGAATGGTCGGAAACCGGTGGCCGGAACAGCGATGGCGAGAATTACGTGCGGAGCGACCAATCCCATCCGTTGAGTTACGTGTGGACCAATACGTTGTCATACAACATGAACCGTGATAAACATAGCCTCGATGCTGTGGCGGGTGTTGAATACACCCGGTTTGTCCAGGAGGGCTTCTGGGCCCGGCGGGAAGGGGTTTACCTGGAAGACCGCGATTTCGCCCACCTCGGTATCACCACCGGCTCGAAATATTCACTGGGCAGTTCGGCAGATGAATATGTGTATTTCTCGCTGTTTGCCAAGGCAAACTATGTGTACGACCGGAAGTACCTGTTCTCCGCCACCGTACGCCGCGACGGCTCATCGCTTTTCGGTGCCGAAAATAGATACGCAATATTCCCGGCGTTTTCTGCCGGATGGCGGATCAGCAACGAGCCGTTCATGCAAGGCCATGAGGTCATATCCGATCTCAAGCTCCGTGCGGGATGGGGCGCAAACGGAAGCGTACAGGGACTACCGCGGGGCTATACCTCCACACCGTTTACCACCGATTACTTCGGCACCTCGTATCCCATAGAAGGTAATGAGAGCGGAGATCTGTACTCCGGCTATCGCCGTACATGGCTGGGGAACCCGGCACTGAAATGGGAAACCACCACACAAACCGATGTGGCGGTTGATTTCGGTCTCTTTGATAACCGGCTGACCGGATCGTTGGGTTACTATTTGAAAAAAACAAGCGATATCCTGGTACAAACGCCTTACATCGCCGCCATGGGTGAAGGCGGTGAACCCTGGATCAACGGCGCCGATATGAACAACCAAGGGTTTGAATTTGAAATCGGTTACCGCAACGATCCGCAACGCGCATTCCGGTATGCCATCTCGGCCAATCTGGGGACCTATAAAACCGAGATCGTCAGCCTGCCCGAAAACGTGATCAATAAATACCCCGGCGATGGGGTGTATGATTTGGTATTGGGCCGGACACCCCACATCTTGTATGGTTTGGTGGCGGATGGTATTTTCAAGACGCAGGCTGAGGTGGATGCCCACGCCGAACAACCTGGCAAAGCGGTGGGACGTATCCGGTATAAGGATTTGGACGGTAACGGTATTGTGCAGGATTTTGACCGTACCTATATCGGCATCACCGACCCCGACTTCTTCGGCGGTGTGACCTTCGACCTCGGATACAAGAACTTCGATTTGAACGTATTTTTCCAAGGTGTGTTCGGCAACCAGGTGGATAACGCCTGGAAGCGCGAATCTGACCTGTGGAACATTACCGTGCCGGCACACAAGAACCACGAAGTGCGTATACTGGATGGCTGGTCGTACGATAACCCAAACTCCGATATCCCTGCCATTTCCAACTCGACCCAAAATGCGGAACAACGCTTTTCGAGCTATTACGTGGAAAACGGGTCTTACCTGAAGCTGCGTAACATCGAACTCGGGTATACGCTTCCCGCAGCTGCTTCGAGCAAGCTGATGATGCAGCATTTGCGTTTATACGCTTCGGCCCGAAACGTATTGACGTTAAAGAAGAGCTGGGGAGACGATCGGTTTACCAGCATTGACCCGGAGATGCCGGGCTACGGTTACCTGACGCCGTTCTTTTTGACTTTTGGTCTTAACGTTACTTTCTAAATTGTTTGATTATGAAAAAGTTTAAATTCACGATATTATCCCTCCTTGCCCTGGCCACGGTGATGGGGTGTGCCGATTCCCTGAATGTGGCACCTAAACAAGTATTGGATGAGTCGCTGCTCACGAAGCCCAGCGATATGGAAGGGTTCGTAACCGCGGCCTATGCCCGGATAACGGATATCCCCTCGTGGGATTCGCCTTTCTCCCCATGGTGGACCGGCTCCTTGCGGTCGGACGATTCATACAAAGGGGGCGGCGGCACTTGGGACGGCGATGGCTGGCACAATATGGAAATTTTCGTCACGTTGCAACCGAACGGGTGGCCCCTTGACTATCCGTGGTACGTGTCTTACCAAATCATCCAGCGGTGCAATACGGCCATCCAGCGGTTGAATACCGTTACGGAGGAGGAATTCCCGGATAAGAATTCCCGTATCGGTGAAGTAACGTTCCTCCGGGCCTTTACGCACTTCCGGTTAAAGCAATTCTTCAAGTATATTCCCTACATCGATGAAAATGTAGTCGGTACTTCGGCAGAATTTGAAGCCGTTGCTAACCGGGACTTGTCGCAACCGAATGACCAATACCTTTGGGAGCGTCTGCTGGCCGACTTCAAGCGCGCGGAAGAATTGCTGCCACCGGTACAAACCGAGAAGGGACGGATTGATAAAAATGCAGCGACCGCAATGGTAGCCCGGATACTCATGTTCATGGCCTATGAGCAGGACGACCGGAACCAGGTGACGAACGTGAACAAGGAACGGCTTTCCGAGGCATTGACGTACTTGAATAAATTGACCGATCAGGAAGGTGCAAAGGTGGGCCTGCAGCCCGATTTTGCGGAAAACTTCGACATCGCTTTTGATAATAACACCAAAGAATCGATTTGGGAAATCCAGTATTCCATCGATGACGGTAGCTCAAGCGGCGGCAAAATAAACCGGAGTGAAGGCCTGAACCATCCGTTCAACTGGGGTGGTTACCAGTGCTGTGGTTTCCATCAGATCAGCTATACGATGGCTAATGCGTTTAAAACGGGGCCCGACGGACTGCCGTTGTTTGATACCTACAACGGGACCAGCTATGCAGACGGCGAGGCGGCATATTTTGAAGAAAATACGTTCGACCCGCGTTTCAGCCATACCGTTGCCGCGCCCGGCCTGCCGTGGAAATATGTTCCGAATATGTTATTCGAAAAAGCCGGCATCCGAAATGCGGGCGATTATGGCTATTTCAAATCGATCAAGGAGTTGGTTCCGCCCGATTGCGATTGTTTGCTGTATGACGGATGGCAATTTAACTCGATGAATAAACGGATGATCCGCTACGACGAAGTACTATTGTGGAAAGCCGAAGTGCTGATCCAGCTGGATCGGTGGGACGAGTCGCTGCCGCTGATCAACAAAATCCGCGAACGTGCGGCCAACAGCACGGACCGGCTGGTGATGGCAGATGGAACGCCTTCGCTTGACTATCATATCGAACCCTATAAGCCCGGCGTAAATTGTGAATGGACCAAGGAATTCGCGTGGAAGGCCATGCAATGGGAAAACCGCCTGGAAATGGCCGCCGAAGGGCGCCGCTTCTTCGATCTGCAACGGTGGGGTATTTTAGAGGAAACGATGAATGACTATTTCGAAGTTGAAAAAGATAGGTTCTCGTGGATGGGCGTGGCACGCTTTACGGCGGGGCGCGACGAGTATTTCCCCATTCCGCAACCGCAGATCAACTGGGCGAAAGGGAATTATACACAAAATGTTGGGTATTAATAACAAATCATTAGTTATGAAGCGATTTTCAGTTCATGTCCTGCTGGTTATACTTGCCATCGGACTGTTTTCAAGTTGTTACGATCGAGGCATTGTAGATGCAAAAGATTTCGACCATTCGTTGCCTAACGTAGATGACCTGGCTTACACGAAGACAGGAAATACAGTGAAGATCACGTGGGGTTTCCCGGCGGATATATCGCCCGCATTCCGGCGTCCATTGGAGGTGAGTATACAGAAAGTAGAAAACGATATCTACCGGGACGTCATCATCGCTGGTGGCGAGAACACGTCAGCTGAGATTCCGATTGATCCAAGTATGTCCTACCGGTTTGTGGTCAAGCTCGCCGGCAATCTATCAGACGAGGCCCGGGAAACCGGAAAACCGGATCGGGTCTATTCGTCCGGCCTGGTGCTTGAGGTCCAATAACGTGCGATGAGGCCAAGGAACGCAAAGCGTACGCGTGTATGCGCCGTTATAATGGGGTGGCTGTGCTTGTTGACCGCATGTGGCCGCGAGGATGGTCCGCCCTTTGTACCGAGCGATGAAATCACATCGTCGGCGCTGACCCTCGTTCCCGACAAGGAGGCGAAAACGGTATCTGCCACGCTGGGTTTCAACGATCTTGATGCCATTGCCTATCTCATGGTAAGGAAGAGCGGCGGCGGTCAGTTTTCAGCCAAGATAGACCGGTCCGAGCTCTCTGCATCGTATGTGCTCACATACGCCATCCAATCGTCCGACCCCGAGTCTTTCCGGTTGGTGCTGACCGCGCATTACCATGACGGGAATGTATCGAACGAGTTATCCCTAAAGGTAGACAACCGATGGGGTTTTTTCATCCGCGAAGTTACCCGCATCGCGCGGGTAACCGGAAGGCCCATCGCCGAGGAAGCGTTCCCCAGCCCGAACAATACCGCTACCGCATGGAACGTGGGCGGCACGGACCTCGGCGTGGTGTGGGAAATGGCGCCGGGAACATATGGGCTCTTCTTTGGCGACACGTACGGCCATGATTTTGCCCCCAATCCGAGCAGCCCCGGACCCAACGGCGGTAGCTGGCGGAGCAACGTGCTGGCATTCTCGACAGATGGTGACCTGGAAGACGGACTGACGTTGAGTGGCATGGCTACGGATAATGGTGGGAATGCCCGCGAGATTATCTATAGCGCAAAAGACGTGTCGGGCAATGGCGATTGGACATCGATCCCCACGGCGGCCATCCGGGCCAACGGCGCGGATTACGTGCATTATTTCAATATGCGGTCGTGGACAGGGTGGGTAACCAACTATTCGGGGCTTTACAAATCGACCGATAACGGCCAGACCTGGGGCCGATGCGAAGACGTGGGGTTTTCGTCTAACAGCCCGTTCGGGCAGGTGGGGTACTTCAAGGAGGGGGGCTATGTGTACATGGTTGGCACGCAGACGGGGCGTGATAGCCCGGCACGCCTTGCGCGGTTCCTGGAGGCTGATATCGAAAAGCTGCCGGATTACGAATATTGGGACGGCACGGCGGGCCAGTGGGTACGGGGCGATGAAGGCAGGGCCACGGTGTTGATTGACGACAAGGTGGGCGAACTTTCGTTCATCTACAATGAAACCCTTGAAAAGTGGATAATTGCCTATTTCAACGGCGACCGGTACGAGCTGACCCTGCGTACGGCCGATGACATAACCGGGCCCTGGAGCGCCCCCTATACATTGGCGCCGGGCAGCCAATATGCCCAGCTGTATGGTTCCTATATCCATCCATTATCGGTGACGGGCCACGATATCTACTTCCTCATGTCGATGTGGTTGCCCTACAATGTATTCCTGATGAAGGCCGAACTGGCGGATATGGGTGAATTCTAATCGAGTAGGAGGAAAATAGAATAGTTTTCCTCCTATTCTATTTTCCGACCTCTCACACCACCCGGCATACCGTTC
>NZ_JBHEUZ010000015.1:0-129616 GCF_041925275.1 Parapedobacter sp. 2B3 | reverse complement strand
GCTTGAAAAACCTCTGTAACTAACTATATTTCAAATATTTCAAAGAACTATTTTGGATTTTAATGGGACACTAATGACTACTAAGATACAATTATCTGCGCCGTACGCTGTTTCTTTGGTGCAGTTTCCGGAGTGTATCGGCAAATTCATCAAAGGGCCCCTCGGTTTCTATGGCAGGAGCCACGTCTTTTATACGCAGCGGGTTTACTGGCGGTGGCTCGGCTTGAAATTCGGCCATCCATTGGCCAAGCTGTTCCGATGAGCTTGCATACACAATCTTTCCCAACCCTATCCAGGCATGTGCGGCGGCGCACATGGCACAATGCTCGCCCGAGGTGTACACCACGGCTGTGGCTCTTTCCTCTTCGCTCAGGTTGGCTGCGGCCCATTGCGCTATGGCCAGTTCCGGGTGCAGCATCCTGTTGCCATTTGCGGTGTGGTTATAGTCTTCGAACAACACTTCGCCCGCGGCCGATAGAAGCAAGGAGCCAAACGGGTCGTTCCCCTCGTCCAGTGCTTGCGTTGCCAATGCAACGCAGCGTTGCAAATAGCGATGATGAAGTTCCGTCAATACGCCCATTTTACTTATCGTTTTTTCAAAGCTAAGCAATTGTCTCCTGTTTCAGCGCCTTTTCTTTTTGGCGATTTAAATCGGGAAATAACCTATCGCATAGATAAACCGACCGTATAACATCTGGCAACGTACTTTTCCAATTGGTCTGGTTGAGCAGGTATCGCTCAAACGTTTTGTTTTCAATCTGGTTAATCAATACATCTTTGGTCCAACCGAATTTCTTGGTGGCATTCCCACTTTCCTCCACTTTGGCGAATCACTGCCTCCTGTCCAACTTTCCTACTCTTACGACCGAGCAAACAAACCAATCACATACGTTCTACCTACGCCGACCAACCGACTACACACCCCAAATACGGAGATCGTAAGAATACCAGCGCTATTCAGTTTCACATTTTATTTATTCCTCCGCTCCATACACCACGCCCTGCTCTCTTAGCACATTTTTCTCCCGCTCAATTGCCGCAATCAGCTCTTTCTTAGAAGGGAGCTCAAGCAAATATTTGCTCACAAATAACTGTTGGTCACTGTCGGCTATCGCATATTCCACTAATGCCTTGTTTTGGTTAGTGACCAGCAATATACCCACCGGCGGATTGTCATCCTCCTGCATCACCTCTTTTTTATAATAATTCACATACGTTTTCAACTGCCCTATATGTTCATGTTTGGCCTCGAAGCAGAAGCCGTGACCCAATTCGAGCAGGAAATTCTCCAAGTGATCCAACAATGCTTTTTCAAGGCCGTTTTCGTAGACAACGTCTTTTGCGCTTAACCCAAGAAACTCGAAAGTAAATGGAGACTTGATAAGATCCGCTGGGTTCAAGCGTTTGGCTTTTTGCTTAACGACTTTAGCCAGTTGCTCCGGTTTTTTACTTATTCCGCTCCTTTCGTAATAAAGCGTGTTGATTTGTCTTTTTAATTCTTCTACACTCCAAGTCTGTTTTATACATGCTAATTCGTAGAATGTCCGTTTTGCGATATCTCGGATAGGTAGTAGTTGAACAAGGTGGGTGAATGATAGTTTTGACAGGATTTTTGAGGCAACTTCCAATTGCTGCGTGTTTTCTTCCGGCCCGGTTTCCTGTCGCTGCTCGAATTCGTCAGTCGTCGACTGACGAATTCGATTAACCGCTATGTCACTATTTTCAAGTGTGGCTTTAATCGCCGAAACTAAGTGTGGATATGCTAGGTAAAAAAGTCTACATAGTTTAAGGTTCGTTTCAGATAGTCCCCTTATTTTAACGGAAGCAGAAAGTTCGGGGAGTAGGCGCTCGCCATACTTCGCCCGGTCTTGGCCATTTTGCTCAAACTCCCCACCTATATGGTTACCTTTGCCCTCAAAATACAGCCGATTATGCGCACACTTCAATCCGAACCCATTGTCAACTTTATTGATGACTACGCTCCGGGGCAAACATTTGAGCAATTCGTTGTTAGCAAGGTAAGACCGTATTTGGGCAGCTCTATCCGCGAAACAAATGACCCCGAGAAAACCGGTCGCGAAGGCGACGTTAGTGAATTTCTTTAACTCTCGAAAAACCCCATTAATTTCTCTTCAATTTCTTTGGCACTTGGCAACAGCTTTTTATACTCCTTCGGTAGTGATTTTGAAGTGCTATATGTCGCTACACCAATGGGCAAGGTTGATGTTTTGAGTGAATATTCTACAATCGTTCTGTCTTTCGATTTACAGATGATGATGCCGATAGCCTCATTTTCATGTGGCAATCGGACTTTGTCATTCAAGATTGATAAGTAGAATTCCATTTTGCCCTTGTATTCGGGGAGGAACTCACCTATTTTTAATTCAATTGCCACAAGGCTTTGTAGCTTTCGATGGAACAGTAGTAAGTCTATAAAGAATTCCTTATCATTAACCATTAGGCGGTATTGATTTCCCACGAATGTAAAGTCTCCGCCCATTTCAAGGAGAAAGCCACGGATATTCTTCACCAATGCCTGTTCAAGTTCCGCTTCGCCATGTTCGTCCGAAAGGTTTAGAAACTGGAAAGTGTAATGGTCTTTTATAGCTAACGTAGCGTTCTTTTTTGTAACACCTGGCAACGTATTTTCCCAGTTGGTTTGATTGAGCAAGTACCGTTCAAAGGTTTTGTTTTCAATCTGGTTAGTCAACACGTCTTTCGTCCAACCAAATTTTTTCGTGGCTTGCGTATAGAATAGGCGTTCCTGTGGTTCCTTGCATCTTTTTAGAATAACGATATGCTTACTCCAGCTAATTTCTCGTACCATTGGTGCGAGATTTATATCGGACTGATACTCATTATAGAATTGGGCCATTAGCCAAAGGTTTCCTACAGAGAAACCACCTATGCCAGGGAACTCTTCCTGCAATTCTTTGGATAATCTCGGCACTACACCTTTGCCCCAGCCTTCTTTTTGCTTTTCAGAAATATCCTTTCCGATATCCCAGTACAAGCTGATCAATTCCGTGTTCACCACTTTCAAGGCTTCGTATTGAGCCTTCCGTACACGCTCTTTGATTTCGGCTATAAACTGATTTTCCTGATTGGTAAATGCTATTTTTCCCATGTGTAGGTTGCCATTTGGTTATATGACAAAGATACATCTTAACAACTGAAATGCAAATATTTTTAGCAAAACATTTCCCGCAATTTTATTCTATTTTTCCCACAACTGTATCTTTTAACCTCTTGTAAAAGTAAAATCTTTCACCAACCTCCCACCTTACCATCAAAACCCCGTTCAAAAACCGCACTTCCTTCCCACTTTCCTCCACTTTGCCGAATTACAGCCTACTATATGATATTTTTTATAACACTAGATTTTTTTGTGACGAGCGCCCAAATCATTGTGACGAACACCCGGTTTTCCAGTGCCGAGCAGCGCACTTCAAAGCATCGCCTCCTCTTCCGGACTTATTTCGCCGATCATATACTGGTTGATGCCACAGATCTGCATTTCATCCAATATATCTACCAAGCTGGCGTATGCTGCCCGTGCGCTGGGCCGTATCACCACGATGAGCCCTTTGCCCCCCTCGGTCAGTTTCGGCACGTCATCTTTCTTCTGCAGCAGCACCTGCCGAATGCCGCCTTTGCCCATAACGGTCGAGTGTGGCCCTTCCAGCGGTTTGTCCAGCAAGCCCCAATACCAGTCTACACGGCCACCCTCTCCGAGCAGCAGGGTTACTGTACGGTTATCTGCCAGCGGGAAGAAGTCAGTCGAGTCTGTGATGTCGGGCATTGCCACATCGAGCGCTTGCTGCTTGTTGAGGTTGGTGGTAAGCATAAAGAAGGTGATCAGCAAGAAAGCCAGATCTACCATTGCCGTGAGGTCAACCCTGGGTTGCAGCCTCCGTCCGTCGATCAATTCAGCCATAATATTTTAAGGTTTATCTATCATCATGATGAAAAAACCAGTTGATTTCCATACATCGATCAGCGATTGCTCCGGTTGCTTCTCGATACACGAATAATTAAACAGATGGTAGAGAAGCCGAGGCCTTCCTCATTTTCGCAACAACCTGTTGCGAAATTATTACAAGCAGACAATGAGAATTTCAGTGGCTCGTTGAAGACGAAATCCTAACTGCAGACTCGTCTGCACTACAATTTGAGTTGTTCAACAATCGGCACATCGGCAGGTGCCCAGTCGTATTGGTCAAGCTCACCTGCGGTTACCCATTTGGTGCCGGCATGTTCTTCGAGCGATAATTCCCATTTCAGCGGTAGGTGCTTGGTGCTGCTGCGCTGGCAGGTCAGTATCTTGGCGTGTTAGATGATGAAGACACCGGTAACGATGAGCATAGCGTTAGTGAGGTATGGTCAAAAATATAAACTTTTTACTAACTTTACGAGCGAGCTTCTGTAATCTACTTCCATACCACGCAAAGCGAAGTAGATTTGAGGCCAACGATATATTGCAGAAATCGCACTACCTTCGAAGAATCTTTTTATCACCTCGTTAGCAATGGCGCGTCTGTCTGTCGGCAAGCTGCCGTTATACGTTTCAGCAAAAGACGATATCCAACTGTGACCCGTGCCTACTTTTAGGGTTCCGTTGCCAATTTCTTATAAGATGTGCTGAATGGGCCAAAATTTTATGCTTAAATTTGAGAATTGACTAACGCTAATGCCATACTTATGGAGATTCCGAAGAATATCAAGAAGAAACACTTGTTGGAAGCGATCAAAGAGATAGATGACAAAGGTGCCCCAAGCGATGCCCAATCGCTATATTATGACCTCATATATAATGGGAAGGAATACCCACCTAAACTTGTGGTTTCTTTGGCAAACAAGTTTGCCAACGGAATAGAACTGAATCGTCCCGCCTTTCGAGGGGGCGAAGGCACGGAATGTTTTAAACTGCTTCGTACCCACGGATTTGTTATCGAACCGAAACAGTTTTTCTTCTTTCTTGATAAGTTTTTGAAGCAAGCGAACGACCCAGTTGTAAACTTGAAAGTAGATAATTATCCAAAAAGCTTTAGAAATATTGCAGTCAAAGTTAGTTTTGGTCAGGGTGCAAGAGCCAATATCCCCTGGATTGCATTTTTAAGAGAGGGACAAAGCGTTTCTTCTGGTAGTTTGTATCCCGTCTACCTGTATTATAAAGACAAGGATTTATTGTTGTTAGCATATGGCGTTAGTGAAACGGATTCTCCTAGATATGATTGGCCCGTGGATAGCGAATCTATTGAAGAATATTTCGTTAAAAATTTCAAAGAACAGCCAAAGAGGTATGGCACTTCCCATGTGTACAAAGCTTATAACGTTACATCTGACGGAAAACGGGTTAACGTATCAGAAAGCGAGGCTAATAACGATTTGAACCAGCTTATCGACTTTTATAAGTCGATAGACCTAGGTGATAAACAAGAAGAAAAGACAATTGATATGTCACAAAAACCGTTTACGTGGACCAGCTTCTCTCAGGCTACGAAGGAGGCAAATCTCATCTTTTCAAATGCGACAATTAAGCGCTTTATTGCCTCTTTACAAGCCAAACGTTTTCTAATCCTTACCGGGTTGGCCGGATCTGGAAAAACCAAGTTAGCTACTTCCTTTGCGAAGTGGATCGTCAACGAGCCTAATCAATACTGTATTGTACCAGTGGGTGCCGACTGGGGTAATCGGGAACCACTATTAGGATTTCCAAACGCGCTCAACAGCGAAGAATATGTTAAACCCGATAATTGCGCTTTGCAATTAATCATCGAAGCAGAGAAACATCCAGAAAAACCATACTTTCTCATATTAGATGAAATGAATCTCAGCCATGTAGAGCGGTATTTCGCGGACTTTTTGAGTGTTATGGAATCGGGGGATAAGATCACGCTGCATAGTGGTAATACCGCTATTAGTGGCATACCGCCCTCAGTCACACTTTCTCCAAATTTATATTTAATCGGGACGGTAAACGTAGATGAAACGACATATATGTTTAGTCCCAAAGTGCTAGATCGGGCAAACGTCATCGAGTTTCAGGTTAGTGAGGCTGAGCTTGCCAATTTTTTGGACCAGAAAGTTATTGAAAGGCCGATTGCTATTGATTTTCTAGGAAGCGATATGGCACAGAGCTTTTTAACTCAAACGGCTAGGGCAATTGAGACCGATCTTTACAAGGAGAAGGTTAATACATTTTTGACTCGATTCTTTAATGAACTAAAACCCATAGGCGCAGAGTTTGGCTATCGAACGATTATGGAAGTATATCGGTTGGTAGACCGTGTTCTCGGGATGGAAGAAGATTATGGCGAGAAAGCCATCGACATCGCGATAGATATCGCTATTGTTCAAAAGCTCCTGCCTAAACTACATGGCTCAAAACGGAAGCTCTCTGGTCCACTCGCTGTTTTGGCGAAATTGTGTTTGCACGAAAGGGCCGAAACTAAGGATGTCACTATCGAAACGAAAGACATCGAGGCGGATTATATCCGTTTCCCGGTCTCGTTTGAAAAGTTAAGGAGAATGTATCAGCACGCTGAAAGAGACGGTTTCACTAGCTTCGCAGAAGCATAATACTATATATGGCAGCTCAGCCGTCAAATATTATCGTTCCTATAAGCAAGGATACTTCGGTTACCATTCGGATTTATTCGTTATCATCAGATCCGGATAGTATTCGCTATATCTATCCCGAAGAGGACGGAATTTCTCCCTATCAATTGAAAGAAGGCTATTCTTACGAGTACGAAATCGATGATTCTAGCTATGAAATACTTATCAACTCTCGCTTAAACCGAATTATTCAGCCATCTATAGTGTACCCACACAGTGGGCGCATAGTCCCCAATACCTATGTCGGAAGACTTCAATTAACTGTAGAGCACCGCGATAACCCCAGCAGAATTGGCACTATCACGGTAGAAGTGCGCTCATCAAAAACAGACTATCTTACGGAGTATCGAGCCATGTTGGCAGATATCACCGAATACTGCACAGAGCTTCTTTTACATCATAATTCGCCAGTGTCTCAGCAGCTTATTTCTAACTTTTCCACAGATGCTAAGACCCTGTATCAGCGCTTTGCCTTTGTACGATCCATGGTAGAAGCCCCCGAATTTCAAGATGCAATTCATCGTATATTACAGGCGCCAACTAGCACGTGGAAAGACGATTATCAGCACACCGACATACGCCGAGTCAAACGCATTACTTCGGGTATTGTCCGGCAAATTGCAGGTTCGTCAAACAGAGGCCAGCTGCCAGCGCATCATCAGTTGCGTGGTCACATCGAGTCCGTGCCATTGCATATCACTCAAAAATGCCGGCAAGAGATTTTTGATACGCCAGAGAATCGTTTCATTAAACACGTGCTCATGGCTTTTACACAGTTTGCTCAAGACGTTGCACGCTATGCACCCGTAGCAAGCCAGACCGCCTTAGAGGCCAATGCACTGATTACTCGATTGGAACAATGGCTAAGTCACTCATTCTTTCGTCAAATCGGCAAACTTGAACAAATCAAGCTAAATAGTCCTGTTCTACAACGTAAGGAAGGCTATCGTGAAATCACCCGTGTGTGGCATATGTTTGATTTAGCCGCCAAGCTCATTTGGCAGGGTGGAGATGATGTTTACGAAGCTGGTAAACGCGATGTAGCTACGTTATACGAATATTGGCTATTTTTCAAGTTACTTGTGATTTTTCAAGATATATTTCAGCTTGACGATGTCGATATACAACGGCTGATTGTACCCACAACCGATGGCATGCATCTGCAATTAAAGGCAGGTAGGCATATTGGCTTATCAGGCGTGCACGAAGTAAGAGGACGTAAACTGCGTGTTGAATATTCATATAACCGCTCTTTTTCGGGCTCTTCTGCTTACCCGCAAGGCGGAAGTTGGACATTGCCTATGCGGCCCGATTATACATTAAGTGTTTGGCCAGCCGAATTATCGGCAAAAGAAGCCGAGGAGGCCGAGCTTATGGTCCATCTCCATTTCGACGCCAAGTATAAGGTAGAAGCGATCTCAGAACTTTTCGATCGCGCTCCAGAAGTTGAGTTACCACCAAAGCAACTCGACTACAAAAGAGTCGACCTTTTGAAAATGCATGCCTATCGTGATGCCATCCGCCGAACAGCAGGGGCTTACATCTTATATCCGGGCAATCAAAATTATCGTCAAGTCGGGTATCACGAGCTTTTGCCCGGATTAGGTGCATTTCATATCCGCCCCTCATCAGATCAAAGCGGGTTACGCTCGTTTAAGCAGTTTATCGTTGAGGTTATTGATCATCTTGGTAACAGAGCATCTCAACAAGCGCGTTTAGCTCATAGAGTTTACGATACCTTTCGAGAGACGTGTCCTACGCCCTACCGCGGATGGTATCCGACCTTCAGTAACAGTGACCGAATGATTCCGCCGCAAGACGTTTACGTGTTAGTTGCATATTACAAAACGGACGTTCAACTGGCATGGATTCAAGAGAAACTGTTGTATAATTTGCGATTAGAAGGCCGGGGTAGCGAAAACGTCTTTAATCCCGCTATTATGGGAGCTAAGTTGCTTTTGTTACATGGGCCTAATAACAAAGTAAGCAACCTCTTTTTCGAGATTGAAGGGGAAGGACCTTGCATATTTAGTAACAAACGGTTGGTCGAGCATGAGTATCCTAGCCGTCCCAGTCAATTTCAATATCTTGTTTTTAACATTAAGCCCATATTAGATATTCCTGTCATTTATCAATGGGATGTTCGCAGACTAAAAGGGTATCAAAAGGGCAGGGAGGCAGCGGTTCCGTTTAGTATTACGTTAGCTGAATTAATGGAAAATACGACCGCATAATTTTATAGTATCCGGTGATTTATTCGCTCGTTCAATGACTTTTATTGTGGGGTCTACTCTGTAGCTTAATCAAATAGTAGCTGATATGTCAGTAAATACAATAAAAATAGAACTCGAAAAAATAGACAATCATTGGGCGCTGGTATCTTTATTTGACGGAGTACACGAGCTCCAAACACACGATACAGTCAATTTAATATTAGATTTTTCTGCGCAAAATTTGTTTGTGCACGCAGATCATCTCTTGGTAATTGTCTCCATGGTTCATCATCTTCGTCATAGAGGCGTAACTGTGGGTATTCAAGTGGTCGGCCAAAACGATTATGCCAGCCGGGTTAATTTTTTTAGGCTCTTGGACGTACCTTATGAAGAGAGCTTCGTCAGGCGCAAGGCATCGGGAAAATTTATTGAATTGTTTCGTTTTGATAATAACTTAATTTATAGGTTACAGGATGATTTGACAATGATTATTCATCAACTGGGGAATGTAGCACTGGAGGTCAAGCAATTAATGTTCTATTGCTTAAATGAGATAATGGATAACGTTCTTGTCCATTCCGGACAAGATTTCGGATGGGTAGCGGCACAGGTATTTCCGTCACGTCGCGAGATCAGGTTGATCATCTGCGATAATGGTGTCGGTGTGTTAGAATCTTTGCAATCGTCTGGACTAAAAGAATTTTTAAATATCACGGAGCGACAAGCCTTGGAAATGAGTATTCAACGAGGCATAACTAGTGGTAAGGGCCTTGGTTTTGGCCTATACGCAACATCTCAATTCATTACACAAAATCGGGGCGAAATGTTGCTGTATTCAGGTAACCATTGTTTAGAGTTAGATCGGTCAGGTATAGTTATCCATGACGGTGCGACTTGGCCAGGTACAGTAGTTGCTCTTCGTATCCGAACGGATATTGTCGTTGATTACAAAACTATCATGCCACCTAATCATACTTTGCCGGATGATTATCAGCTTATTATCGATAAGTATTTTGGGGAAGATAATGAATTATGGTAATTTTTTGTGTAAATTTGTGGCAATATAATTAGGAGAGTATAACATGCACATTCTATTTTCAATGCTAGGTAAGCAGCTATCCACCCGGATAGATGGTGCCGTTGTGCGTGAAAAAATAGCAAAGGGCATCGAGGAAGATAAGTTGATCGTGCTTGATTTCGATGGTGTAGATGTCGTTTCCAATTCGTTCGCCGACGAATGTTTCGCCAAGCTGATGCTTGATTTTGATCTGCCCACGGTCAAAGCCCACACTACTTTCAAAAACGCCACCCCTTTTATCAAAGCTGTTATTGCCAATTCTTTTAAAGAACGGTTGCATGTTATGCATACCGCGTAGTTAATCTACATATCTGCGACGGAAATTCGAACGCCAATTTTTGTCTGAAAAATTGACTATTGCAAATTGGTATTTTGTTTTTTTGGTAACTAGAAGATGTAGCGCAACCCTTGTTTGTCAGAGCTGGAGGTCATAAGTTGTGATCTCCAAGAGAGCTAACCCCTCGCATGAGTTTGCCCCGACCCTAACTTGAAATATAAATCAAGCGCTAGTATCAGCTCATCACGATACCATTTTGGGTTTCTCATCAATTCATAATTGGTTAAGTGCTTTTTTCGCGTATCTTATTATATTACTCTACAGTTTTCTAGCTAGCAGCGGCTAATAGGCTCTCTTCCTTAGCGACATACCATCGTATCAAATTCCACCTGTAATTGTGTTGAGCCTAAATCATCGACCGTGCTCCAACTATAATTTGTGAGTACATACGCGTTTCCTCCGTCAAGTTTAACCCACTCGTCAATTCCCCTTGCGCCATTTTTGAGATCACCTCTAGTGGTCAGACCAATAGGTGCAGTGTATTTTCTTCCTTTAATCAGGTATTTGCATCCCTTAGCAATCGAACTCTCTACTTGTGACTGCGGAATGAACTTTGATTTGGTAAGATTAGGTAACGTATCGTATAATTTCATGGGCGACATTGAAGTTGCACATGAATTAAATATCAGTAGTGTAAAAGCGATAAAAATGAGTGTTACCCAAGTGTTTTTAATTCCAGCTTTATTCATCGTAACAATTATTGGTTTTGGGCTGCGTCATTCTCTTTACACTCCCTGTTTTTACGATTAGTGATTACCGCAACCATCGTTTATAACCTCTTAAGAAAACAAGTTCACCGTATGTCCACCGCTCAGAGGCATGCATTAAATCCCCAACAACCTATCCACCTGCTCCAAGGTTTCTTTTACTACCATGGTCTGTTCGTAGTGATTTGGCGACACGAACACGATTTCGGTATACTCGCCTTGGTCTGTAATACGCCACATTGTCAAAATTAATCCGCACCGGTTCGTCTTTTTTCGGTTTTGTCAATCTTAATATTGTTGCCATATATTCTGTTTTACAATCCTTCCGGAACCGCCGTCCCAAGCCAAACTAGACCCGTGCCTTCCAACGGGTCTAGTTTCTCGAGCGCACTTGCGCCCTTACCTTTGTTGTCCGACCACCACTTTTGATATAGTGGCAGGACGTCATCCAAAGCCACCTGCCGTTCGGGGTCATTTGTGTCATAAATGTGTACACCACGTAACGGTTCGCTATCCGGTCGTCGTATCGCCTCTATGGCATACAACATCACCAAGCCTACTTCTTTCTCTCCCGGGTAATAAGAGCTGTACGGCGGCCAGGGGAAGCGCCCCACCAGTTGCTCATCGCCAGCGTGTGCGAGCAGCGCGTCGATATGACGGATGTTGAAATCGGGCAGCTCTTCATAATAATAGCTGTCGGCCTTCACTTCCTGCACGAATTTCTCCACAATGTCTAGCCCGCTCTTCTTGCACGAAGTAGCAGAGATCATTGATAACACGAAGAAGAATACGTATCGTTTCATAATCTTGTTGATTTTGCTGGCAGCCTAATTTCCTGTTAGTCTTCCCTCTGTTTCTTTACTTCGAACCCACTTACCACCGTTACACCTTTATATGTTGGCAGCTCAGCTTTCTCCTGCAATCGGTCTATGTATTCAAATATCAGCTCGATATTCTTGTCCTGCCCGTTCTGCTTTTTGCCGATTTTATCAACAGCGTGTTTTATCTCGGCAATCTCCAGCCGCAGTTCCGTATTATCTGTCAACATTTGCCGGATGCGGGTGAATACCCGCATGATTTGTATGTTGATATATATAGCCTGCTTACTATTAAGCACACTGGACAACATTGCTACGCCTTGTTCGGTAAATGCAAAAGGTTTAGCCCCGCCAAACATCTTCTTGTCTGGTATCACAAATTGTGATACCATAGAATTTAGTTCATCTTCGGAAACTTCAAACATGAAATCCTCGGGAAATCTATCGATATTACGTCTTACGGCTTGCTTGAGTACCCTCGTCTCTACCCCATATAAAGAAGCCAAGTCTCTATCTAAGATCACCTTTTGGCCACGAATGACGTAGATTCGGCTCATGACCAAATCATCGGCTACAGTTATTTCGGTATGTTTGGTTTCGGCCATTGCTAAAGTTGGTTAACTGGTTTGATGTCGCAATTTGCGACCTCACTTCTTTCAGCTCATTTAGAGGTTAGTTATACGTTTATCCATTTCATGCACATTTTTTAAGAGCACAAATTCTGACCTTAAACCTTTTTAATTTAATCCTCCGCACCATACACCAAACCCTGCTCCCGTAGCACATTTTTCTCCCGCTCGATTTCCGCTGCCAGTTCTTCTTCAGTGGGCAGGTAGGGGAGGTATTTACTGGCAAATAGTTGCTTGCTTTCATTCAATACGGAGTACTTCGCAATTGTTCGGTCTGTTTCCGTACAGAGAAGCAAACCAATGGTGGGATTATCTCCTTCCTTTCTTTCCAAATCATCAAACATACGGACGTACATGTCCAATTGCCCAATATCCTGGTGGGTAATCTTTTCCGTTTTCAGTTCGACGATTACAAAGCATTTAAGTACATAATTGTAAAACACCAGATCAATGAAAAAATCACTTGTCTCCGTGCGGATGTGTTTTTGGCGAGCTACGAAAGCAAAGCCCTTTCCAAGTTCCAATAAGAACTGCTGCAAGTCATCGATCAGCGATTGTTCCAGCTCTCGCTCCGTATAGGAACGGCTTGTTGGGATATCCAGAAATTCCAAAACTGCGGGATTACGGATGAAATCACGGGTATTAGGTTGGTATCCCTCGGTATTATCCAGCATTTCGTCCTCAACTGGCTTTTTGTCTTGGGAGGAAAGCAACCGTTGATAATACAAGGTGTTAATGTTGCGTTCGAGCGTTTTTACATTCCAATTTTGAACGACAGCCTCTTTGAGGTAGTATTTTCGCGCGTTAGTATCATTTACTTTTGTAACTGCCCGAATATGAGACCATTCTAATTTGGCACACGCGTGTGCCAAATCTTTCCAATCGGGAAAAGTGAGATAACATTTTCTAATGTCTCTCAATGTTCGCTCACTAAAACCTTTGCCTAGTTCTTCCGACAGCCGTTGTAATATTTCCCTACCGTATTGAGCCCTCTTTTCTCCAGACTGTTCCTGTTCAACAATGCGCTTGCCGATTAGCCAATAGGCTTCTACCATGGCATAGGAGGTAGCGGCGTAGGCTTTTTTTCTCGCTTGGTCCAGTATCTCCTTTATGTCGGCTATAAAATTTTGCATCATCTCTGCAATCTGCTTTATTTCTTGCTAGTATCTTTTAACCAATCGATATAGGCATTTGCCTCCTAGCGCCTTGACCACCAAATATATTAAGGAGGACGATTACTCTTTCCTCTTCTCCTCACACATCCTCACGAGATTTCAACCATTTAGAAAATTCTGTAAAAAAGTCTTTCACGGTGATATCTTCAAACGTGCAGAGTTTATAGATTGTAGAAATCGGCACATCATACCCATCTCCATTCGTTATTCGAGTGAGTGTCGCACGTGCAACGTCGCATTTTTCAGCATATACGTTCCTAGTAACTTGTTTTCCCCCAACTTTATATGGGGAGCAAAATTTGTTTTTAAGGAATTGTACCAAATTCTTTTGGTACATAGATAGTTCTTCGTCCCTAGTCATTGACAACGGAGTTAAAATTTTAGAAAAAATAATAGGACGATTTGTCGTCCTGTTGAATAATTATATTTATCTTTGTTGCAGTTAATTGAAATAGCGACAAAAAGAGTAGAGCTAAAAGTCTCTACTTCACGATGTCACTCGGCTCATAAAACCGCCAGTTTTAATCCAGCGAGTAGACTCGGAGTTCGCCCTATTCTGAATTAATGTTATCTTTGATATGCTTTTTTCAGAAGGGTGAGCTCTATTTAAGTCTTTCGATGGAAAATTCTCCTCATCGTGTATGAAGGGAAGAGGCTCCTGGCGGTGCCATTGGTCGAAAGCGTTAGAGTTCACCCTTTTGAACTTCTATAGTTTTTCCTCCAAGCATTGCCGTATGCTCATCGTTAACATAACCTACAGATTATGGAAACGAGAACCAAAAACCCTCTAACCACAATTCACGGCAACATTGTTGCCGCAGTTGTTCAGTTGTCCGTTACCTCACGGCGACGAAACACCTCTATTAAGTCCATTAATAAGAACATCATCTGCCCACCAGACTAGCTAAATAACCAGAAGAAATACCGGGTTAAAAAAGGCCAGAGTGAAAACTCTCGTCGACCAATGGCATAAAAAAGGCCATTGGTGATGCCCGGTAACACCGACCCTGCGCCATAAGAAAACGGTTATGTTTGCTTTAGGTATGGAGCGGTTGTCTGCCTTTGGTCAATAAGTAGTCAGTGATAAAGGTAGATGGACATTCCCGCTTTTGCAAATTTTAGCTGAAATTTCTCGTTGGCGCTGAGGTCGGTTTGTGAGTGAGTAATTCTTAAACCGTTAATAACCAATGATAAATGAAACGAAATTTGAGCGTAGGGGAGGGGTATGCCCTTTCCAAACATCAACCGAAACTACTATATAGATATATCAGCCTACTGGCTGTAATAATGAGCATGTGTTTGTATGCCGCGAAGCAGGTTTCCGCCCAACAGGCGGAGCCTGTGGCTGCGGCAGTTGCGGATACCACCATTGCCGTTCGCGACACGCTCGCCATTGAAGAAGTACAGGTCAGCACAGGCTACCAGCGCATACCCAAAGAGCGGGCAACGGGGAGTTTTGATTTGATAGATCAAAAGACTTATAGTCGTTCAAATAGCCCTAATATCTTAGAAAGGCTAAAGGGGCTCGGGAATGGTTTGTTGTTTGATGCAAAGGCGGATAATCCGTTAGGCATAAGTGTTAGGGGTAGAAGTACCATATTCTCTAACACACAGCCTCTTGTCATTGTAGATAACTTCCCTTTCGACGGTAACTTGTCGAGCCTCAATCCGGAAGACGTACAAAATATCACGATATTAAAAGATGCCGCAGCTGCTTCCATATGGGGTACGAGAGCTGGAAATGGCGTTATCGTCATTACTACAAAAAAGGGTGCATTTAATAGCCCTGTCGCTTTCGATATGAGCAACAACATTACGGTTACCGAAAGACCCCAAATAAGCCGGATGCCCACTGTTTCTGCTGCAGACTTCATTGAAATGGAAGAGTTCTTATTTGAGAAAGGTTATTACAATCCGACCCTTTCGGTAGATTATCCGGTTGTATCGCCCGTTGTACAGCTACTTGATGAAAGGAGGAATGGAGTAATCAGTGAAGCTATCTATGCCGAACGAATTAACATACTGCGGCAGGCCGATGTGATGAAAGAGTGGCAGCAATACTTTTATCGGCCAGCAATGGTGCAGCAATATACACTCAGCGCCAAGGGCGGCGGTAAAAATCATAGCTTCTATGTCTCTGGCGGGTACAACAATAACCGCTCTACGGAGGTGGGAATTTCATCGGCCCGGTACACACTGAAGACTAACCAGACCTTTACATTGCTGGACGATAAACTGCGGATAGCAACCGACATCCAGTTTGCAAATTCGACAAACGAAACCCAAAACCCCAATGGCTACCGCCCGTATCTTCCTTATGAACGTCTCGCCGATGAAAACGATAATGCACTCCCTGCCTTACAGGTAGGGGGGCTCAGGGAACATTATACCGATACGGCTGGCAGTGGGTTGTTGCTGGATTGGAAATACCGGCCGCTTGATGAGTTGCGCGAAGGGTACTCACAAAGTAGAGGTCGTGTCGATAATATGATGATTAACGTAAATACACAGTACCATATATTTAACGGGCTTTCCGTTGCGGGCTACTACCAGTACCAGAAACAGCTGAGCGCAGGTACGGTGTTACATGATGAGCGTTCATTTTATACACGTAATCTAATAAATAGGTACACGAATATAGACCCCGCAACTGCACAATTGCGTAGACCGATTCCTATAGGTGCTATCTTCAGCGGTAGTAGTGGGGATTACCAGGTGCACAATGCACGCCTCCAAACGAATTTCGACCGAAGTTTCGGAAACCATGTGATCACTGTCCTTGCGGGTTACGAAGTGGGAATGAGCGACTACGGCACGAATGCGACGGGTATGCTCTATGGGTACGATCCCGAAACAGAAACGTACGCCAGAATCAACTCGTTTGAAGAGTTCCCCTATTTTTTTGGGCTGGGTCGCTCAACCATCAATAGCCAGAACGTATCGCGTTCAAAACGACTGGATAGGTCAATCTCTTATTATACGAATCTCATGTATGCGTATGTTGATCGCTACTTTGTCAGTGCTAGTTTTCGGAAAGACCAATCCAATATCTTCGGCGTGAAAGCCAACCAAAAGGGGGTGCCGCTCGGTTCCGTAGGATTAGCTTGGAACATACACAAGGAGCGTTTCTGGGGAGCAAACGCGCTGTCAAGTTTACGCTTGCGGGCAACCTATGGATTCAGTGGAAATGTTGATAAAACAACTTCGGCTTACCTAACCGCGAACACAGGGCGCACCAATGAGTTCCAGGATCTTTACCTTGACATCTCAAATCCCCCTAACCCTTCTTTACGTTGGGAAAAAGTCAAAACCATAAATTTCGGCGTAGACATGGCTTTGTTCGGCAACCGGCTATTGGGAACATTAGAATATTATTTCAAATATGGTATTGATCTGATGGGCCGCAGTCCCATTGCACCGCAAACCGGGGTGGTTTCCTTTTATGGTAATGTAGCGGATACGAAAACCCGAGGAATGGATATAAAGATCACTTCAAGGAACCTAACCTCACCGAATGTTAATTGGGAAACAACAGTCATCTTGAACTTAAATAAAGATAAAGTGACCAATTACAAGGTGAGCCCTGGTGCAAATGCAGATATCGCGCACAGCTCGGCTTTACAGGTGGTGCCAATGGAAGGGTATCCGATATATAGCTTGGTGAGTTACCGATTTGTGGGGCTAGACGACACAGGCGATGCCCTAGGGGTGCTTGACGGTGAAGTGGGTAAGGACTATGCTGCAATACAGCGATCTTCAGACATGAACAGCTTGGTCGTTCATGGTAGCCAAACACCTACTGCTTTCGGAAGCGTGATGAATACGGTGCAATATCGGCAGGTCAGTCTTTCATTTAATATCCTCTATAAATTTGGCCATCATTATAGACGGCCCTCGTTCTTGAGCAATTACCTTATTGGCGGGGGCTGGATGCAACCGGACTTCGAAAAACGTTGGCAACAACCGGGAGACGAAACGAGTACCAATGTGCCTGCGTTCAAATATCCTATCGATTTAAACCGCGATATCTTCTACCAATACGCGTCTATACTCGCCACGCCAGCTGCTTCGGTTAGGCTAAATGATGTGCGGTTAGCTTACTCATTGGCCATCAGAAATGTTGGTTGGTGGGTAAAACAGATGGAATTTTACGCTTACGCTTCAAATCTGGGTATTATATGGCGTGCTAGCGATGCGGGAATCGACCCCGAAGCGACTTTTGGATATCCTACTCCACGGTCCGTCGCAATCGGAATCAATTTTAAACTTTAATTGTACATAAAGATGAAAACCATTTGCTATACTTTACTCGCGGCGGTTTCCCTCGCGGGATGTCAGGAAGGGTTCCTAGATGTTAAACCATCGAGCGGCATCGTCCAGCCCACCACATTGGATGATTTCCAACAGTTGTTGGACAACATGTCGGTCATGAACCGGTTCTCTCCTATATTGCCGCAATTGTCTTCCGATGAGTATTATTACCTAAGTGAAGACACGTGGTTGGCCGCAAGAACAGAGACCGAACGGCATGCCTATATCTGGAACAAAGATGTGTTCGGTGGAGAAGTTGAGGTAAAAGCATGGAATGCACCTTATGAAGCCATATTTTATGCTAATAGCGTATTGTCGGGATTATCGGAACTTGAAGTCTCAGATGAAAATCATACCCATTACAACGAGATAGCCGGCGCAGCCTATTTTTTTCGTGCCAATGCTTTTTTTGAGTTGCTGAAATCGTTCGCTCCCGTTTACGATGCCCAAACCGCCGATACAGATTTGGGTATTCCGCTTCGCCTTCAACCGGAAATCGATGAAATCGTACCTCGGTCGTCGGTACGTGCAGGTTACAATCAAGTGATTGCCGATCTGGGGCGAGCCGCGCAAACACTAACCGGGACGACACCACCCGACAGCCGAAACAGACCTTCTAAATTGGCTGCATACGCGCTCTTTGCAAGGTTGTATACGAGCATGAGGCAGTACGATAAGGCTGAAAAATATGCGGACAGCGTATTGGCACTGTACAACGAACTAATCGATTACAACACGATAAGCCAGACCTCCACAAGCCCTTTTTTGAGAACGAACGCAGAAACCATCGTACGTTTTACCACGGCGATAGGATTTAATGCTGCCAGCTATGCAAGGAATGACAACACTTTCTCAGTAGACAGTAATCTTATTGCGAGCTATGACCAAAACGATCTTCGACTGAAAATTTACTTTTCACCATTAAATGGAGGGAAAGGGCACTATATAAAGAGAGGTTATAACGGGACTGGTGTAGTTCCGTTTACCGGGCTGGCCACGGACGAGATTATGCTCATTAAAGCCGAGTGTGCCGCTAGAAAAGGAGATACAAATATAGCGATGAACTTGCTCAATCAGTTGCTTGAAACGCGGTTTGTTACGGGCACGTACATTCCTCTCCGCGGTTTAGGTGCTCAGGAAGCATTGAATACAGTGCTTTTAGAAAGACGAAAATCATTGATATGGCGCAGCTTGCGCTGGGACGACCTACGCCGGCTTAATAAGGAAGGTGCAAATATCGTGTTAACACGTGTACTCGGATCAAATGAATATACATTGTTGCCGAATAGTCCCCGTTATGTCTTCAACATCCCGGCCGATGAAATATCGATGAGTCATATACAGCAAAATGAAAGATAATATGAAGACGACTAACAAACAGATTACATCCGGGCTGATGCTCTGCCTCTTTTTATTCTGGGCCTCCCCGTCTACTGGAGAGCCCGGGCCATTACAGCAACCGGGGATCAAAATTAGTGGAACCGTCGACCAGCGACTGGACGCGCGAGAGCTTATCATAACGTTGGCAACCGACGTCTTTCAAACGATTAATTGGCCTTTTGATGCTGAACAAATTTCAGTGCCCATCGCCAACGGAGCTTTCTCAACAACATTCGAAGTGCCTGGTCGGTTTTGTTACGCTAAATTTCAATTACTTGGAGAAGAAGGGACAACAATCAACAACCCCCTATTACCCTATGTTGCCAATTTTTTTCTTCTGGAAACAGGGCATGATGTTCAGCTGAAAATTTCTGCGGATCAATGCGATATCTCAGGAAGTGGAGCAAAGCTCTTCCGCTGCCAACACGAAGCTAACTTGATGCGGACAGAAATCTCGAAAAAAAACAATGTCGCCTTGCGTCAGGTCGAAGAGGTGATGAAAAAAAGCAGGGTAGAAAATAAGGACATAGGGGCTATGAAAGCACACCTTGTCGTGCGATTCGAACACGAATACCAAATCCGGGATGCGCAGATTGCAGCACTTCATAATTACTGCAACCACATTTCTAAGGACGCAATGGAAATCCTGGAGGTAGATTACAGGATGAGGGCCCTACATGCGGTATTGAGGCAAATGCATTTTTTTATCAAGTCTTCCGTATTCGCTACCGTACCCGGTGCGCAGCGGGATATTCTCCAGCTTTTTATGGACAGTGTATGGTTTTCAGCAAGCGAAAGCGTATCCGACAAGGTGATACCACTATCCAAATTTTATTTACCCACGTTATACCTCAAAGAGCTTTCTACTTTCTCTCTGCCTATCAAAGCGAATCAATCGGCATTTGATAGCGGTGCACTCTTCGAAGCCGTGGTCCGCAAAATAGCTGCCACATATAAGGGTGCCTTAGCTGAACAGCTCTTGACCACTGCGTTTGTGACTCAAATGGCTAACGGTAATATTTCAGATGAATTATATGACTATGCCCTAGGCTTACTCCATAATCCCGCCTATCGGCAGTGGCTCGTAAACTTATCTAATACAAGCAAAATAGGCTCAGTGGGGTTTGGTTTCACCCTGCAGGATTCGACCGGAAAATGGGTTTCTTTTAGTGGTTTTAAAGGCAAAGTAGTCATACTGGACTTCTGGTATACGGGCTGTGGAGGTTGCATTGGTCTCAAAAAAAAGATGGGTCCTGTTTTTGAGAAATTCTTAAATACTGACAATGTTTCGTTTGTAACGGTAAGTATTGATAAAAATCAATCAACTTGGAAAAAGAGCCTGCAAAGCGGAATATATACGCACGATGGGAGCATAAATCTTTATACCGGAGGTAAAGGCAAAGATGCCCCAGTGATCAACCATTACCGCATCGGTGCCTATCCTACCGTTATTATCTTTGACCAAGAAGGAATGATCCGGTCTTATAATCCGCCAGAAATTGGTAGCGAGATCGGGAATAATCGCTTGATAGCGTTAATCGACTCCTTGATATAACCAAACTCCCGGAGAAACGGCTTGCCGAATTCCGGGAGTTATAAATTAAACAACGGCTACGGACCAACAATTGGCTCGTAACGGAGGCTTATGGGGCTATTGGGTAAATGCCCAGATTCTCACTGAAGTCTTCGATTAAGCCGAGCCCCTTGTAATAAGTGACTTGACTTGGTGTAAGTGATGAAGGAACCGTGATGTGCGAATCCTTTGACGTCCGTTGAAGAGCACAGATGAATTCGGAATTGTTTTCGCATTCTTCTTCAGAATACGAAAGCGGATCCAGCTCTTCGTAATCACCATTTTGGGTCGTGTTGACCCACATCTGAGTGACAAGCATCCTGTTGTTTGCCTCAGCTTTTTGTGTATAGGCGCTGTTTCCTACGGCGATGGCACCTAGTGCCAAGCCCAAGACAGTTAAACGTAACATATGATATAAATTATTGGTAAAAAGCTTTTTGAATACCCGTTTGAAGCCTCTGAGCCCCTTTATAAGAAGCGGCTTTATTTTCTTCCAGTGTAAAGTAATTGGAACAACGGCTATCAGTATCAGATTGAATAGGATATGCTGTGTCCAGGTTAGCGATTCTATTACCCCACCGCAATTGCACGTGCGGGGTAAGCCCGAGGCCACCATATAGATGAGGTAAGTGGTAAATACTACCATCAATGACATGGATGCCCATAGGGCTTTCTTCATCATGGGCGGAAAAATGAGCAGTAAAGCCAACAAGGCTTCTGCCGCAGGGATGGCCCATGCGATGAAATGGGCGTGTTCCGGGCCAATAAGCGGAGATTTACCCAAGGTGGTAGCAAATTCAGCATGGCCTACGAATTTCGCGTGAGCGGTGTAGGCGAATAGGTAAACGTATGCAAACGCGGTGATAAAAATTCGGGGCCTTACTTGCGTGGCTTTAACATTACTCCAGTTCATTGCTTTCTTCTTTTTCCGGTAGAAAAGTCATTTCCTCCTCCGGCTGGTGAATATCGGCTGGTGGTTCTTTATAAAACCACTCGTATGTTTGTTTTACATTGCATGGTGGGCAGTCTACCGGATTGTCCGTGTAGTAAATGTCTGCCAGTGCCTCGTCAAAGAGTAGGTCATCGCAAGCACGGAGCCCTGCTTGGTAGCCTACATAGGCACCGATGGCCCATGCCACGAAGGCAGAAAAAAGGCTCGCCGACAGTATCCATACCCAATATCTCTTCAGTGTGTTCATCATCCCAGTGGTTCATTGTACTTACGGGTACAGTTTGCAATCAGTTTCACGCCGGTGCGCACACGTTTTTGCACGGCCCTACGGATGGCCGATGGACGTCCAATCGTCTTTCCTTGTTCCTCGGTAATGATATATTGCCAGAAGAGGCTGTCCAGCCAGATGATCTGCTCGAGCTCGGTAACCACCGAACAGTTGGCATAGCCCAGGGTTTTAATGCCGAAGCGCCACTCCACAATGCCGTGCACGGCGCTGAGGTAGGCCACCCGCGGGTCGCACGGGTTGCTGTGGTATAGCCGGATGACGAAGGGCGAGGCATACGTGTCGGCATAGACCCGGTCGCCGAAACCTTCCCAGTATATCGCCTCGTCGTGGCTGGTCTGCCAGTGGAAGAGCTTGAGCCAATAGGCTTGGATCATCGCTGGCGTGGTGGCCGGGGTAGGGGGGTATGTCTTTGTTTTCATCGTTTTCTCTCCTTTCTCCATACAAGGATACGGCGGATATGAAATTTTTGATGGGAAGGGCAAACCGGCCTGGCATAGTGCTAAAGCACGATTAGTGGGGGACGTTTTGGGGAATATGGAATTTTTTTGCGGAGTAGGCTTCTTGGTTAATCAGGCTTTTTAGCGTGTTGGAGGCGGTTTTTTGCATTTTTGGTCGATAAAAAAATGGGGAACCGATCATTCCCCAATATTTTTTCATTTTTTCACTGCAATAGGCAAGCGTAGGGCATAGGGTGGTAAAGCCAAAAAGGATGAAAACTTCGGATATTCGTTGAACCGGCCAAGCTTTTTGTATGGGAAGAGAACAAACGGTCTTCGGCAACATATCTTATGCATTGGTAACGGATAAAAGTTTATATTAGTAATGTATAATTTTATACATTTGTAATATAAACATTAGTTCAATAGATGGTTACGCAAGAAGCACTCACCCAAGTTATTGCTGCGCAACGGGATAACCTGTTGGCAAAAGGCTTGGGGTTGAAAAGGGAGGCAATGGCAACCCTCCCCGATATCTCCGCATATGCATTAATTGTATCTGGCGTACGGCGCTGCGGAAAAAGCACGTTGCTTTTCCAGCTTCTCCAGCAACGGTATCCGCAAGCATTGTATCTCAATTTCGAAGATCCAAGGCTTTACGGTTTTGATATCAAAGATTTTGCAAGGCTTGATGAAATTATCCGACAGGCGGGTGCAGGTGTCTTATTGTTTGATGAGATTCAGATTATCCCAGAATGGGAACGATATATACGCCAAAAGCTTGATGAAAATATCAAAATAGTGATTACAGGCTCCAATGCCAGTCTGCTGAGCAGGGAATTGGGCACCAAGCTTACCGGGCGTCATATCACTAAAGAACTTTTCCCTTTTTCCTACCGGGAGTTTATCACATTCACGCAACAGAAAGCATCATCAGATTCCGTAAGCGAATATTTACAAGTGGGAGGTTTCCCGGAATATGTGAAACAACGTGTGGATGATATATTAAACTATGTACTGGAAGACATTCTGATACGCGACATCGCGGTGCGCCATGGTATCCGTGACGTAAATAGCTTGCAGCGGCTTACATTATACTTGATTTCCAACATAGGGAAGCTTGTCACCGCTAACAGACTGAAGAGTTTAATCGGAGTGGGGTCGACCAATACGATAACGGAATACCTATCCTATCTGGAAGATAGTTACTTGGTTCATTTTATCCCCAAATTCGATTATTCGCATCGGAAACAAATGGTAAACCCCAAAAAGGTATACGCGATAGATACAGGTTTGGTAAACGTAAACTCAGCATCCTTTACAGACGACAGCGGCAGGCAATTGGAAAATTTGGTGTACCTGTACCTCCGGCGGCGATACAAGGATATCTTTTATTTCTCAGCGAAAGGAGAATGTGATTTTGTCGTTTCCGATAAAGGCAACATACAGACGGTGATACAGGTGTGCTACCAGTTGAACGCAGATAACCTCGACCGGGAGTTGAATGGAATGACCGAAGCCCTTGGATTTTTCAAATTGGACGAAGGACTCTTGATTACCCATGCACAACGGGATCTGTTTGAAAAGGACGGAAAAAAGATCGTGGTTTTACCTGCACACGAATATCTGATGGATTGAGTCTATTAAGGTTTGAAACCAAAATCTTCCTCCTGCATTTTCCGCATCCGGCCCAGTAGGCGGTAGAATCTCGCAACGCGGAGCACATGAATGATATATTGTTGTTTTAGTTTTTGTGGTTGTAACCCTAAAAATATTAAATAATTGATTATGTTTGTGGTCATAACCCAAATACGAGAAGATGAAAGTATTACCAAGACCCATCTATTTGGATCGACTGTTAAATTACATTGACAAGCCTCAGATAAAGATTCTTACTGGAATCCGCCGAAGCGGAAAGTCGTCAGTTTTAAGGATGATTCGAGACGAATTGCTGTCAAGGGGTGTCGAAGCGGATCATATCATCCACCTCAATCTGGAAAGCTTGCTAAATACGCAACTCCAAGAAGCGGAAGCCTTATACAAACATATTCAGCGGCAAATCACCAAAAGCGATAGATATTATATCTTACTTGATGAAATACAGGAAGTAAAGGGTTGGGAAAAAGCGGTGAATTCTTTTTTGGTCGACTTCAACGTAGACCTATACCTCACCGGATCCAATTCTCATTTATTATCTTCAGAATTGGCAACCTATTTAGCAGGACGTTATGTCGAAATTCCGATCTACACACTTTCTTTTGCCGAGTTTTTGCAATTTAGAAAACACTATATATCTGAAAACCCTGAAAATATCCGAGCAGCATTTATACACTATCTCCGAATGGGTGGGTTTCCGGTTATTCATACAACCAACTACTCAGAGGAAACCGCCTATCAAGTGATTTATGATATTTATTCGTCCGTGATTCTCCGTGATACGGTACAACGACATAAAATCCGCGATGTAGAATTGCTCGAAAGGGTGGTGAAATATATTTTTGATAATGTGGGTAATAGTTTTTCGGGTAAAAATGTAGCTGATTACTTTAAAAGTCAACAACGTAAAATAGACCTCAATACGGTATATAATTACCTTTATGCGCTTGAAGGAGCGTTCATCACCTACCGTATTCCTCGGTACGATGTAAAGGGTAAGGAGCTGTTGAAAACTCAAGAAAAATTCTTTGTTAGTGATCCCTCCATTATTTACTCGGTGATGGGGTACCGTGACCGGATGATTGCCGGTATACTGGAAAATATGGTAATGCTCGAGTTAAAACGCAGGGACTTTCGCGTCTATGTAGGTAAACTTGACAACAAGGAAATTGATTTCATTGCCGAAAAGGCCGGGGAAAAGATTTACATACAGGTAACCTATAAGTTGGAAAGCGAGCGTACGGTAGCCCGCGAGTTTAATCCCCTACTTGCTATAAAAGACCATTATCCAAAATATGTAGTTACGATGGATGAGGTTTGGCGAGAATCGATCGAAGGTGTGAAGCATATACACATCGCTGACTTTTTGCTTGCCGATAACTTTTAGCATTCCATAAACCAAGATTTTAACTATCCGTGGGTTTGAAACCAAAATCTTCCTCCAGCATTTTCCGCATCCGGCCCAGCAGGCGGTAAAATCGGCGTGCCGGCGTGTACAGCGCTTCCTTGTCAAACTTGGTGAGGCCATGCGCCGTTAGGCGTTTCCCGCCTCGCACCGCTGCTTCAAGCGACCAGCGACCGCTACTTCGAAAACCGTACAACGTTCTCTTGGTAAGCCACCGTATCCCGGGTACCCAGTGTTTCCAGGAAATTTTCGCTGAATGGGCTAAATACACCCGAATTGCTGTAGTATGAAGTAGCAAATTCACGTTGGCCGCGCCAACGGCTCAGCAGGTAAACGGTGGCGGGAAGCTCGAATGCCTGATAGGAGCCCGAGGCGGTCGCGATGATATCGCCGGCATGCTGATAGAGGGAAAAGGGTATGGGGATAATGACGTTGGTTTTCGCGATTCGATGACAAGTTGACCAGCTTGTGAAAACATACTGTTTATGGATTTGTCGCGCCTACCGAAACGAAAATGCTTTGCCACTGGCAAGGTGATTTTTATGAGTCGACAAGATGCCAGATCGGCCATGGTCAAGATGAAATGGGCATCCCAGACACACCACCGGCTGCCAGACGAGCAGCATAGCGCGCGTAGACGGAAGCAACCCAAACCACGGCGGGTATATTATTGCGAACATTGCGGCGGCTTCCATCTTACCAAGATGGAGTTTCCAAAGCCAGAAAACCGCGACGAACCCAAAGAGACACGGCTGGAGTCGTTTATCGGCGCTGTGCGTTGGTTCAATACTGAAAAAGGCGGAGGCGTGGTCGTGCTACCCGGTAAGAAGTCCCTGTATATCAACGAAGGGTTATTTCCAAAACCGTATCGCCCACCTCAAACAGGTGATATCCTGGTCGGTCAGCACCGCGACGACCCTGCCCGCGGCCGGGATGTGGCCGTGTATTGCCGGCCAGCCTCAAAATACGAGGACTGGAGGCTGCTGTTCGGGCTGTTGGGTACGGATAATTTGGTGCGTTTTGTCGATACCGATAACCGCTTCGCGTCCGTCCGTGTGGCAGGGCAGGGTGCAAATACATTCAAGTTGCTCGACATTGGTGCAATTCAGCTTTGCCGCACGTACACGGATGCGAAGTTATATTTTCCAGATATTTCAAAATTTATATTCATATATTTCAAAGTTTGATTCCGGATATTTCAAAATTACCGTACCTTTGGTAAGATAAAATTGCGGTTATGCCCAAATTGTTCTCCCGAAGTTTAGCTGAAGAAATCAGAAAACGTGCACATCAATTCCCTATCCTAGCAGTTACCGGCCCACGGCAGTCTGGCAAAACCACGCTGCTTAAATCCCTGTTTCCTGATCATGTCTATGTGTCTTTAGAAAATCCGGATATCCGGTCATTTGCTGAAGATGATCCGAATGGGTTTCTGCAACGGTATCCAGGGCAAGCAATACTTGACGAGGTTCAGCGCGTGCCTGCGTTGTTTTCCTATTTACAGACGGCTGTGGATGAATCCGGCCAAATGGGCCAATACATCTTGTCGGGTTCGCAAAATTTTCATCTACTGAAGAATATCACGCAAACCCTCGCAGGGCGTGTTGCCCTATTTCGCCTACTACCGTTGGATCATGATGAAATGGAGCAAGCTGGAATACTACCGGGTACATATGCAGAAGCTTGCATTCAAGGGGGATATCCTGCTATATTTCATCGGGGGATTAGCCCTGCCGACTTTTACGAAAACTACATCCGTACCTATATAGAAAAAGATGTTACGGAATTGGTTAATATCCGCGATACGCAAAGCTTCCGTACATTTCTGGGCTTATGCGCGGGGCGTACCGGGCAATTGCTGAATCTCAACGCCATGGCAAATGAATGCAATATTTCCCAACCTACGGCTAAGGCTTGGCTTTCCATATTACAAAGCAGTTACCTGGTTTTCCTATTGTATCCTTACCACGAGAATTTCAATAAGCGGCTTGTTAAAACACCTAAACTTTATTTTTATGATACCGGATTGGTGAGCTACTTGCTGGAGATACGTGAAAAGTCGGAAATTTTAACGAACCGGCTAAAAGGGAACATTTTTGAAAACCTGGTGGTTTCTAACTTTATGAAAATAAATGAACACCGATATCTGCATCGGCATTATTATTTTTGGCAGGATCACAACGGGTTGGAAGTGGACCTGCTTCGAAAAACCGCGGATGCATTTGAAGCTTATGAGATTAAAGCTACCCAAACACTAACAAGCGACCTTTTTAAGGGATTGCATCATTTTGCGGAGATCGCTAAGCCGGCAACGGTGCATTTGCATCTCGTATATGGTAGCCAGGAGTCTTTAACGCGAAGCAATACCGATGTACAGGGGTGGAATGCCTGTTTTCCTTAGGTACAGTAATTATTTACCCACTATCGGTGGGTTTGAAGCCAAAATCTTCCTCCAGCGTTTTCCGCATCCGGCCCAGCAGGCCGTAAAATCGGCGTGCCGGCGTGTACAGCGCTTCCTTGTCAAACTTGGTGAGGCCATGCGCCGTTAGGCGTTTCCCGCCTTTGCCCTCATACACTTCGCAAAAAGCCGCTGCGGCCTCCTGCTGCGTAGGGTAGTCGAAATCGCCCGCAAGGAAAAAATAGCGGAAGCGTACGGCCAGATCGCCGATAAGCAATTTTGTGAGCAGCCGCATCCACGGTTTATGGGCATTGAGCAGGCGCTGCTGCTGCTCAAGTCGCTTCCGGCAATCGCGGAGATAGATTTGCATATGTACATGCAGCGATGCGTTGTCCGGATCAAAGGCAATGCCGGGCTTGGGGTTGTAGTGTGCCGCCGTTTGCTGCCACTGCTGCAGACAGGCTTCCTGCCCGCCCTGTTTAGCCGCGGCGGCGATTTCCGCCTCGCGAAGCTCGCGCCAGCGCTCAAAGATGCCCATGTAGTTGAAGTTGCAGTTCACCAGCAGTTCCAAAAGGTGATGCTTCCAGCGGGTGGAGGTGCGCTTGGCGGCTAGCTTCAGCCCCTGGCCGATCAGCAGTGGGAGGTAGGCTTTATGCCGGTAGGTGAGCAGCGGCAGTGCCTTTTCGTCAAACAGGTTGCGTAGGGCATGCCGGATTTCCCGGCCGTACACGGCCGGGAGCTGGTGCCGCTCGATGGCCGTGCAAATCACCGGCAGCTGGCGGTCTACTAACGCTTGGACATGCTCGCGCTCGTGGCGAGGCAGCGGGCGATCGGGGTCTATTAATGCCGTGCGGCCGTCCAGCAGCTCGCCCAGCAGCCGGTCGAGGGCCTGCCGGATCTGGGCTGGCCACGCCTGCCGGTCGATGAGGCGGTCTACCTGATGGTGGTATTGGTTAAACTGGAGCGCCAGCATGTCGGGTGTGGCGCAGCGCTCCAGGCTTTGCTGGAAGGCTGCCGATACTTCTTCCGTAAGTCGGAGGATCTCCTGTAACCGGTTCCCGTCCGGCTCGTCTGCCGGGCGTAGCCGTGGCCATTCGGTCAGTTTCTTTTCCAGCGTGCGTACGTGTGCTACCATGATTCCCTGTTTTGTTGCTTACATGAAAACGAAGGTAGAGCACACCTAAGGCGCATTTAGGTGATTTTGGCTACGGCATTGTAGGCGATTTTGGCTACTTCATGAAAAACCTGCGGCCGCTAGGCGATCCGTCAAGCAAAATGACGGGTAAATGGCGGGTATGATTTGTGCGCTCCTATTCCTTAAACCTGTAATATTGCACCATAAATAGTTTTGATATGCAACAACCAGCATTAGGAAAAAGACTCACCGCCCTGCGCAAAGCGAAAAACCTTACGCAGGAAGAACTGGTAGAAAAAAGCCGCGTGAGCGTGCGCACCATCCAGCGCATCGAGGCGGGCGAAGTAATGCCGCGGATGTATACCGTGAAAATTCTATTGGCGGCACTGGGAGAAGAAATGGAAACTCAACAAAACAACGTACCAACCGTAAACCGAAACACACTGCTCATAGCGGCATTGGCTGGGGCGGTATTCCTCGTAACCGAAACCATCCTTGGGGCCATGGACGTGGCCTGGTTCATCGGCGATAGGAACTGGGGGCACTATGAAAACACCATTTATTTTGCCCTTACGGTATTGATGATCGGCTCATACACGCTATTTGCGCGGGGGCTCATCGCCTTGAGTAACCTATTTGAGAATAAGCTGCTGAAAACCGTGGCCTATATGCTCATCGTGGCTACGGCGGCAGTTGGTGTTTTAGACATAGTGTCATTGTCTGCCGCGGATGCAGATACCTTCCTGCTCCCTTACGCCACAGCATCGGTGCTGTTTGGCGCATTGAGCATCGCTTTCGGCGTATCGCTCATCCGCTTGCAGGATGGCATGGGCGAGCTCTCCCGCGTAGCGGGCATACTGGAAATCATCATCGGCTGCCTGCTGGTCACCGTGGTGCTCTTCTTCGTGAGCTATGTGATCATGATCCCTGCCGTAGTGATTGAGATATTGATCCTATACCGCGGGTACGAATACCTCTCCAAAGCTGATGCGGTTCAATTAGGCGGCGAGAGATAGAGGGGCTACATACTTCTGCAACCACCGCTTGGTTTTTTTCCAACTTCAGTTTGTAAAACTTCATTAATGCTTTTGTTGTTACGGCCGTAACTGTTACGGCGGTAACAAAGTTAATGCCGTCTTTCGAAACACTCGAGTATTACGCACAAGATTCGGCGGCCCTATTCCAAGAGAATAGCTGGCTGCGAACGGGAATTGGCTTTTGAGGATTGACTAATTACCCGCTATCCGTGGGTTTGAACTTGAAGTCACTTGGCAGCTTTTTTCAGGAAATACCGTTTATGTATTAGTAATGAACAAAAGTTTATATTAGTAATATATAATTTCATGCATTTGTAATGTACACATTGGCTTAATCGCCGCAAAACACTGGGCATTTGTCCATTTTCCGATAATGTTATTGTTTTCCGTAATGCTGCTTCTTTTGGACAAGGCTGTAAAACCACTGGTGACCGAAGAAGAAATTGACGAAATGCTATCGTCAATTCAAAAGGACATGGAAGTGCGTGAGCGTTAGCGGTAATTACTTGGCGACACGCCATACCTAGCCTTAAACGCCTTGTTGAAATGCCCGTACGTCCAACACACGTACCGGGCTACTTGTGCAGGGCTGTCACCGGCTTCCAACATGCGGCGGGCCTGCTCCAACTTGCTGCTACGGATGTACGCACCGATGGCCTGGCCTACGTGCGTACGGAAAATCACCTTGGCATAGGCGTAAGATACCACAAACCGTCGTGCCACCTTGGCGGCATCTATGCTGTCACCATCGGCCACCAGCTCATCAATGTGCGTGCGCATGCGCTGGGCGAGTGCTTCGCCTACCTGCCCTCCGGTGCGTTGCACATGCATTTCCTCGCAGGCTGCCAACAACAACGTAATCACCAACGATTGAATGGCAATGTAGCGCCGCAGGTAGCTACTGCCGGGATGGTGCATAAATCGCCGGATGGCATCCGCTGCCGCGCCGGCCGTGGAGAGGCTGGCGCTCACCGCCGGTGTACCGAGCTTGGCCCGCAAGGCTTCCACGGGTGCAATGTTTTCCGCCAGCTCGTAGCTGGGCTCGCGAAACAACAAGGTATCCTTGGCTACGAAGTAAAAAACGTGATGCGTACCGGCCGCGAAGTGACAGGTATAGGCAGCGGCAGGAAGGTAACTGAGTCGGTAATGCCCGGCCCCGGTACGCAGCATGGCGGTCTGCTGATCGGTTCCCGTAATGCAGACGCCGCCCGCCAATACGTAAAACCCATACAGATCGTGCCGCGGGCAACGGATGGGAATGGCCGTAGGGGCTTCGCTTTCTACTTCCAGGCTGCAAACATACACATCGGGCAGGTCATACCCCTGCTCCAGCAAGCACCATCCCGGCGCCTGCCAATACCGCGCCTCCGCGCCCGGCAACGGATGGGCGCTAGCGGCCAAAGCCGCATGGATGGCGGCTTCATCATGCACGTGGGCATCGGGCCGATCGATGTGGATGGCGGTTTGCATGGGATAAAAAATCCGGCCACCTCCCATGGGGCGGCCGGATGATGAAGCATGTAGAAACCGGGCGGCACGTGGCGGCCCATGGTTAAAAAATAAATGAATTGTACGGCTAAGGTAGGTGCTGTCGCCGCGTATGAACCCGTAGAAATGCCGATAATGGGGTCGAAAAGCGCCGCTTTTAATCGGTACAATTACCGATGCTTGCCGAGGTAGCTGGGGCTTACGCTGAGGTAAACGGCCAGGTCCTTGAGCGGTTAATCTACAAAGAACAGATCCATAGTTACTTCGCTATCTACCAATTGCTGCTTATAGGCGTTGTCTGAAACGCCATAGGTGGTAATCAAAGTAAGTTGTGTGTTTTTCCGGGTTTGGGTATATTGTTTGAACGCTAGTACTTTTTGTTGTAGCGCTGCGGCATACGATTTATTGATTGCGAAAGGTTGTTCGCTGAATTTCATTTCACATAGATTAATGGTCTGGTCTGCACGATCAACCAAGAGGTCTACCTGCGCTCCGATACCGTTGCTGCTCCCCCCGGTGTACCATGACGATTGAGTGGTAACAATGCCGGATATGCCAAGCGCTAACTTGATTTGGCTGATGTGCCGGATACAGCAGTTTTCAAATGCGTATCCGCACCAAATACGATAGGCCGGCGTTTGGCTTTTCGCCATCCATTGTCCTCGCTCGGCAGGAGTTTTGTTTTCAATGAATCGGAGGTAAAAGTAGGAATATTCATCCGCAAGCCGGAATAGTGTATCCTTTAGCTTTTTCCCGAAAGGATGTAGTCTAACGATGAAGCCGCTCTCTTCGAGTTCATTAATCGCTGAAGTGACCCCACCACCAGTATCAAGGCCCGAGATTTCAAGAAGCTGTGCGCGGGTGAGTCCCATAGGGCGGCTGGCGAGTGCCCGTATAAGTGCAATGTGCGTGGCGGCGTTATTAAAAAGTGCATGGTATAGATTGTTAAACTCATGGTATAATACGCCATCTTTTTGAAAACAGCTTCGTTCAATAACCTGCGGCACGCTCAAACCACGTTGTACCGCGTTGAGGTAATGGGGAATACCGCCGATAGTCATGTAAAGCTGCAATAACTGATATCGATTGAAATGGATGCTTTTTGCCTGCAGGTAGGCCTCGGTTTCCCGCAGTGAAAAGGGCATCAAACGTATGCGTTGTGTGATACGGTTGTGGAGCCCTCCTTTGTTATTAACCACCTTCCTGATCATCCAAGATGCAGCAGAGCCACAGATAACCACCAGTAGATCCGCTCGGTGGGAGGCATATACATTCCAGAAATAACCGAAAGCAGAGAGAAAGCCCGATCGATGCGTGTCAAGCCAGGGGAGTTCATCGAAGAAAAGTACTTTCTTGTCGATCCCATTCAATCCATCAAGACATCTTCGAAGAAGTGAAAAGGCTTCCTGCCAATTTCTTGGTAACTGAAGGGTCTCGTTCGGGAAGTGAATTTCCAATTGCTCTTTGAAGTTGTATAGCTGCACCTGCAAACTACCTTCTAATTGTCCACTGCAATAAAACCGTAGATTTTGTGCATAATGGTGGGTGATTAGAAAAGTTTTTCCTACACGACGCCGTCCGTAAATAGCAAGTAGATCCGCCTGTGTGTTTTTCAGCAAACGCGTCAGTGTTTTTTGCTCTTCAACTCTGCCGATAATGGTTTTCTTTTCCATGTTATATAATCTATTGCTTGCCAAATGTACGTTTATAAGTCGAGATTTGGCAAGCAATAATGGTATTTTTCGCCAAATAAGCATCGTGTTGACGGTTCAAAGATTTACCGATGCTTGCCGAGGTAACTGGGGCTTACGCTGAGGTAAACGGCCAGGTCCTTGAGCGGTATGTAGCCTGTAAGCGCACCGAAGCGCTTGCGGAATGCGGGGCCCCGCTCTTTTTTCGGAATGGCCAATAGCTGCATGCGAACCTTAAGCATGTCTGACCACTCCTCATAAAGGCTGCCGAGCGGCACAACGAACGACGGGTGGTCATGGCGGATCTGCTGCAGCGACTGGCCCGTTATTCTCAGCAAAACAGCGTCTTCCAGCGCAATGAAGTCCGGCTGGTGTTCTTCAGACCAGGTAGCAAAACAAGGGCTGCCGGCGGGAAGAAAACGTTCGATGTCCGTAGCCGACGGTCCGGTGTATTCCTGCTTGAGCAGGCCCTCCGTGATGAAGAAGAAATCGCCGTGGTAATAGGTGAGTGGTTGCCCTTTTTTCCGATGGACCACCACTGCACACTCCACGATAGTTTGCCACGTGCTCGGCATGATACCAAGGCCGATCAGTTTCTGGTGTAAGGTATGTAAGGATGTTTGCATGTGTTTGATGATGTGTTTGATGATTTGATAAGGAGTTACCTGGATTTCTTGTTTTTCTGGGCTTTCTCAACGAGCGCCCGTATCCGATCGGGCATGCCATTGGGCATCAAGCCGTGCCAAAAGGCCTGTGCCACCATGGCCTTGGTGGTCGTTACGCCGAAATAGTGGTGCAGCCGCTTGACGTGTTTCCGTACCGTGCTCTCGGCCATGCACATCAGGTCGCCGATTTCGTATGAGTTCAGGTCCGTTGCCAGGAGCTGCATGAGCAATGCCGTCTGCGGATGGGAAATGTCGAATCGTTCGGTGGCGTCGTCCCCGAGCGCTGCCAGCATCGCCTCGTCCACATGGTCATTGAGGTGGCGTCCGGTTTCATACACATCGAAAAGTGCCGCTTGGAGCGACTTGGCCCCTTTCCCTTTTTCGATGAATGCACAGGCCCCGGCATGGAGCAGCCGCTGTACGGTTTCGGGCTGGCCATAGTCTGAATAGCCGATCACATGGATTTCCGGATAATGGTCTTTCAGCCAATACGTGCAGCTGTACCCTTCCTCGCCCGCGGCCAACTGGATATCCATGAGGATGATATGGGGCAGGGGCCCGTTGTTGGTTTGCAACGTGCGCAGCTTGTCGGATAATTCGTCCATGCGCTGGGCGAACAGCGTGAGCCGCGCCCCGGCGATGTGCTTGATTTTCTTTTCAACGGATAGGAGGGAGATCGCCTTGTCGTCTACCAACCCTACGCGGATAACTTTCCTAGGCATATTTCGGTAAAGTGATGTGGATGGATGTCCCGGCACCGGGAGTGGATTTGATCGAGGCGGTGCCCTGGGCCAGCGTGGCCCGCGAACGGATGTTGTATAAACCCATGCCGTTGCGGGGTTTATTTTTTATCTCAAAGCCCTTGCCATCGTCTGCTACACACAGGTGGATGCAATCGCCCGTATCGCGCAGCGTGATGGTGAGTTGGGTGGCATCGGCATGTTTATGCGCATTCCAAACACCTTCCAGGAATACATGGTAAAGGTGGTCGGTTACTTTGGCGTTCAGCAGGCCGTCTTGGTACCCTTCGGTACATAGCGAGGCCCGCAGCTTACTGCTTTTCTCCAACCGTTTGAGCTCGGTCTGCATAGCGGGTACCAGTCCCGATTCGTGCAGGGTATGCCCCGAAAAGGTGGACGCCGCATCGCGCAGCGCTTCTTTGATCTCTACGATGCTTTCGCAGAGCGTTTCGGCCAATGCCGGGCTGAATTCCTCGGGGTGTTCCTGCAGCAGGTGGAGGTCGGTGCTGAGCGCCGAAACACGGTTGCCCACGCGGTCGTGCAATGCGTAGCCGATGCGGTGCGCCGCTGCCCGCGCAGCCGACACTTCCGCCGTAAGGCGGGCGATTTCGGCCCGGTCGCGCTCTTTATCCAGCTCCTCCTGGTGTTGGCGCCGCTGGCGGTGGCTGTACGCCGTAAATACAGCCGCCAGGGTAGGCACCGCGATGAGCAGCAATATCAGGATGATCAGGAATTTGGTGAAGGCCGGCGGGTGCGCCACCGCAAGTAGAAAGCATAGCTCCATAGTCCGTATAGTGAATAGATAAGTATGAAATTGAGTGCCTTGTAGAGACGTATTCCAAAAATGGCAGCTCCGGGGTGTAACAACAGTGGCGCAAACAGGGTGATAACCCAATGGCCGATATAGAAACAGCACGTACCATATAGCCACCAGAAGCCGGGCGACGCCTTTACGTTGCGGTAACCGGGCACACGGTTTTGCTGGACGAAATAGTAGATGCAGGCTATGCTGATGCCGCCATTGACGAAATACCGGGTGTATTTGTTGTACACCGATATCCCGCCGGTGGCCCAGGTCTCGGCCACATAAACGGCCAGGCAGGCAACCCACCAGCCGTACAGCCACACACGGCGGATGGGCGTAAGGGCATATATGATGTGGTAAAGCACCAGCCCCAGGAACAGTGGGATGATGGCTAGATAAAGATTGTACACCCATTGGTTGGGTTCATCGGCGATGCGGGTAAGGTACGTGCCGGTCAGTTCCGTTGCAACGACTGCCAGTAGGTACCATGGCTGCAACCGCCAGATGGCACGGGGGTCCCGCCACAAAAAGGCGACCGAAGCCGCCAAGCAGGCGACTTCGATCACCAGGTAATACGTAAGCAGTGCGCCCATCACGGTTCCGGCTCTAGCAGGTCCGTGCCGTCGCAGGCGGGTGGGCAAAGCCCTCCATCGTTCTCTATTTCGGCCATGATAGCCGGGCCCGCCGGTCGCGCCGCCGATGCCACGTCCTCGTAATAGTCTTGGTGGATCGGTTTGCCCTGCGCATTTTCCGCCGCACGCGTAGATACCATCAACAGCGTGTTGCGCCCCCAATATTCACGGGGTGGGATGTGCGTGGCCGAACCTTCGGGGTAGGTGTCGTTGTACCGGGCCAGGTAAAACCGGATGCCGTCGCCACCTTCGGCGTCGATCTGCGCCACCAGTGCTTCCAGCTGCTCCAGGCTGAACCACACTGCGCGGGTGTTGGAAGTCGTATCGCCCGGGGCAACGACAACCTCACCGGCATACGGGGCGTAGTTGGCCACCAAAGCGCGGGCTTCCGCCACGGGTACCTTTACCGAATCGGGAATGGTGTACGTTGCGGCCTCCACCTTCTCGTTGGCCTGTTGTACCGATCCGCCGCACGCGGCGTAAATGGATGTGCCTGCAATAAGCAGAATGGGTAATGTTTTCATGATGATGAAAATTTTGGTTAAAAAATTTGGGTTACACGCAAAAATGGAGATTATTCCCCGGATATGCGGGTAGCGGAAAGGATATGTTTTCGGCCCGTATCCCTGGCTTTGCCGATGGTGGTATTTCACCTCTTTATCGGCGCTGAGCGCTCGCCTGGTACGTTTTCCTTCGCAACGGTGGTTTTTTTACGCCGTTATGGGGAAGGTACATGTTTACCGATCAACGAAAAGGATGGCGGCCGTTTGTGGCCAAATGTACCCAAATGTACCCTTTTGTCCCTTGTCTGCGGGCGATGCGAAGGCTATATTTGCTTCCGAAGCATATCCATCTGCCGATGGGAACCGGTTCCGGTGAAGGTGGCGGCTACCTAACTAGTTTGCTACTTATGAAGATTAAGCGTATTTGCATCCGTTCCAACGAGGTGGCTGCCTTATTGGGCGTCGACCAAAAACAGGGCCAGCGTAAACTACGTCAACTGAAGATCCTGCTGGGCAAGGAAGACCGCCAGTATGTCACGTTCAAGGAGTTTGCCGAATATTCGGGTATTCCACTGGATGAGTTATTGGATGCCTGCCAGTTGCCATGAAGAAAAAGCGGCTCATCATCCTGCCCCACGATGTAAGCATCATCACGGGCAAAAGCAACCGGCAGGCACAGCGCCTGCTTAAAGTCGTCCATTGCGCGTTGGGTAAGCTGCCGCACCAGCCCGTATCGGTGGTGGAATTTGCAGATTATATGGGGTTGGATGTGGAGGAGGTAAAAAGGGTGGTTGGCTAAAGGCTTTGTAAATATGCTTCAGCTGTGAGTATTTTTGTTTGTCTATATGTATCCAAGACTAACAGGTCATTGTCTCCCGTTATCAAATGGGTCGCATTGCCATCTTCCGCCAATGCCAACAGGAAATTGTCTTTATGGTCCCGGCAGCCATCGGCTTCACTAACAACAGTTATCAACTCAGCCCGTAAACTTAATTGGTATAATAGTGACGAAACATCTTCTGGATGAAAATACTTCTTGAACTTTGGACGCTGGGTCACTTCGACAAGCTCATCTAATAGTTCTTAGGAAAACAGAAGAACGATTTCCTTCTTCACAAGGATTGTATCTAATTTTCTCAATCCTTTCGAAAGGAGATAACTTATCCAAAGATTAGTGTCAATGATTATCCGATGCCTTCTTTTTGGCATAACGTTGAGATCTTACTAATTCCACCTCTTCTGTTATTTCCGTTAAGCTAGGTACATCATCGGCAGTGGTTGATCGAAATTTATCCACTACCTTTTGAAAACCATCCTTGCTAATGGGTTTGATTGCAATTAGTCCCAGAGAAGCTAAATCTTTCAGTAGCCTACTCGCTTTCGGGTTCAAAATATCTACTTGTAGCGTATCCATGATGTCAAAGATAGTGATTTTTTCAAAAAAACCGCCCCCGGAATCCCGGGGGCGGTTCGGTTACCGGCGACGCGATCTGCGCAGCCGGTGGAGCACGAGGCTCACCACAAAGCTGACCGTGGCGCCCACGGCGGCGAGGATGGCGGTCTTCAACAGCTCATCGGTGCCGATGTGGGGCAGGGCACTCAATACCGTGCCGGCAGCTGTGCCCAGCTTGAGGTCATGGTTCATCGGCAGCCTCCGCTTCGTCGCTCTGCCCGGCTGCCGGGCCCGCCGGGGTGGGCCGGCGCGCGTCGAGACTTTCCCAGAGCCCCAGCGCCACGCTCACGTACTTCGCCGCGGTAACCACCTTGGCGGGCAGCCGCACCGGCGAGGCAAGGATGAGCTGGCTGGCCAGCTGCAGGCCTTCGCGTAACGTTAGCCACCAAGGGGTCGGTGGGTGTCCATTCGATGCCTGGACAGGCTTGGCATCCGCCGCTCCCCGAGGAGCGGATGACGTTTGGTTGCTTCCGTTCATTGTTGCTTGCGCCATCGCTACGCCGCTTTGGTTACCGCCTCGGCCACGATGACCAGCCATACTTCCTCGTCCGCTTCCAGCACCGGATACACCAGGTCCTTGAGGCGTTCCACCGCAATGCGGCTGTGGCTGCCCTCACCCGGCGCGGTGCATGTAGCGACCGGTGCAATGCACCCCTGCAGTTGGGCCAGCGCATCGTTGGCCGGATGGAAGAGGATGCCTTCTCGCCCCGGCACGTTGGCCACCGCCAGCTGCTCGCCCCAACGTGGGTGCCGGCGTTTCACCAGGCGGTAGCGCCCTTCTGGAATGCAACTGATAAACCGGCGGTTGCCCCGCCAGGGCAGTTCGATGCAGGAACATACCGACTGCCCTCGGTGCGTAAGCTCGCCGTTCGTCCCCTCGGGATGGTAGCGGCGCTTCAGATAGAGCTCTATCATGCCGCATCGATCTGTAAGACGTCAAGCGGATTGTACGCGCCGTTGTTGAGTGGGTACGGCTTGCCATTCACCTCTTGGTAAAACGAAATGCCGAAGAGCACGAAAAGCGGCAGGGTCGTGCCCGCCGGGATGGTGGCGGTCAGCGTGGTGCCGGCAAATTCGTTACTGTTCAGGATGCCCATCTCGCTTTCCGCCATCGCGATGGCCGAGGCGTTTGCCGTGCCTTCCGTATCGAAGTCCATCGTGGCTGCACCGAGGTTGAACTGGAAGTGCGTGGCACCGGCAGGTGCGGCAATGGCCAGCTTGGGGTTGAGCGCAGAGACATCGATCTGCACACTGCCCGTTGCACGGTCAATGGTGTACTCCGGCACCACGAAGAGCGTGTTGGCCAGCGATGCCGTCACATTGAACCCGAACTGCCCGAGCATCCCGAGGTTCTCGGGCAATACCCGTCGCTCGCCGCGGTCGTTTACCGCGTCTGCCTTCACCACCCGCATCAACCGGCTGAAGAGCCGTCGGGGCATCTTCGGGTCATAGGTGAGCAGGATCATCGGCCGCAGCGTATTGCGCAGCCGCTTGACTGCCGCCGCGCCCCGGGCAAACTCCGCATTGTTCTCGCGGGTGCGTTGGTAGTTGGGGTCCGTGGCGATGCGCCGGGGGTCTACCCCCTTGGCTTGGCGTGCTTGGTACCCGTCTTTGGTTTCGTAAAAGGTCAGATCCCCGATCTTCCCTTTTAATTTAATGATACTTTCCTGTTGTGCCATGAGTAGTTCATTTAAACAACAGTACAAAGGTGGGGAGCATCGAAACAACCCTTGTCGCGGATGTCGCGGAATGACGCATTTGTCGTAACATGGCGTTTTTGTCGGCCGGTTGTTAGCTGCCCGCGGCCCGTGCCCCTGTGCAGGCTTCCCTAGGCGCTATCCGTGCGTATCCCGTGTGTTATCCTAGTGATATCCGATAGGTTGCCGATAAAACCCCCAAATAACGGCATATTAACGGGAAACTATCGGGAAGGTATCGGGGAAATGGTAGAAATAGGTGCTGGGAGTGGCCGGTTCGGCAGGAAGCGATTTTAAAGTTGCGGGAGCCGGCTATATTCGCTACTATTGTACGGTAGTATGCACCAGCTAGCCAAATAGGTAGCAAGGGTGGAGAAATAATAATCAATTAATAACGGCTTAATACGAGGGAAAGATATTTGCGTTGGTCATCGAATCTGTTGATCCGTGCCCTTTAGGCCCGCGCGCGTAATGAGATGCACGGCCTGGCAAACACGTCCTTTACGAGAAAAGATGTAGGTGATGCCTAACTACGATTCCGCACTTGATGAAGACCTGTTGTTGTTGCTGAAAAGTAACGATGAAGCGGCCTTTACGGCGCTGTATAATCGATACTGGAAAAAGCTATTCGTCATGGCAGGTTACCGCATGGGTAATCTCGAAGAGGCGGAAGAAATTGTACAGGATATCTTTGCGGCCCTCTGGAATCGCCGCCATACACTCGAATTGGCTACCGATCTGGCAAAATATTTGGCGGTGTCGGTAAAGTACCGCGTAATAAAAACACTCGATAGACATTACCGTGAACAGCGGTATATCGATTCAGTGGTATGTAAGGAACAGGTCGATCATTCTACCGAAGAAAAACTCTCGTTTGACGAACTCAGCGAGGAGTTGGCCAAGTATGTGAGCCAGTTGCCCGAGCGGTGCCAGTTGGTATTCCGCCTCAGCCGGGAAGAAGGGCTTTCGCAGAAGCAAATTGCCGAAAACTTGCAGATTTCCGAAAAGACGGTCGAAGCGCATCTGGCCAAAGCGTTTAAAACGCTGCGTATCAAGCTGGGTAACTTCATGACGGCATTGCTATAACCATCCGTTAGCACCCCAACCACCAATAATCTGGGATTATTTTATCGGCAACTAAGGGATTCCTTTCCCTGCGGGTACATATAGGCAAAGACCGAAGGTATGGACCCGAATAAAAGGCATCAAGAATTGGCATCCAAGTGGCTCAACGGTACCATCACGCCTGCTGAGAAACAGGAATTTTCGGATTGGTACAATGCACATCCGGATGACCGCTTGGAAATTCCCGGATCGTTTTCGGCCGATGAGGAAGTGCTGCGTGCACGGATGCTTGCCAACGTAAGTAAACGGATGGTGAGGCCACAGTTACTGCAGCGACGGGTGGTAGCGGTGGCCGCCGCCGTGGCACTTTCGCTCAGCATCGGATGGCTGATCTGGCAAATCGCGGCCAACGACCGTGCGGGGGTACACTTGGCCCTACACAACGAAGTCCAGCCAGGGGGCAACCGGGCCACGCTCACACTGGCCGATGGCCGGGTGATAGACCTTAGCGGCGACAAAGAGGGGATTGTCATCGGCGACGGAATTACCTATGAGGATGGAAGCTTTGTGGCTGCCGCGGGTGAGTCGCTCGAATTGGCTACGCCCAAAGGCGGCCAATACCAACTCACGCTGCCGGATGGCTCTAAAGTATGGCTTAATTCGGCTACCCTACTCCGATATCCCGCCACCTTCCGGAAAGAGCGGCGCGAAGTGGAGCTCGTGGCTGGCGAAGCATATTTTGAGGTCGCCCCACAACCCGCTGCCGACGGCAGCGGCGGGAGACTGCCGTTCGTCGTGAAAACCCGCCAACAGGAGGTGGAGGTGCTGGGCACACAGTTCAATATAAATGCCTATGAAGATGAGGCGGCGATTACGACTACCTTGGTAGAAGGGGCCGTGAACGTACGTTTCCCCGGCACCGGCCCGGGCAGCCCCACGCGGCTGTTGCCCGGCGAGCAGGCCCAGCTGAACGGTAACGACATCAACGTACGTAAGATCAATACCGAAGAATTTACGGCTTGGAAGGATGGCTATTTTTACTTCAATGATGCAGACGTATACACCGTGGTAAAGCAGTTGGAACGCTGGTATGATATACAGACGGTATATGAGATTTCCGGATCTGACGACCTGTTTGTGGGTAAGATACCTCGGAGTGCAAGCTTAAACGCAGTATTGAACGTGCTGCGAAGCGCCGGCGTAAGGTTTGAACTGGAAGGACGCGTACTGACGGTGCTACCGCGAAAATAAACTGATTCGATAACCCTTAAAAAAACACGATGTGAAAAGCAACTAGGTAATATCGACGACTGGTTTGCAAAAAAAAGCCGGAAGTGCTCGCTACACTGCCGGCCATCCATTGGGCAAACCCCCTTCGGAAAGAGGACGGTCGTTTTCGGACAACCAATTAATTATTTACCCAATCATGCAAATGTATGAATTTCGAGCAATTAAACTGCTTTACTCCACTTGTTAATAGATCCATACTCGTGCGAATAAAACTGATTATCCTTATCATGACGACAGCCTGCCTACAACTGTCGGCCAATGTCTTCGGGCAACGCGTTACCCTGAACGAGAAAGACGCCACCCTGACGAAAATCCTCAAGAAAATAGAGAAGCAGAGCGGTTACACCTTTTTCTATAACCGGAAAGATGTGAAAGACCTGGGGCCGATAAACCTATCGGTCAGCAATGAAAGTGTAAACACGGCACTGGAGAAACTGTTAAAGAACAAACCCTACGGATTTGAAATCCAGGGTAAGATTATCGTCCTCCATAGAAAGGAAACGCCGCCCAAGCCAAGCAGGGCCGTTGCCGTGGAGCCCGAAATGGCGATGCAGCAACGACAGGTATCCGGACGGGTAACAGACTCGATCGGGAATCCGTTGGAAGGGGCCACCGTAAAGGTAAGCGGAACAAACGCAGCAACTACAACCGATGTGGATGGGCAGTATGTATTGTCGATCCCCGAAGCAGGCACGGCACTGACCTACACGCTCATGGGTTTTGAGTCGATCGAACGGACCATCGGTAGCCAATCGGTCATCAATGTGGCTTTAAAGGAATCGGTGAGCGACCTCGAAGAGGTGGTGGTGGTGGGCTATGGTACGCAACGAAGGGTCAACCTCACGGGCTCTGTAGAGGTTGTAGACGGCAAACGGTTGCAGAACCGGCCGGTAAACAACGTTTCACAGGCTTTCCAAGGAACGGTAAGTGGCGTAACCATCGGCTATGGCAACAGCGGCTTCGAACCGGGTGCCGCGCCATCCGTGCAAATACGCGGACAGGGAAGCCCTTACGTGGTAATCGACGGCACCGTGGGCGATATCAACACGCTCGATCCAAATACGATAGAGAGTATCTCGGTGTTGAAGGATGCTGCGGCATCAGCCATCTATGGGGCAAGGGCACCTTACGGCGTATTGCTGATTACCACCAAATCCGGACGGGAAAACCAGAAGCCCCAGGTCGATTTTTCCGTTAATGCCGGCCCCACGTCCATCATCGATAAGCCGGCCATGGTCGATTCCTATACGTTTGTGAGGGCGATGAACGAAATGCACGACAACCAGGGCGTGGCGCGCTTGTTTGCCGAATCAACGATCGACCGGATCATAGCCCGGTTGGCGGACCCGACGCTGCCGGAAACCGTTCCGGATGCTAACAACCCTACCAAATGGTCTACCTACCAATTTTCGAATGGAGACAACGACTGGATAGATGTTCATTACGGAGCGGGATACCGGACGCAGGAGAACCTCTCCCTGAGAGGCGGCGCCAAGGATATTTCCTATTTCCTTTCGTTGGGCCATGCCGCAGAGAAGGGCCCCCTGAAAATGGTAGATGACCAGTACCGCCGGTACAACATGCAGGCAAAGCTGGAGGCAAACCTGACGGAGTGGTGGAAGGTGAGCTCCAACACACGCCTTACCAACGAGTTCAGGGACCGGCCGATTTACAACGGCGAGGGCGGCTATGGCATGCTGATACACCAGATACTCCGCACACACCCCGAAGTGTACCTGAAGTCGCCAAACGGACATTATTCGCAATTATCGCGTGTGCCGCAGATGCAGGCAGGCTACGAGCGGTTTACAGACAATAACCTGATGCAACGGATGGCCACGGAGATCACACCGATTGAAAATTGGACAATCAACGCGGATTACTCGATAGACTACTCCGTCAATAACTACGAAGGCGCCAACTTGGTGGCCTATGAGGATGAGGTAGATGGTACGTTGGTACCCATTTCGCTCACCGTGCCGTCTTATTTGACAAAGGATAAGGCCAATGTAACCTATAAAGCCCTGAACATCTATTCGTCATACAAGGTAGATGTGGGCAACGACCACCATTTCAGTGTGATGGCCGGCTTTCAGCAAGAGGAGAATAATTACGACTACCTGCGGGGCCTGAAAAGGGAGTTGATAACGCCCGAAGTGCTTTCGCTGACAACCGCTACCGGCGAAATGCAGGCGCTGGATGACCTCTCGCATTGGTCCACACTGGGGTATTTTGCCCGGCTGAATTATAATTTTGCAGACAGGTACCTCTTTGAAAGCAACGTACGGTACGATGGCACCTCCAAATTTGCTGAAGGAAAAAGATGGGGGCTGTTCCCGTCGTTCTCTGCCGGCTGGAACATATCGAACGAGGCATTCTGGGCCAACATGAAAAACCACGTGCAGCATTTGAAGTTGAGGGGGTCTTGGGGGATGCTGGGCAACCAGCATGTCTCGGCTTACCAAGACTTGGCCCTATTGGGCGTAAGGACCAACCTTAATTGGATCGTAAATGGGCAAAGACCCGCCTACACCATTGCCCCCAACCTGGTTAATCCACTGCTTACCTGGGAGTCTTCACAATCTACCAATGTGGCTGTTGAAGCAGGGTTCTTCCAAAATCGCCTGCACGTGGAAATGGAATACTACCAGCGGCTTACCTTTGATCGCTTGGGGCCGGCACAGGCGCTGCCAGCAGTGATCGGCAGGGCCATACCCCTGGAAAACAACTCCGAGCTTAAAACCAAGGGCTGGGATTTTACCTTGCGATGGAATGGAAAACCGGGAAGGGAATTTAACTACGCGGTGGCCGCCAGCATGTTTGACTATGCCAACGTCGTTTCCAAGTACCCCAACCCCACGGGGATCTTAACCACCGACTATACGGGGAAGCGCGTGGGAGAAATATGGGGGTATGAAACCGTCGGCCTTATCCAAACCCAGGCAAGGGCCGACGAGATAAACGCAACCAATTACCAGCGCTTTATAAACGGGCAGGTGTGGCGTACCGGCGATGTGGAATACCGCGATGTAAACGGCGATGGGGTAATCGATGCGGGAAAGAATACCGTTTCGGATCACGGCGACCTGCGGGTTATCGGAAATTCAACGAGCCGGTATCAATTCGGCCTCAACCTTACGGCCAATTATAAACGGTTCGATGTAGGGGTATTCCTGCAGGGTACCGCAAAGCGCGACCTGTGGCTGAGTGGCAATGTTTTTTGGGGGTTCCAGGCTTGGAACCAATCTTCGCTCTTCCCACGCCACATGGACTATTACAGGGATGAGGAAGGAACTGCCTATTCGGGCTTGGGCATCAACACAGACGCGTATTTCCCAAGGCCTTACAGCACAACCGGCCAGGATAACAAAAACAAACAGGTACAGACACGCTATCTGCAGAACGGGGCGTACATGCGATTGAAGAACGTCCAGGTGGGGTATACCTTCCCGCCGCACGTGCTGGCGAAAATCGGGCTTAAGCACTCGCGTATCTATTTCTCGGGAGAGAACATCTATACGCTTACATCGCTGCCCTCGGGTTTCGACCCGGAAACGGCAACATTGGGGCAGTATGGGAATGGAAAGGGTATGCTTTCGCAAGCGATCTGGGCCTTCGGCCTGAATGTATCGCTGTAACTGGGAAGATAGGTTTTAACGTGGATCTACCGAATTAAAATAAGATAAAAATGAAGAAGTTCGCAATAACAATAGGGCATATCGGCCTTTTATTCCTAGCGGTGTCGTGCACGAAGGGCTTTTTAGAACGGCCGCCGCTTACACAGATCGAAAACGATACGTATTGGAAAACAACCAGCGACTTGAAAAATTACATGGTCCAGTTCTATACGGCTTTCCCGGCTTTCAATACGGTGGGCAGTTACCTGGGTTTGATCGGATGGGATGGTACCCGCGGATCGGATGTGCAGATCGAAGCTTCGCCAAGCACGGTTTGGAACGGTACGCAATCGCCCATTGCTTCGGGTGGCAATTGGACATGGGCAGATATTCAGAACGTAAATATATTCTTTGAAAACTACGGGCGATGCACAGATCCGTTTGACCGATACAAACACTACGTGGGCGAAGCACATTTTTTCAAGGCATGGTTTTACTTTGAAAAGGTAAGGAGTTATGGCGATGTGCCTTGGTTTACCTATTCGCTGCAAATGGACTCGGAAGACCTGTATAAGCCGAGGGATCCGCGGAATGTGGTGGTCGATTCCATTTTGGCACACCTAGACAAGGCCATCGAATACCTCGACCTCATGCAGGAAACCGAAGGTGGGAACAACCTGCTATCCAAGCAAACGGCTTTGCTGTTAAAATCGAGGGTAGCCCTTTATGAAGGCACCTGGCAGAAATATCACGGTGGCACGGCATTCGGTACGGCCGGGGCAGACCCCAACAAGTACCTGAGGCAGGCGGTGGAGGCAGCGGAAGAGTTGATGAAACCGATGTACGGGCTCTCGCTCTATTCCAATGGCGAGCCGGAAAATGACTACTGCCGGTTGTTTTCTCTGAAAGACCAATCGGCCAACAATGAAGTGCTGCTATGGAAGGCTTATTCCGTAAATCTCAACCAGTCGCATTCCTTCCAGATATACGTTTCTGACCGTACCGCCGGGATTGCCATGACACTTGAACAGGTGCACCATTACTTGCGGAGGGATGGCAGCCCCTACGATTACTTCGCTGCCGGGAAGGCGGTGAAAGGCAACGCATTCCTCACCAAGGTAAAAGAGGAATGCGATCCGCGGTTTGCGCAGACCGTTTGGACGCCGGGAGCGGTGATGTGGGACAACGGATTCGGGCGCGGTGTGTTTTCGAAACCAAACCTGGATGAGTCCGGCCAAACGCTCAACAACACGGGCTTCCAGATACGGAAAGGGAACGACCCCGCCGCTCCGCTGGCCGGGGGAGGCGTTTCGTGGAGTTCCAGCGACGAAACCGGAGCCGTTATCTTCCGCTATGCGGAGGCACTATTGAACTACGCGGAAGCCAAGGCCGAACTCGGGGAACCCGTAGACTATGCCAAATCGCTCAATCTCCTGCGCAAACGGGCAGGAATGCCGGATGTGGCGATACAGCCCGACCCCAACCGGAGCAGGTATGCAGATTATGGCTATCCGCTCTCCGACGAACTGTATGAAATACGGCGGGAGCGGGCGGTCGAACTTGGGGCCGAAGGTTTCCGGTACGACGACCTTAGACGCTGGGCAGCCCATAAGCTGCTGAAAGGAAAACGCCCCAAAGGATACCCCTTTGACGCGACCGAGTGGGACGGCCAAACGATCAATTATAAACTGGATGGCGATGGCTTTCTGGATCCCTTCGTTGGCCAGCTGCCCAATGGGTACGGCTTTGATGAGGGGCGCGACTACCTCGAATGCATACCTACAAATGAAATAACGTTGAACCCTAACTTAACACCCAATCCAGGATGGTAACCCTACTGAATAAAATAACCTCGCTGTTGGTGTTCCTTTCCTGTGCTTGCTTTTTGCAAGCACAGGAAATGGGGAAACAGCCGCTGCGTATCGGCCTCATTGCCGATATCCAATACGCCGACAAAGATAGCCGCGGTACACGCTTTTATAGGGAATCGATACCCAAATTGGCGGAAAGTGTAACGGCATTGAACGAGCAGCGCGTAGACTTTACAGTGGTGCTGGGCGATCTGGTAGACGAAGGCCCCAAGGACCTCCCGGCGGTACTGGATGAGCTGGACAGGCTCGAACGCCCCGTGCATAACCTGCTGGGAAACCACGACTTCGAAAAAGTGGAGCATCCCGACGATCTGTACAGGGCCTTCCGGATGCCAGCGCCGTATTATGCGGTGGATACCGCAGGCTGGCGGTTCGTATTTTTAAACACCAACGAGTTGTCTGCCTATGCGACCGCACCCCATACCGCCAAGGGGAAAGCCTACCGGCGGTTGGCGGAGGCATTCGAAAAACAGGGCCGCGGCAAGGCGCAGCCATGGAACGGTGGGGTGGGAAAAACGCAGCTAACGTGGTTAAGAAAGCAGTTGAAACAGGCACAGGAACGAGGGCAACAGGTATTGGTGTTTACGCATCACCCCTTGTTGCCCGAAGACAATGGCCATGAGGCCCTCAATAACCGCGAACTGCTGGCCCTGCTTTCCAAGTATAAACAGGTGAAGGCCGTTATTTCGGGGCACAACCACAAGGGTGCGTTTGCCATGCACGGAGGATCCCTTCCCTGCATTACGCTGGAAGGGATGGTGGAAACGGAGGATGGCAACGCGTATGGCATCCTCACGATTTCGGAAGGTAAGCTGGTAATTGCGGGCTCGGGCAGGATGACTTCCCGCGAGTTTGATTGGTGAAACGGCCACTCCCTGCAAAAAGTGGTGGAAATTTGAGGAAGACACCGAATATTTACTACCTTCACCAACGTTTAATCAATGCACCACTAAACATGAATCTTAAATTAACCGTATCATCACTAGGCTTTGCCTTGGCCGTTTTTGTCTTTTATTGCAGTATGTTGTCTCCCGTACAGGGTTTCGGACAGACCGATACCGTAAAAAGCCGTGTAGACACCATCCGGGCGGATACCGCCGCGGCCGACTCGGCCAAGAAGAAAAAGCCGGAAGCCAAGGGCCCCAAACCCTATGCGGAAGTCATCAAGCCCGAAGCGAAGTCGCAAAAGGGACTGATCTACGTACATGAATTGGACGATAAATATTTCTTCGAGGTGGGCGATAGCGTGCTGGGCAGGGATATGTTGCTCGTTACCCGCTTGGCGAAAGCCGGCGCCAACATGCGCTCGGGCATGAGCGGTTACGCCGGCGACCCCGTGAACCAGGCGGTGATCCGCTTTGAAAAAGGAGCGAAACACAAATTGTTTATCCGCAAGGTGTCGTTCTCGGAGTATTCCAAAGACAGCACCCAGTCGATGTACCAGGCGGTGACCCGCTCTAACCTGCAGCCCATTGCCGCCTCGTTCGATATCGCAGCGTTCAGCCCCGATAGCACGGGCAGCGTCGTCGATGTGACCAAGTTTTTAGAGGGCGACAACGACTTGCTGTTCTTCGGGTCGGCCGATATCAAAAAGGCATTGAAGCTAGGCGGCTACCAGTCGGACAAGTCGTACACGGAAGGGGTAACCACCTATCCGATGAATACCGAGATAAAGACAGTGAAAACGTACGCCCGCAGCGAGGGCGGCACGGCAACGGTTGAATTGAATACGTCCATCGTTAAATTGCCCGAAAACCCCATGCAGCCGCGGTATGCAGACAACCGGGTGGGTTATTTTACCGTGGGGTACACCGATTTCGACAAGGACCCCCAAGGGGTGGAGCAGGTACGCCTCGTGAAGCGGTGGCGCTTGGTGCCGAAAGACTGGGCGGCATACCGCCGGGGCGAATTGGTGGAACCCGTGAAGCCGATCGTGTTTTACATCGACCCGGCAACCCCCAAAAAATGGGTGCCTTACCTCATCCAAGGTGTGAACGACTGGCAGGCCGCGTTTGAAAAAGCGGGCTTCAAAAACGCGATCTATGCGCTGGAGGCACCCACCAAGGCGCAAGATAGCACCTGGAGCCTGGATGATGCACGGTATTCGGCGATCGTTTACAAGGCATCGTCCGTGCCGAATGCGAGCGGGCCCAGCATTGCCGACCCCCGTACGGGCGAAATCATGGAAAGCCATATCAACTGGTACCACAACGTGATGCGGCTGCTGCGCAACTGGTATTTTATACAAGCGGCACCCAATGACAAAGGGGCGCAGCGCCTGGCATTCAGCGACGAACTGATGGGGCAGCTTATCCGCTTCGTGTCTAGCCATGAGGTGGGGCACACACTGGGGCTACGCCACAACTTCGGTTCGTCCAGCTCCACGCCCGTGGAAAAGTTGCGCGATAAGAAGTGGGTGGAAGCGCATGGACATACGCCCAGTATCATGGACTATGCACGCTTTAACTACGTGGCCCAGCCCGAAGACAACATCAGTGAAAAAGGATTATTCCCACGGATAGGCGATTACGATACCTGGGCCATCGAGTGGGGCTATCGTCTGTTTCCCCAGTTTGAAAACGCCGATGCGGAACAGGGACACCTCAACAAATGGGTGATCGACAAGAACAAGGACCGGCGGCTGTGGTTCGGCCATGAATCGAATCCTTCCGACCCGCGGAGCCAAAGTGAAGATATGGGCGACAATGCCATGCTGGCCAGTACCTATGGCATACGCAACCTGAAACGGGTGGTGGAAAACCTGCCCGGATGGACCGAAACCGAAAATGAAGGGTATAGCGGGCTCGCCGAGCTGTACAGGGAAGTGAACACCCAGTTCGGCCGCTACATTGGCCACGTTATCAAGAATATCGGCGGGGTGTACGAAACGCCCAAAACCGTGGAGCAGCGGGGGGCCGTGTACAGCGCGGTGCCCAAGACCATCCAGAAGGAAGCACTGGCCTTCCTGGAGACACAGGTGCTCCACACCCCGGAGTGGCTCATTGTGCCCGAAATCTATGAGCGCATCGGCGGAAGCCCCCTTTCTACGGTCGGTGCCCACCAACTGCGCGTGGTAAACAACCTGTTTGACACCGATAGGCTGCAGCGGTTGGTGGAGGCGGAGGTGGCCGCCGGCGATCCCGAAGAGGCTTATGGCATATTGGAATATTTTAAAGACGTACACGCCATGGTTTGGCGCGATTTGGATGGCACAGAAGCAGCGGATGTTTACAGGCGTAACCTACAGAAAAGCTATATCGCTAAATTGGCGGAGCTCGCCAGCCCCAAGCCGGTAGCGACAGCCGCCAGCGTGCCCAGCGGCGTAGTCGTCCGCGTGGTCCGCAACGGCAACGACCTGGCCCATTCCGATATACGCTCATTGGCCAAATACCAGCTCCGTAATTTGAAATCGGCATTGGAGGCTTCCATTCCAGCGATATCGGATGTGATGACAAAAATCCACGTACAGGATTGCCTGGACCGTGTGGAGGAAGCGCTTAAATTGGACGACTGAAAATTTTGACGGTTGGTTCAACGAAGAAAACGAGCATATATCAAACTTTTTCTCCGGTGGAGGCATGGCGCAGACGGTGGGCGTCAACGCGTTGGGCGCCGGTAAGCGAGTTCTCCAGCCGAAAATACGTTACTTTGCGTAGTCATGGGCTGTGTAAGCGTTATCCGATCGGCAGTTTTCATCATGGTGGTACTGGCTGCGGTACCGCCCGGTGGCACGCGTGCCCAGGAAATGCCGGTGATAGCTGCCGCAGCCTACGCGGAAAAAATATACCTGCAAACCGATGCGGAAGTATACACCACCGACCAAACCATATGGTTCGACGCCGCCGTGGTTTCATCGCAGGGCCTGCGGCCAACAACCCTTTCGGGTGTGCTCCATGTGGAACTGATTGCTTCAGATGAGCGTGTTATACAACGGAAACGGATCAAATTGACGGCCGGTAGGGGCGCGGGTAGCTTCCAACTCAATAAGTCAATCTCCCAAGGAGTCTACCTGGTCCGGGCGTATACGGAGTGGAACAAAAACTTCGGTACGGATTTTATCGCCCCTTGTTATGTGCGCCTGTTTGCTGCCTCCACGGAAATCGACCGGACCCCCATCACTGCCTTTGAGCTGCACGAAAAGACGCCCGGCGATCATTGGTTGCACGCACAATTGATGCCCACCATGTTGGATAGCGCGCACAAGAAAGACCTCACGGCATTCCTTACCGTCGATCAGCGGCGCGATACGCTGCGCATCAAGGAAGCGCGCGGCGGCAACTACCTGCTCGACTATCCGCTACCCAGCGGTGCCGCACTGGCCACGCTCACCATCGAAACACAGCACGGCATGCGGTTCACGCGCACGGTTTCGGTCAGGCCCGACAGCATCGACCTCCGGTTCTTTGCCGAAAGCGGACAGCTCGTGCAGGGTATCCGTAGCCGCGTGGGCATCCGCATACGCGATGGCATGGGGAGTGGGGCCGCGGTTTCAGGGAGCATCGTAGACAGCCGGGGCGACACGGTGGCACCGTTCCGTACGAACCACCTGGGCATAGGCAGCTTTGTGTTTACACCGGCCCCGCAGCTTACCTACCATGCCGTGCTCGATGGGGCGGGCAAGGGGCTGCGGCACTATCCGCTTCCGGCCGTGGCCGATACGGGGCTGGTGCTGGCGGTAGAACCGCGCGATACGGCCATCCACCTGGCGGTGCGTACAAGCGGCCGCGAGGACGACACGTTGCGGGTGGAGGTGAGCTGCCGGGGTGCGCTGTACTACAACATCAAAGGGGTGCCGAGAAACGGCTTGCTTGCCGTGGACCTGCCCGCCACCGATTTGCCAGAGGGCATCATTGCCTTCCGGGTGCTGGATGGCCACCGGCGCCCCGTGGCCTCGCGGCTGTTCTTTAACCATACCAGCCAAAACAGGCTCCACGTTGCCATAGCAATGGATAGCATCCGATATCACCAGCGGTCGAAAGCCGGGTTATCCCTGCGCGTATCCGACGGTGGCGGCCGGCCGGTACAGGCGGCGTATACCGTGCGGGTGATGAATGGCGATCAGCTCGGCGGTGTGCACGCGGGCCGGGAGACCCTGCGAAGCCGCTTGCTGCTCGATTCGGAATTGCGGGGCGTGGACGAACCGGGCCACTACTTGCTGCCCGGAACGCCGTATGCCGAACTGGACGCGTTGCTGCTCGTACACGCAGCGGGCTACCGCTACGATGTGCCACTCGCGGGGGCATTTCGCTATCCGAACGAACCGGAGCCTTATGTGAGCGGCCGGGTGTACGGCGTATTTTCGACCAAAGGGCGCGATGGCGTGGGGATAACGCTGCTCACCTTCGGCCAGACCACGGGCATGGATGTGCAGGAGACCGACAGCCTCGGCCGGTTTGCATTCGGCCTGGGTGAAGCGTATGTTGATTCGTTGGCCATCCTCCTCCAGAGCACCAACAAAAAGGGGAAAAACCGGAACTATACGATTTCGTTGGACGAGCGCACACCGCCGGAAATCCATTTCGACCAACGCCGGCTGATTACCCGGGTAGACAGCACGGTGGCCTACGTTGCCAAGCAGCGGCAGGCGCGGGCTCAGCGGGAGTTGGCGTATAAGCTGGCATCCGGCGAAATCCTGTTGGAAGAAGTGGAAGTGGTACGCAAGGCCCTAAGCCCGCAACAGCCGCAGGTGCAAGACCGCTATGGCAAAGCCGATGTGATCATCCCGGGCAAGGCCATCCAGGACAGGGAAGAAAAATGGTCATATGGCCTGTACAGCATACTGCTGTTCAATTTTCCCGAAGATATCCGCATCCAGCGCGTGGGAGACAATGGCGGGTACCTCCGGGCAACGGTGGTGGGCAACGAGCCGACGCTCGTGGTAGTGGATGGCATACCCGTGCCGGGGCATAGTTATGATATCATCCCCAGCATGCCGCCCAGCGAGGTCAAGAGCTTGGAACTGATCAGGTTTGCCAAGAATTTCAGTTCGCTATACCGGGAAACGTACCCCGAAGCGTCGCCGTTGGAGGTTCCCGCCATGGGCAGCGTGGTAGCCATCTACACCCATGCCGGACAGGGGGTATATGCGGCGCGCCAACCGGTTGGTCTGTTGCAGGCTACCATACCGGTCTATTCGCCCGTTACCACCTTTCCCGTAACCACGCATGGGGGCGCTGCGGAAAGCGATGCCGGACGCCCCGATTTGCGGACACTGCTTCATTGGGACCATCAATTGGCTACCGACCAACAGGGTGCTGGCACCACGTCGTTTTACCACTCGGATGCTACCGGCAAAACCATCGTGGTGGTGGAAGCCATCGCCGAAGACGGACGCATTGGTCGCAAAGAGCTGGTTTATGAGGTATTGGCGACACCCCCTAGCGCGCCTTGAACAGTGCCCCCATATGAAACAAAGACACGGCAATGGGGTGCTTTACTCGATGTATTTAATCGCTTGGGCTTTCTGGTATTCCTCGGTTTCCTTGGAACCGCCGTATTCAAAGCCGAGGATGATGACGCCATCGGCGCCCACTTCACGGCATTTGGCGATGATCTGCTGCTTCGCCCGCTCCTCGCCTTTCAGGCCACTGACTTTCTCGGAGAGATGGCCGATGACCCGGTACTCGGTTTTAACATCTTTCTCGGCGTAGTATACATCTACTTGCTCCGTCGGCTGGTAGCGATCGCCCACATACGATACCGTCATACAGGCGTGGAACGTGATGGTAGCAGTGATTAGTAGGGCACCCATTATCCTGGGCAACGGCGAATTGATTTTCATGATGCATCGATTTTCACATACAATGATACGAAAAATAGAGTGACCCGCTTTGCCATTTCGGTGCATACCCTGCGAGGCAGGAGAGTGCAGTACAGTTGTTTGGAAAAATACCCCGAAGTTTGTGACTTCATAATTTAGGTTTATAATTGGTTTGTGAAGGTTTCCACTCTCCCCGTTTGGAAACCTTTCTTTTTTGCCCCTTCCCCATTTGGCCCTGCATTCTCTTGCCTTTTCATCCATTCGAAAGCGGTGCCAAGGATACCGGATAGCTAAATAAATTTAGCTAAGTTTGACTGATGAAAACCATCGGCAATACCATTGCTTACCTGGCTGTTGCACTCAATGTGTACTACCTTGCGGCGTGGCTGTACGTATTTAACCGGTTTGACGTGCATGGACAGCGGCAGGAGGCGTTTTATAGGTTCATCCTCGATATACCCAATTGGCTGGTGACCATCCTTCTCATCCTGCTCTCCATCGCCTCGCTCATTATCTTGGCCCGGAAAAATACGTTCATACCCAAGGCACTGGCGGTGCTCCAGTCATTCTTCGTCTTCCTTTGGATTTGGCAGTACCTTTGATGCGGCACCGCACCGACTACTTCACACCGTCAACGGGCACCTACGCCCATGAGGGGGTCGGTAATGCCATCGGCACCGATTTCTACCCGGCCGGCAAACTGCTCTTCGAACCCGTCTATGCCCATACAGCGCACACTGACGTCGTACCACCGGTAGCTACCGGATAGGTCGATCGCTACGGTGGATTCCTTCCCTTTGGGTAGGCGCACCGTTCTGGGCTTGCTGCCGTAGCTGTTGTCTACCACTTGCAGCCGGTGATCTTCATCGCCCGTATTGGTACAGGTGAGCAGCAGCGTGGCACGGCCATTGGTCCCGGGGCGGTAGGTGCAGCCTACGCGGATGGCCGGCCGGTCGGGTCCGCCCTTGAACAGGCGGTAGAAACCATTGGGCCCGTACACGGCCAGTTGGTACCGGCCGTTGGCAAACCCGCTAAGCGGCCACGAATCCGCCACGGCGCTACCGGCCGATGCGGCGTAATCCCACGTACGTCCGGCTTCGCCATCAAAGGGCACCTGTGCATATACTTTGAACGGCGAACCGACGGCCCGGTCGCCGAATAGGTCCCGGCCTGCCTTGAAGGTGATGCGGTAATGCCCGGTGGGGTCATAGTGCCCATCGGCATACAGCTCGTAGGGCAGTGCATTGGAATTGCGCACGCCGGGCTCCTGCTGGGGGAACCAGGGCGACTGGCGCGGGTCTTGGTTGATGGCCGTGATCTCATCGCCGCTTAAAGACCGGTACCCGGTGGGGAGGTCCTTGAATTTGGCCCGGTGGATACCCATCAGGAAGGGAGCTTTTTCTACGGCGGCAAGGGGTGTGAGTTGCTCGCCGTTGTAGGGCCTGAAGGCCGAGGTGAGGTCGCCGCATACCGCCCGCCGCCAGCTACTGATGTTGGTTTCGGCTACCGGTGCACCTACCTTGCGGCTGACGAATTTTTCGAGGAACTGCAACGGCGACGTGTGGTCAAATACCTGTGAGTTGACCCATCCGCCGCGTGTCCACGGCGAGGCGATGACCATCGGCACGCGGTAGCCCAAGCCGATGTTGCTCTCGCGGGCACTGTCGGGATGGTACTGGTCCTCGCGGCGTACGAACTCGCGGTGGGCGTCGATATCGGGCGATACCTTGCCGGTGCCGCCCTGGTAGGGGTTTGGCGACCCGAAAGGGGCCACGTGATCGAAATAGCCGTCGTTCTCGTCGTAGGTAAGGATGAAGATGGTCTTCTTCCACACCTCCGGATGCTGGGTGAGGATATCCATCACTTCGCTGACGTACCACGAGCCGAACCACGGTGAATCGGGGTGGTCTGAAAAAAGCTGGGGCGGCACCAGCCACGACACCGTGGGAAGCTCGCCCGAGGCGACATCCTGCCGGAACTGGTGGAGGATATCGCCTTTGGGTATGCGGAGCTCGCGCTCGGTATCACCATCGCGGTAATGCATGGTTTCGAGCTGCATGTAGTCGGGGTCGCCGGCGTTGTTTACGAATGCGCGGCGGTGCAGGTTGCGGGTGTGCTCGGGCAATGTGTCGAGCTGTGCGTTGCCGTATAGGGCGATTTCCTTGTCAACATTGGCCAAGGCGTTTTGGAGCTTCGCGCGGGCCTCGTCCTGCGGTGGGTCGCCATCCAATGCCGCCAGCTGGTCCAGGAGCTTTTGGCGCTGCTGGGTGAGCAGCGACTTGTACCGTGCACTGTATTTGACCGCATACTGGGGGAAATATTCCAGTGCGTTGCAGCCGAAATTGCTGAGCCAGCTGTTTTCCTCGCCCGAATAGCCGGCACTGCTGGCGGATATCTCATTCTGGTACACCTTCCAGGCGACGCCTTGCTCGGACAGCCGCTCGGGGAAGGTACGCCAGTTGGCCTTGCCGCTGAACTCCGAATCGCCGTTCCATACCAATGCCTTGCCGTCCAATCCTTCGCGGATGTTGCCGCTCCAGAAATAGAGCCTATTGGGGTTGGTGCCGGTGAGGCTGGCGCAGAAATGCTGGTCGCACACCGTAAATGCATCGGCCAAGGCGTAGTAGAAGGGGATGTCTTCGCGGGTGTAGTGGCCCATGGTGAGCGGCATGTCTGAAAATTCCTTGAAGCCGGAGCGTTTCACGTCGAGCCAGCGGTCCATCTTGCCCCGGTGGTAGGCATCGGTCTGGTCGGTCCATCCGTGCGGCAGGCAGCCCATCCACGTTACCTTCGTGTCTCGGATATCCAGGCGGAAGGGCGCGAAGGTCTGTCCTTCTTTATTGGTTTGGAGCCATACCTTGTTGTTGTTGGGCTGTACGACGGCACGTGGGTCGTTAAAGCCGCGCACGCCTTGCAGGGTGCCGAACGCATGGTCGAACGATCGGTTTTCCTGCATCAGCAGCACGATATGCTCCGCATCGTAAAAACTGGAGCCCGGTGCGGGGTTGATGGCCATGGCCCGGGCGATGGCGGGGGGCAGGGCGTTCGACAAGGATGCTGCACCCGCGAGGTAGGCGGCTTTTTTCAGGAAGGCGCGTCGTGTATCCATATTATTTGTGTGTGGCTTTGAAATGCTTATCGGCAAAGTCCAGGAAAGCCAGCCAGTCGTACCGGGTAACGTCGTGTTTGCCGGCGCGGATATGGTAGCCGATATCATGCATGATGGGCTGGTGGATGGCAGGCGGTGTGGCCGACGGAAGGCCGCGGAGGCCATAAAGCGCATATGCCGGGCCGGCATGGTAGGCACCCAGGTACTCGCCCTTGGGGTCTGCCCATTGGTCGTCCTCGGCGCTGGCCACGTATACCGCCCGGGGGGCCATCAGTGCGAGCAGCTGGTGCTGGTCGAAAGGCAGGTCCTCTTCGCGCCCGTGGTAGGCGTCGAAAGCGGGGCAGAACCAGGCCGGCTGGATGGAACTCACAATTGCCAGCGTTTCGCCGTACTTGCGCCGGGACAAGGCAGCGCCGCCTTCGCCCGAATCGTTGGAAATAACGATCTTAAAGCGTGTATCCTGTGCACCTGCCCAGAGGGCGGCCTTCCCTTGGCGGGAATGCCCCATGATGGCGATGCGTGCGGTATCTACCCGCGGGTCGGTAACCAGGTAGTCTACGATCCGGCTGGAACCCCATGCCCACGCGCCGATGGCCTGCCACGCATCGGGCGCTTCGTGGCCAGCACCGTAGCCGGGGAAAAGGGAAACGATGCTGTGGTCCTTCCGCCCCGGCTGATCGGGGAAAATATCGTGGTAGCACATGGTGGCGATGCCGTAACCGCGGTCGATGATATCGTCGTACGACCACCGGGTGGCCTGGCAGCCACGTTCCCAGTCGGGATGGCCCTGCTCCCGCACCAGCATGAAATTCCTGGAGTACAGGATGGTGGTGTCTAACGTGGTGCTGTGGTTGCCCTTGAAGTTGTAACCGACAAACATGGGAGCTTTCTTGACACCATTGGGCAGGTATACCAACAGCAATGCCTCCAACGTTTTGGTGCCGTTGCTGAATAGCAGCTTGACCTGCCTGCTGGTTGCTTTGCCGCCCAGCGCCCGCGGGTTTTCCGTGAGCACCTCGTAGCTAACGGCAATCGGATCGGTAGGGGTGCGCCCGTACATATGCGAGCTGAATAAGCCGAGCAGCTCGGGACGCCGCTGCTGTTCCCACTGCGCAACCGTGGTTACCGGTTGGCCGCTTTCGGTTTGGAGCAGTGCCGGCAGGGTGTATGCAGGTACCTTTGACTCGTCGTAGTTGACCTCACGTTGCTGCGCCGAGCCACGGGTACTGGCGAGCGACAAAAGGACCATCGCGGCACAGAGGGGTTTACAAAAGGCTTTCATACCACAAACTTAACCAAACTTACCGGAAATTCCATCCACCAGGCGGAACTGCTCGATGGTCTTTCCGTTGAGGTGCTTTTTCCATCGCGCTAGCAAGGGTTTCTCCAACCCAAATTCGCGGTACTCATCGGGGCTCATGATAGGGATGCCCCGTACAATGGGGTAGATGCGGTTGCACTGCCCGCATAGCAGGTAGCCCTCGTCGATAGCGCCGGTTTCGGTGGTGCGGATGGGGGTGAGTGTGAGGTCTGCCCGATCGAAGGGGCAACATAGCTTGTTGATGGTTTCCGTATTCATGGTTATTTGGATGGGGATGATGATTGGATGTGTTTAAGGTAAGCACGGATGGCTTCGCCGGGCGAATCGCTGCTCATGATGCCCGATATGGCCGCGATACCGGTATAAGGGAGGCCGCCTAGCTGCGCGATGTTGTCTGGCCGGATGCCGCCGGCCAGGAAGATAGGACCGTCATAGATGGCCTTCGCCCGTTGTACCGAAGCGGGGGTTACCACCTCGCAGGTATCAACGGTGTGGGAGGGAAACATGGAGCAGAACGAGATGTAGTCGGCGCGGTGGTTGTGTGCCCAGTGAACGGGCGCCATATCGTTCGTACAGGTGATGCCGTACCGGAACGGCCGGCCGATGGCGGCCTGGATGGCCCCGTAGTTGTGGGGGATGGTATCGAAATGCACGCCATCCAGCGGGGTGCCTGCGAGGTAGGCCCACCGGTTGTTGATCAATACGGGTACGTCCTTTGCGTGGCAGCGGCGGCATAGCTCGCCGATCAGCGCGGGAATGTCGTCGTCCACGCCGAAATGATCCCAGATCTGCAGGGCAGCGATGCCTTCGGCCAGTACCGCATCCAGCTTGTCGTAGAGCGTGGGCTTGTGCATGGAAGGGTCTACCACGAGGTAAACCCCTTTGCCAATGTGCCGGGTTGTTTCCATCAGTTCCATCCGTTTTGGTGCGCTTGGTAAAATGCCGCCCAGTAGGGGTCTTCGTCGTGGTAGGGTATGTCCTTTGTTTGGCCGGATGTTTCCAGCTTGATGCCATGGGCGGCATCGGTGAGCTGGCCCACTGCTGCGCAGGGGACGCCTGCGGCGTGGAGCCGGTTTATAACACCTTGCACGGCGGAGGGTGGGCAGGTGATGACCATGGCTCCCGCCCCGATGCAGTAACGGGGGTCGAGCCCGAAGACGTTACATACCTGTTGCTGCACCGGGTGTAGGGGCAGCTGGTCGTTATGGATGAGCGCGCCATGGCCCGAGGCAACGGCGAGTTCGTAGATGGCGCCGAGTACGCCGCCTTCGGTGACGTCGTGCATGGCGCTGATGGGTGCTCCGGCATGCCGGCCGTCTGCCGCCGCCAGCGCATCGGGCAAAACGGAAGTCTGGTAAAAGGAGCTGCATGCTGCCGCGTATACCTCCGCTCCGGCCTTATTTTTGACCGTTTCGGGAAAGCTCATGGCCAAAATCGCCGCCGATGACAGTGCGCACTGCTTGGTTACCAGGATGGCATCGCCCTGCCGGGCTGCGGCAGCGGTAAGCAGGGTGCCGCTGGGAGCCACGGTAACCAGCGTGCCGCCACCGGAAATGGTGGAATGCTGGTGGGCTACAAAACCGGTGTGGCCACCTGTGATAGCCACGCCGATATCGCTGCAGAACCGGTGGATGTACGCCCAGTATTGCTTGAAATCGGCTGCGCCCAGCGTATCGGGCAGGTTGAGCACAAACTGCCCATACATGGGCGCGTGGCCTGTGGTGGCCATGTCGTTGGCCATGAGGTGCACCGATAGCCACGCCGAGACTTCCAGCCCCAGCGATGGGATGAGCGATAGCGGATCGCTGGTCATGGCCATGGCCATGCCACCGGGCAGGTCTACCACCGATACATCCACGCCGAAACGCGGGCCGGTACGTACCTCGGGCCGTGGGTGGCCACCCATGGCGACGATGGTGCGGTCAAATAACGGTATGCCTATTTTGCCGAGTTGCTTCTCCATCAGTCTACATCGTTGAAACGTACATACAGCCCGAAGAAATCGCCGTAGGGAAGGCCCCATTGCTGCACGGGAAACCAACGCGGCAGGCCCGTGCAGGTCCACTCGATGGTGTACGCGCGCCCTTGCAGCGCTGTATGGATGATGGCACTCAGTTGCTTGGGGGTGTAGAAGGTGGCTGTGAGGTAAAAGGGGTTCTTGCCAAACAGCTCCTGCACCCGGCGCCGCACCACCTTGGGCGAGTTGCGGTTCATCATGCCCATGGCGATGCCATAACGGCCCACGCGGGCGGCCTCGCGGATGACGCGCACCGGGTCGCGGTAGTACTCGAACGTGGTAATGAAGGCCAGCGCATCGAAGGTATGGTCCTTGAACGGCATGTGGTGCGAGTCGGCCATCACCAGGTCGCCCTCGAAGAGGTGCATGGCCTGCGACAGCATCAGCGGCGAGATGTCACCGCCGGTGGCCTCGATGCCGATTTCTTTCCACCACCGCGTGAAGCGGGTGGTGCCACAGCCGAATTCGAGCAGCGTTTTTACACGGCGGTCTTTCGATACCAACTGTTCCATCACTTTTTTCTGCCAGATCTCGGCGCGTTTGTAGCGGCCCTCATACCACTGCTCATACGTGTCGGTGTGTTCCCTGTTGAAAAACCATTCGGGCCGGTTTTGCCAGTTCTGCTGTTGCTGGGGGATAAGTTCGAGTGTTGTTTTTTCGTGTTCCATGCTAGTTGCCTATTTGTTGTACAGCCCCTTTCATGGATTTGCCAACGGCGTGCGGAACAAGAACGGTGGTCTTGTGCGGTTTGCATCCCTACGTTGGCATGATCCAAATCAGGTAATTAGGGTGTAATCTCAGCCCCGCTGCGGGGCACCCCTTGCTGTGTACCGTCACAAACATAGCGAATGTTGGGTGGATATGCAACTTTATCGGGGGTGAGGAGGCCCGCTGCGGGCGTGGTAGCGGGTGCCAACGGTAGCCGTTTATCTATAAAAAATGCCTTTTGGTCTAATCGGGTTTCCATTGGTCGATGATTATGGGCGGTTTGTCTATTATTGGCCCGGGGAGGTGCAACGTTTTTTCCCCTTTGTCGTCTTATCCATAGAAACAACAAAAAAGGAAAAACAAAATCGCATAGTTATGAAATCGATCGTATTGAGCGCCATGATTTGCGCAGCCGCAGTAGGAACCAGCGTTGCCAACACCAGTGTAAGCCGGCCCGCCGAGAAAGTGAAGAAAGAACACATCAACGACCAGATGAGCGTAGCCGCTTTCAAACAGGTCATTGCATTCCACCAGCGCAATGTGGATGTGCTGTTCCACCAGTTCGAAATAGCCAAGGGGCAGGTTCGGGAGAGCCGTGGCAACCACGCTGATCTGGAACGTGACAAGGCTTTCTTCGTCAAGGTTTACCAAGACGATATTGACCAAGGGGTGCGTGTGGAAGCCAGCAAAAGGGCCATTGCCGAAATCGAAACGATGTATACCAAGAAGCACGAAGAGCGCGATGCGTATGAAGCGGCACAGCTTGCCAAGTTGAAGGAACAGCTTCGTGTTGAATTGAAACGGGAGCAGAAGCAGTTTAAGAAAGCCAAACGTAAATATGCAGGCTTTGTAAACGAAGAAACCCTTCCGTTGCTTCAAAAGGTAGAGCAGTACTTCGCCAAGGCAATAGACCAGGCCCAGTACGCCGATGCAGACCACATGGTTATCGCTGCAAGGTAAACCACGCATACCTCCACGGAGTCTATATATAGCAGGGCAGCCATCTCGACCTAGGCGAGGTGGCTGCCTCTTTTTTTGCTGGCTGCTAGGATATTTTTTCCCAGCTGATGCCGGGCTCGGTCTGTGTAAGGTAGTCACGCAGCCGGCTGTTTTCGGGCTTGGCCAGCTGTGGGTCGGCTTCGAAAAGGGCGATCACGGTGTTGCGTACGGTGGTAAGCAGGGCTTGGTCGGTGGTGAGGTCGGCCAGCTTAAGATCGAGTGCACCGCTTTGCTGTGTGCCGGCCAGGTCGCCCGGTCCCCGCAATTGGAGGTCCACCTCGGCGATTTCAAATCCGTCGTTGGTGCGTACCATGGTTTCCAGCCGGAGTTTGCTATCCTTGCCGAGCTTGCTGCCCGACATCAGGATGCAATAAGACTGCTCGGCACCCCGCCCCACGCGCCCCCGTAGCTGGTGCAGCTGTGACAGGCCGAAGCGCTCGGCGTTTTCGATCACCATGACCGAGGCGTTGGGCACATCCACCCCTACTTCGATCACCGTGGTGGCTACCATTACCTGTGTTTCGCCCTTTACGAAACGCTGCATCTCGAAATCCTTGTCTTTCACCGGCATTTTCCCATGCACGATACTGATGCGGTACTGCGGCAGCGGGAACTCGTTTTGCAGCGTTTCCAAACCGGCCTCGAGGTACAGGAGGTCCATTTTTTCGCTTTCTTTGATGAGGGGGTATACGATGTATACCTGCCGGCCTTTGGCGATCTCCTCTTTCATGAACCCGAACATGCGCAGGCGGCTGCTTTCGTAGAGGTGCATCGTTTTGATGGGCTTGCGTCCGGCGGGCAGCTCGTCGATCACGGAGATATCCAGGTCGCCATACAGCGTCATGGCCAGGGTGCGCGGTATGGGGGTGGCGGTCATGACCAGCATGTGGGGCGGGATGTGGTTTTTGCGCCACAGCTTGGCGCGCTGTTCCACGCCGAAGCGGTGCTGCTCATCGATGACCACCAGGCCCAGGTTACGGAAACGCACGGCATCTTCGATGAGTGCATGGGTGCCCACCAGGATATCGAGGGTGCCGTCTTCAAGCTGGGTGTGGATGATCCGGCGGTCTTTTTTGGGTGTCGAGCCGGTGAGCAGCTGCACGGATGCGATACCGCTACCCAGCAGCTTGCCGATGCTGTGGTGGTGCTGCCGGGCGAGGATCTCCGTGGGTGCCATGAGGCATGCCTGGAAGCCATTGTCTATGGCCAGCAGCATGGCCATGAGGGCCACCACGGTTTTGCCACTCCCCACATCGCCCTGTACCAGCCTGTTGAGTTGTGCCCCCGATGCGGTATCCCGCCGGATTTCCTTGATGACCCGCTTTTGGGCGTTGGTGAGCGCAAAGGGGAGGTGCTTGTTGTAAAAGGTGTTGAACGTATCGCCCACGCTGTCAAACCGGTGGCCCTTGAACCGCTGTGTGTTGAGCAGCTTGTTTTTGAGGAGTTTCAGTTGGATGAAAAACAGCTCGTCGAATTTGAGGCGGTGGATGGCTTGCGCCAGTTCGCTGCTGTTGTGTGGGAAATGGATAGCCACCAGTGCCTGGGGCAGTGGGAGTAGCCGGTGCTGTTGTACGAGGTGGTCGGGCAGTGTTTCGCCCAATTGCTGGGCGATGCTTTCGAGCAGGGCAGCCTGTAGCTTCTGGATGCCCTTGCTGTCGAGCGCGAATTTCCGTAGCTTCTCGGTGGTGTTATACACCGGCTGTAGGCTCATATTGCCCTGCTGCGGACTGCCCGGCTTGTACACTTCCATCTCGGGGTGGGTCATGGAAAGCTGGTTGTTGAACAGGTTGGGCTTGCCATAGATGACATAGGCGGCGCCTACCTGCAATGCTTTTTTGAGCCAGCCGATGCTTTGGAACCACACCAGTTCCATAGTGCCCGTATCGTCCCGGAAATGGCCCACGAGCCGCCGGCCGCGCCGCTCTCCGAGCTCTTCGATATGTACAAGCCGCCCGATTACCTGCGCCGCGGCCATATCGGGGTGGAGCTGCTTGATTTTATGGAATTGGGTGCGGTCGATATAACGGAAGGGGTAGTGCCTGAGCAGGTCGCCGAACGTATGGATGCCCAGCTCGGCTTTGAGCACCTCGGCACGGGCGGGCCCCACACCTTTGAGGTATTCAATGGGGGTTATGGTACTGAGTGGTGCCACAGGGAGCTTCTGCTTTCAACGGTTCATGCGAATTTATGGAAAACTTTCCGAAGTGCACCCCAATTGAACAGGAATACGGCGACGAACAATACCAGGTATGCCACCAGCTGGTGGGTGTAGACGGGCTCATGGAAATACACCACGGCGATGGCAAAGGCGATGATGGGGTTGATGTAGATAAGCACGCCCACGGTGGTGGATGATATGCCGTTGAGCGCATACAGGCTCATGTAAAGGGGGATGATGGTAAAAACAACGGCAATGACAGTGATATTGATCCAGAAAGTGGCGCTGGTAGGCAACGGGTGGTGCTGCCAGAGCAGGAACGGTAGGATGAGCAGGCTACACAGGGTGAGCTGTACAGCCAGCACGACCAGCCTATCCACGTGTTGGATGATGCGTTGGGCCACCAAGTAAAGGGCATAGAACGACGCGATGCCCACGGACCAGGCGACGTCATACAGCGAGCCGCGGGCCAACAGGATGACGCTGGCCAAAGCGATGCCGATGGCTAGTTTTTTAAGGCCCGTTAACCGCTCTTTGAGGATGATGAATGCCGCCAGCGTGGTAAGCAGCGGGCAGACAAGGTAGGCGAATGCCGCAGATTGGATACTCACGTTGTTTACCGCATAGATGAAGGTAAACCAATTGCCCATGATGAGCAACGAAGCGATCACGGTAAGCGTGATGAGCCGTTTGCGGAGGGGCGGTGGCCCGGTTTGCAGGTAACGGACGGATGCGGCAAGCTGCTTAGAGCGGAAAACGAAGATGAACGGCCATATCAGCGCCGTGGACACGAAAATCCGGTAGTAGAGGATGTCTTCAGCGGGCCACTCCCGGATGGCACGCAGGGGGATGGCCATGAAGCCCCAAAGCACCGCCGCGAAAAACGCTGCCGAGAAGTATTTCAAACGGCCCTGCATTTAGGCTTTCCATGCGATGGCCGAAATTTCGACGTTGACATTTTTCGGCAATCCGGCCACGGCCACGGTCTCGCGTGCGGGGGCCTGTTCGGTGAAGTAGGTGCCGTAAATATCATTGACAGCGGCGAAATCGCCCATGTCGCGGAGGAAAATCGTTGTCTTCACCACATCGGCAACGGTGTACCCCGCTTCGGCCAGTATGGCGGCTAGGTTATCGAGCACCTGGCGGGCCTCCTCGGCTACCGAGCCACCAACCCGTTCGCCGGTGGTGGGCGATAGCGCAATCTGCCCGGATATATACAGCGTATTGCCCGCTTTGACGGCCTGGTTGTAGGGGCCGATGGGGGCGGGTGCGTTGGCGGTATTGATGATTTCCTTGTGTGTAGCCATGGTGTTTGGATGTAAAGACTTAGTTGAAGAAAAGCCAATCGACGATCTTGTACCCGATGGCCAGCAGAAACAGGATAATGGCCGTCGCATTGATGACATGCATCACCCGTAAATTGAAGCTGGTGGGTCTATCGGGATCTTTTTTCCTGAAGAAATACATGCGATCGCTACTGTACCCGCTTCAGCGCGCGTTCGGCGCGCTTATTCGCCGCGTTTATTTTGTAGTTGAACCACCGGTCCTTGAATATTTTGCGCATCGTGTTGTCGAAGTGGCGCGTGATGACCAGGTTACGGAATCCACGCCACTTGTCGTAAACGGTGGAGGGCAATGCACGGACGCTGATGGAATAGCCTTCGGTGACGTACTGGATGTAATGCCACCACCCCGAGGGCATAAACAACGTCTCTCCCGGATGGATTTCCGCCTCGTACCCATCGAGGTACTTCAATGCAGGGAACTTCTCGTAGTCGGGATTTTTGATGTTGGCAATGCTGTGGAAGTTGTAGGGCAGTTTATACATCAGGTCCGACTGCTCCAGCGGGAACAGCCATATTTTCTTGACCCCTTTGTATTGGGTGATGAAGACATGCGACATATCGATGTCGAAGTGGTTGCGTGTGCTCGACCCCTCACCACCGAAAAAGAGGTATGGCAGCCATTGCAGCACCTTGCCACCCGTTACATCGTTGTAAATCAGGTCGTGGTTGAGCTCGGGCTTCAGCTTCATGAGGTTGAACAGGAAAATCCGCAAATCGGTCGGTTCGCGCTCGATCATGTCCAAATACTCACTGAATTTCATTTTGGCCACAGGAGCACTGGCTGCGCGGTCGTTCGACGCGTCTTCCCGCCCATGTAAAGAAATGATGCTATCTCCGGCTATTTCCTTGAAATAGTCATAGTTCCATTTAGTCCATGCCGGACTGTTTTTGGCTACGAAATCATCCATAACTACCGGTACTCCCTTGTTGAGGTAGTCCTTGATGAAGTCAGCCGAGCTGATCCCGGAGATTTTGTTAACTTTTTTGAGTTGCACGACTTAATAGCTAGTTGAACTGTTAATTATGCTTATGCAAACTTAAGCAATCTTCGTATGCGCCCATACGGTGTAAATCATTTTTACATTTGCATTATAAATACGCATGCAACGATTTGCGTGCCAAAAAGAGAAAAACGGCAGCGAACTGACGAAAATCATTTTTTGGCTAATAGGACCACAGGTCCTGCTCGAAATCGACGAGGTCTTTTTTGATACGTTGTGCTTCATATAGGCGGTCCAGCCCGTTGTCTACATAGTCTCGGATACGGAGATCTTCGGGGTTGGATTGCTTAACGATGTAGCTGGAAAATAGCCGCTTGACGAACAGGTCATCATAGCTCAGGCCTGTGGCGTCGTTATTTCGTGAGGCAACTTCTTTGTTGACCAGGATGTGCCGGGCTTCGGGGAAATAAATCCAGAATGCCGGATAGGCATCGGCTACGACGGCGGGCGTGTTTCCGGCGCCGTCGAAACCGGGTATGTCTTCAACGGCCTCCATCCCTTCCATATCGGCCGATGCTCCGCCTGTGATCTCATCCATCTTGGGGGTCACCAATGGCGCGATGCCGATGATGCGCGGCTCGAATACGGAACGTTGCTTGTCGAAAATCCAATCTTCCTTGATCCGGAAGCGCACCACATCGTTCGGGTTGAACGCGGTGGCCTCGAAGTGCGAAGCGATGACGTTGCCGTCTTGGTCGTACTCTTCTACCAACGTGCTGTCCGATCCGAACCGGCCCAGCACCTGGTCGGGCGATAGGCGGGTCTTGAAGCTATCGCCCGTGGGGTCATCTTCGGTAGGTGTAGGGTCATAGGCGGTGAGTTCGCCGGCTAGTACCGCTTGCATGATGACATCGATCAGCCGCGATTTCGGTGAGGCATACAGTGCGTTGAGCTTTTCACGCACGTCAAACTCACGCCAGATACGTTTTACGTAGGCCACATCGGTAGGGCGGATATTTGCATAGGGCACAACTTCGCGGTCCAATATGTCGGATTTGACGTAGTAGCCATCTACCGGTGGCTCTTCCGCGGGGATGGGCGTGGTGCTGTTGGATAGGTTTGCCTCCTGGGCATATGCAGACAGCCCCACCGCCATCATGACCAAAAATCCATACACTTTCATCGTTACCTCCTTTATCGTTATCAATTAGTTGATCCGGAATGAAACCGGATCGAGTTCTTGCTGTACGCCGTCGGGGCCTACCGCGATAATATTGTAGAAAAACACAAAAGAGCCCGGTGAAACGGCACTGAGTGCATTCTGCATGGGCCCTGAAAAGGTGCCGTCCGTGCCCTGGTAGGGGCCCATGGGGTCTACACGGGGCTTCTGTATCAACATCGAAAAACGTGAAATGTTGAACTTGGCGTCGAACTCAAAATCTTCCAATGCGGCAAAGATGCGGTTTTGGCCGCGTATCTGCGCGGCGGCAACGGTGCCGCCCGCCCGGCCCGCCACGCGGGCCTGCGGTTTGGGGATCCGTTTTACCCGGAAATCCGTGGAACTAAGAGACTGTGTTTGGTCGCCGATGCGGGCCGAAACCTGGATGCTGGCCGTGCCGGGCTGGCTTACCCGGGCTACATACTTGCCGCCCGAGCCGGAGATGCTTACGCCTTTGCCGCTCACCTGCAGGCTCTCTTTGGGGATGCCCGGGGCCGATACGGAGATCGGATTGTCTACCCCGATGTACAGCACATTCATGGCATCGGGCGAAACCACGGCCGAAGGCCGGGCTACCTGGTAGGTCTGCGGCTCGGTGACATACTCCTTCACCGTGCCATCGGTCTGTTTTACATGGATGGTCCCGATCCAGTTAAAGACCCCTTCGCTGGATGTATTGGCCGTGTAGGTGGCCTGCCCATCGGCAACAGGCAGTGTGTTGCCCCCAACGGATATCTCGGGTGTCGACTTCGAATCGTAAGCGGTGAGGAATACCTTGGCCGTGTAAGGCTGCCCCTGGATAATATAGGATGACGGAGCGACGGCGACGGCGGCAAACCGATCGAGGTTGACCACAGCCATGTCCATCTCGCCGAAGATATGTTTCACCACCACGGCCTCGGCATTTTTCACATCGGCCTTGATTTTTTCCAATGCCGTGATGGAAGCGGTCAACGGGATGCCGTCGCCGAAGTTGGCCTGCTCCCACGATTTCTTGATGCCGCCACGGGCGGGCGGGTCTTGGGCGTCCAACGAAAAGGAAACTTCGTTGTTGGCCAGCGCCAACAGCCGCTCACGGGTGGTATTGATGCGGCTCCGCAACTGCTCGGCGCGGTTCACGCCGTCTTCTTTCTGTTTGATCATGATGCGGGGGCTGATACTGAGGTTGTCGCGCTTGCGCACGTCGCCCGTCGTCTCGTTTTGTCCGCCGCCCTCCGCTTCGAGCACGGCCTTGAGCGAATCGATGTATCCCGATAGGTTGTTTGCCAATTGGGTGGCCTGCTCGGCCCGGCCCAGTATGGGCTTGGCACGTTCGGGCTCATCTTTCAACTTGGTGGCCCGGAAGGCGCTGAACATGTTGTCTATTCCTTCCTGGGTGTTTTGTGTAGAGGTACTCAGGCTTGTCGCCAGGTTCTTGAAGGCGTCGAGCACGGAGTCACTCACGTTCAATGCCACTAATCCCAACAACACCAGGTATAGGATACCCATCATACGTTGCCTCGGAGTCTGTTTTCCTGCTGCCATGCTGTAATGCTGCTCGTTAAGGTGTCAGTATCTTAGAAATAAACTATACGCGCGGTTGGTTCATGGCGGCCAGCATGTTTCCATACACGGCATTGAGCGATGCAAGGTTCTTATTGAGATGGGCTACTTGGTCCTTGAACTGTTGTGTATCTACCACCGAGTCATTGAAGTTCTGCAGGGTTTGGGCAATGCTGTTGTAGTGTTGGGAAATGGTCTGTAGCTTCTTGCCCGTATCTTGCAGCTCCAATTCGTACACCGCATTGAGGTGCTGGAGGTTGTTGGCGAGCTTGTGTACCTGCTCGTGGTAAGCCGTTACGTCGCCGCCGCTTGCGCTGATGCCGGCGAGATCGCTGGAGGCTTTTTCAAAGGCTGCGTTGAGCTTGTCAACACTGCCCGTAGCGCCCTTCACGCGCTGGGTAAACTGGTCGGTGGCGAGGGAGGCATCGGACACGTTGGAAATAGCGGCTACCTTATCGCCGAAGGAGCGGAGGCCATCGCCGAGGTTGCCAATCAGTTCAGGGCTGATGCGCGCGTCGGCCAGCATCTTGTCGAGCGCGGCCGTGTTGCCTGTATTGGCGGCCGGGCGAACGGTCGCTTTCGGCAATTCGCCCTGGTAGTCGTTGGCAAGTTCGGGGTACACCCGGGTCCAATCAACGTCGTTGTTCTCGTTTTGGAAGCCAAGCAGGAAAAAGAGCAACGCTTCGGTACCGAGGCCGATGATGATGAGCCAGTCGCCCGCCGGCCAATGTTGCAGCTTGGCCATTAGTCCGATGATGACGACGGTAGCTCCCCAGGAAATGATGTTATTGATGCCGATTTTGAATGTGCGTTTCGCTGCCATGGTATTGCTGTGTTGTGCTTGTTGATTGCTTACTAAGTAGTATGTTAATTATTCATTGGATCTACCCCCGGGTAGGCGGATACGCTCCGGAAACCAAGGTAAGATTTGGATGTGTCCTGGTATTCGTAGGCGCGGGCACCGTTCTGCAAGAAATAGCCGATGTCTTTCCAGGAGCCGCCGCGGACCACCTTGCGCTTCAAGGATTCCGGGTCGCCCGCCGCCGCGTCATAGCGGTAGGTGGGGTTCATATCGTGCACGAAAGACGATGCCGACTCATTGAATGAAGAGGAGGTCCACTCGGCTACGTTGCCTGCCATGTTGTAGAGGCCGAAGTCATTGGGAAAATACGAATATACCGGGGCCGTATAAGCGGCTCCGTCATCGATGTAGTTGCCCCGGCCGGGCTTGAAGTTGGCCATCAGGCAACCTTTCGCGTTGCGCGCCGATGGGCCGCCCCAAGGGTATTGGGTGCCTACCCGGCCACCACGGGCAGCGTACTCCCACTCTGCCTCGGACGGCAGCATATAAGGTTGCCTTATTTCGCGGCTGTTGGTCTTGCGGCTACGTTGGTGGTTTTCAAATAAACGGCTACGCCAGGTGTTGAATGCCTGGGCCTGCCGCCAGGTGACCCCCACTACGGGATACTCGTCAAACGAGGGGTGCGAGAAATAGCCCTCCACCATCGGCTCGTTCTGGGCATAGCTGAAATCGTTGAGCCACACCGTGGTATCGGGATAGACCAAGATGGTGTCTCGCCGGATGAAGTCAGACCGGGTTTTGGTGGGGTCGTTCTTCGCCGCCGTGGCGGCACGGAGGTCGTACCAATCGTAGTGATAACGCAGCAGGCGGACATCGATCTCGTCTTTCCCGAAGATACGGTCTTCGCCCTGGTAGTACATCTGGCGTGTCCGCTCGCGCACATCCTGGTCTTTGGAGTTCCACAGCGATCGCTTGCTCCCACTTACCTTCGACCAATCGATGTACCGCTCACCGGAGCCCTCCACTTCCACGAAGTAGCTATCGTCTTGCAGGTAATTGTATATGAGGATGGAGTCTCGTACCCAATTGACGAATTGGCGGTACTCGCTGTTGGAAATCTCGGTCTCATCCATATAGAACGACGAAATGGTGACCTGCCTGTTTTGCGCCACCTGCGAAAAGGTGATGTCTTCGTCAGACTGGCCCATGATGAAGGTGCCCCCCGGGATGAGTACCATACCGTGCGGTACCCGGCTGGTTTTGAGGTGTGCCCGCTTAACGCCCACCAACTCGCCCCCGCCAGACCTGGAGCAGCCCGAAAGCAGGGCGGCGCACATAAAAACCAATAATATAGGTAAATAAGCTCTATTCATTTAGTTCTATCTCTTGGCTAGCAACGCCCATGCAATGGGATTTCTATTTCGTTAAAGCCCATGATTAATAACCCGTTACGACAGCAAATTTCAGACCAAAAGTGTTTCTTTGACCCATTCATCCCGGCCGCCAAATTTAATAAATATCCTTAAAAGCCATTCAAAACAACGCCTTTCCGCGGGTAGATGGCTTACCGCGGGAATATCTCCCCGCCGAAACGCGGCCCTAAATTTATTAAAAGAAACAGTAAGTTGTTAAGAAAGCGACGGATATTTCAAAAAAACACACATCGTTGCTGTTTGGATGGTTCCGGCGGTTACTTGTTTGCTGCTTTGATATACTGCTCTACAGCCATGGTCATGCTCGGCGCCTCGGGTGTGGGGGCGGCAATATCGAGCAGCAACCCGCGGTCCAGTATAGCCTGGTGCGTGGTAGGGCCAAAGGCAGCCAACCGCGTATCGTTCTGTTTGAAGTCGGAGAAATTCTCAAAGAGCGACTGCACACTGGAAGGGCTGAAGAACACGATAATGTCGTAAAAAACATCCTTCAGGTCGGACAGGTCGCTTACTACCGTGCGGAAGAGTACCGCTGGCGTAACGTTATAGCCGTTGTCTTGAAGCCAGTTGTAGGTTTCCTCGTTGGCCACGTCCGAGCAGGGGTAAAGGAATTTCTCCTTGGCGTGTTTCTTCAACACATCAGAAAGATCTTGTGCCGTCTGCTTGCCGAAGAAAATTTTCCGCTTGCGGTATTGGATGTATTTTTGGAGGTACAGGGCAATGGTCTCCGAAAGGCAGAAATATTTCAGGTCTGCCGGCACTTCGTAGCGCATCTCCTCGCACACCCGGAAGAAATGGTCTGCGGCATTGCGGCTGGTGAAAATAACCGCCGTGAAATCCGCGAGGTTGATCCGTTGTTCTTTGCGGACATCGCGCCCCGGCACGCCTTCCACGTGGATGAATGCCCTGAAGTCGAGCTTGAGGTTATACTTCTGCGCCAAAGCAAAGTAAGGCGATTTTTCGTTCTCTGGTTTAGGCAACGTTACTAATATGCTTTTTACTTTCTTTGCTCTGTCTGCTTCTGGCACGTGCATGTTTCTTACGTTAAGAACCCAACACTTTTACTAAGATAAGTATGGGCGCGATTTCGAGGCAGCAAAGATACGTAAATAAATAAAATTTTGAAAACGGATAGTTTATAAGCAGGTTGCGGGCGGTCTTTGCAAAGCGGAACACAAACAGGCAGCATACGATGAAAAAGGCGGCCGGAACCACCCATGCCGCGTACGAGCGCGGTGACAAGCTCAACACCAGGATGATCGGAAGGAACACCAATGCGGCATTGAAATAGCTGAGGTATAGGATGGATACATATTCCCGTACCACCCGCCGCAGGTCGAATATGAAGCCGAGCAGCCGGGTGGCGATGATTTTGAGGATGAACAGGGCCATGACAAACAGCGAAATGCCAAAGAACCGCTCCACGCCTTGTTGCATACTGCTGTAACCATGCGGCTCGCTGCTTAGGTAAATAAACAGCCCCACTGCAAAACCGAACAGGATATAGAGGAACACAAAAGGCCACGAGCTATAGAGGGTGTCTTCCTTGTTGACCTGAAACAATACACGGTCGTTATAGAACGCCTGGATGATGGAGAGCACTTCGTTTGAAAAGGAAACGCGGACAATACCCAGGAAAAGGATCAGCAGGCCGATGGTGGCCAATACCCACGGCTCACGGCCGCGGCGTTCGGCATCGGTTTCGATGCCCTGCTCCAACCGGTGCATAAACGCCAGCCACGTCATGAAGTCGCCGTTTTGCACGATGACCTGCTTGCGCAGGCTATCGGCAAATGCATTGGGCCTATGAGGATTGGGCAAGCCGATGTATTGCATGGCCAGCGAATCGCCCACCCGTTTGATGGAGTCGGCCAGCCGTATTTTTTCGGCCAGTTGCACCTGCCTTATGGAATCCTGCGGCGAGCGGTAGCGTGTTTGCTGCATAGCTACGCTGATGGGTGCCGCGTGCACAACGGCAACCCCGGCCATCGCCCAAACCAACAGCGGTACCCAATGCCAATACTTCATTTACCTACGCTATGAGCCTGTAAAGGTAGGCAAAATCGGATGGTTATAGGGCCTTAATTTTCAGGTTGCGGAAACTGACGCGGTCACCGTGGTCTTGCAACAGGATATGTCCACTGTCGGCTTGGCCGAAGTTTTCCCAATCCTTATACTTGCTCTCGCTGACCAATTGCTTATAGGTTTCCGAACCGCGCTGGTACTGCACCACCTGCTCGCCATTGAGGTAATGGGTTACGGTGTTATCCGGCTGCACCACGAGCCGGCCTTTGTTCCATTCGCCTATTTTGCGTTGCGCACGGTTGGTCTTGTTGGCCTTGATGAGGTCATACAGCGAGGCCAGTGTGCGGTTGCCGTCTTTTCCCATCTTGGCGTCCGGGTGCTGCTTATCATCCAGTATCTGGTACTCCAGCCCGATGGCCGACCCGGTGTTGTGCTCGGAAAGCGTAACGAAATACTTGACGCCGCTGTTGGCCCCTTCGGTAAGTTTAAACTCAAAGGAAAGGTCGAATGCGCTGTACTGATCGGTCGTAACGATATCGCCGCCGTTGGTCGATTCGCTGCCATCAGCAGGGAGGACCGTGAGGGCACCGTCTTTGATTTCCCATCCATTGGCGGGGAAGGCATCTTTGTATGCGCCCACCCAACCCGCGTTGCTATGGCCATCGAAGAGGAGTTTATACCCGTTTTGCTCTTCGTAGGCGGAGAGGCTATTGGGCGTGAGGTTGACGGGATAGATGCCTGCGGGGAAATCCTGCGGCTGCAGGTTTTCGGTCTGTATACGGATGTTCTTGAAATATACTTTCTTGCCCGCCAGCGCCTCGTCGCCGATGCTGTGCACCTGCAGGCCGATGAATCCGGTGGCATCGAGCGTATCGACCACGTAGGCCACGGGGGTGCCGTTTACCCAGGTTTTGGTCTCGTTGCCGATGGCTTCTATGCGGATGAGGTTAAAGGCTTCTTTTTTATAGGCCGTTTTGGCCTGTTCGTTGAGGTCGAGCGGATATAGCCACCCGCGCCTGGCCTCGTCGTAAATGCCGCCGGTCCACGCACGGTTGCCGGGGTCGATCTCTACCTGCCTGCCGTAAACACGGCCACGGCCTTCGTTGGCGGCTTCGTCGAGGTGGCTCCGTGTCTGGATGCCCGAATTGGTGGTTTCGCCCTCCAATTTAACCTCCAGTTCGAGGATGAAGTCGCCGTATTCTTTTTCGGTGATCAGAAAGGAGTTGGGGGTGCCGGCGGTCATGGTGCCCACGATGGCGCCGTCTTCGATGGAATAGGGTGCTTCGCCGCCCACGCGTTTCCAGCCGTTGAGGGTTTCGCCGTCGAACAGGGGGTGCCAGTTGTCGGCCGGAGCCGTGTTGCACGAAGTGAGGGCGAGGCCGATGAGTAAGGCGGCTAGCGGTGCCCGGGAGGTTGTCGTTGTACGTATTTTCATCATACTGTAGTTGGTAGACACGCGGCAAAATAAGTTGGTTGGCAGTTTTCCATCCGAAACGGTTAGCTTTGTGTCATTGATTATAAATGATTTTGCATCCAATTATACGGTTTTTATAGCTATAGATACGGATGTGGGGTCCTTTTTTTACGAAAACGATATCGTAAAGCAGCGATGGCAACAACGAAGATCGATGATTTTTTTGGGCAGGTGTATGGTATTGTACGGCAGATTCCGGAGGGGCGTGTGACGTCTTATGGTGCGATAGCCCGTGCATTGGGGGCGGGCGGCTCATCACGTATGGTGGGCTATGCCATGCGGGCGGCGGGGAGTGCACGACCACCGGTACCTGCCCACCGGGTGGTGAACCGCGTGGGACTGCTAACCGGGAAACGGGCGTTCGGTAGCCCTACGATGATGGCGCAATTGCTGGAAAACGAAGGGGTGGCAGTCGTCGATGACAAGGTGGCAGATTTCGACCGGGTATTCTGGGACCCACAGGCTTGCGACGGTGCGTTAACGGGTGTTGAGTAAGAAGAGCACGAGGTCGTTGATGTCTACGAAGCCCACGGGTTTACCTTCATGCACGGTGGGTAGGGCAGCAAATGCACTTACCGCCATCAGTTCCGCAACGTCTTCTACCGTGGCGGAAAGTGGAATGTGCGGGGTGCCGCGTTCCATCACCTGACCAGCCTGTAGCATATCGAATATGCCCATCTCGATTCCATCGCCCTCATTGAACTCGTAACCGAAGGCTAGTTGCTTGATGGTTTTGCGGCTGATGATGCCCACAATTTCGCTTTGCTCCATGATGGTGACGTGCGCGAGTGCATGGTTTTTCATGAGTTGGTAGACCCTGCTAAGCCGATCGGTCGACTGGGCCGTGATCGTGGTTTTACGTACGATGTCGGTGACGGGGGATTTTTTTCTCATTCCACTCATTCGTGTTAATCCTTGGAATACAATATTTATTCCAGTTTTCTTTTGGTTAACGATCGTTTACAAAATTATCCGCAAAGGAAATGAATCGGTGGTTGCCCATGGATGATGGCTGGCATCCGAAAGAATGATGCTGATCATTTTGCGGGCACGACTTCGCGATAGATATCCGGTAGGGTGCGGCCGATGCCCCCGTAGTCCAACCCGTATCCTACAACAAATTCGTTGTCGATTTCGAACCCTACGTAAGCGATGTTGTCGAAGGAGTGCTGCAATGCCTTCGGCTTCAGCAACAGCGTGCATACGGCCACGGAGGCTGGTTTTTGTGCATAGACCGCATCGAGTGTATGCCTGAGCGAATTGCCGGTATCCACGATGTCCTCTACGATGACGACCTCGCGGCCTTCGAGGTTGCAGTCGAGTCCGATGAGCTCGCTTACTTGGTCCCGCTGGGAGGTGCCTTCATAAGACGCGAGTTTTACGAAGGATATCTCGCTGGCAATATGGATTTGTTTCATCAGGTCGGCCATGACCATGAAACAGCCGTTGAGCACACCGATGAAAACGGGGTGCTGGTTTTCATAGGTTACATTCAGCTGTATGCCGATTAGCCGGATGCGCTTCTTGATCTGGTTATAGTCGATAATGCGCTCAAATTGCTTTTGATTGATCGTGATGTTCATCCGCTCGTTAGGGGTTTTCACTGTTTGACGTGTTGAAGATGCGGTCTAACAAACCACGTACATGCTCCAACTCGTTTTCGAAATCGGTGGGCGGTTGCTCCAGTTGCAACGTATCGATAACCGGTCTTTCGGGGCGCAACGGTTCGCGCAGGCTCACGGCGTAGAACCCGTAACTGCCCGATGAATCGGCCGGCGCCAAGCCACGGCGGGCCATGATATTGCCGATATAACTGAAATACGAGGCGATGTAAGGCTTGAGTTGCCCTTCGTAGTTGAATGAATACAGCCCCGTTTTCGGCCGGGGTACAATGCTCGCCAGGTATATGCTCTCACCGAGTGTGAGTTGAGCGGGATGCTTGCCGAAATAGTAACGGGCGGCTTCGGAAATACCGTACACGTTGCGGCCCCATTCAATGATGTTGAGGTATACTTCGTACATCCGTTCCTTGCTTACCGCGTGTGTGCTTTCCATCAGCCAAACGATGAGGATTTCCTCCAATTTGCGGACAATGGTCTTGTTGCGGTTGAGGAATACGTTTTTGACCAGTTGCATGGAGATGGTGCTGCCGCCCCGTTTGAAGGCTTTTTCTTTGAAGTTGATGGCAATCGACGACCGGATGGCCTCTTCAACAAAGCCGTTGTGGCTGAAAAAAGAGGGGTCTTCCGTGGTGAGGATGGCATTTTTGAGGTACGGCGATATGTCGGCCAACGGCACGAATTGGGGGTTTTGGGGGCCTACTACGATATCGCGTACGGGCTTCTCGTCTTCATAAGGCGTGTAGGTAAAGGTGGTGTTTATCTCGGGGATATGGGCATGCCCCCAGGCATTGACCTTGAAATCGTGTTGCTCCATGTGCGAGTCGAACCGGACGCTATCGGGGTTGGTGGTATCAAGGAATGCATCGAGTTTGTATTGGATGCGGCCCGATACCCGTATGCCTTCGAGTGATTCGAAAAGCCCTTTCGGAAAGGCGTCAAACAGGTCTTGGGCCTCCATCTCGGGTGTTTCCAGCCCCAAAGCGTAGGTTTTGTGAGGCTGCGTGTTGTACCGTATGTATGGGTGTACCACCAGGTTTTCTACGGTAACCGTGGATGCGTTGGACAATTCCACGTGATCGCCGCCCACGATGACTTCGGCATCGATATGCGCATCGGGCAAGGTCACCTCCTCCTGGGCAATGCGCCAATGGTTGATGTGGAGATTCTTGACCGTCCATTCCCCTTTGATATGCAGGAGTTCGTTGTGGGTCCAATAAACTTCCCGCAGGCGCGTCTCGATGGTGTCAAAGCTTAGCTTCAGGCCCAACTTGCGTTCCAGCAGGGGCAGAGCGATGCGTTGCCCGTTGGCGTGTGCTTTTATATAAAGCTGGCGCCGGTTGGGATTCAACTTCCCCTCGATCTGCCAGGCAGCCTCGTTGTCGTTGAGGTATACGGACGTGGTGAGGTTGCCGTTGTCGATGTCGGCTTGGGGTACACTGATCTGTTGCTCGGTGCTATCGTCGCGGTAGGTGAGGGTGAAGTCGCGCAGATCCATATCCTCCGGGATCTTGTAAAGCACGTTGTTGAGCATGCGGTTCGCGGCCTGTGCCAGGTTAACGGTTGTTTCGGTGCGCGGCTCTTCCGGCGTTAGCGGGGTGGTGTGCAAGGTATCGGCGCTCCGGAAGAGAAAGTCGTAATTGCTGACACTGTCTTTTTTGATAAGTTGCACGTGGGCGTCGTGCCCGCGCAGCCGCCCGAACCGGACATCGCCCGTAAGCAACGGGAAAAGCTTGATGCTGACGGATAGCTCTTCGATGGTAGCCAATGGTTGCCGCCCGTGCGGTACAAGGGCCATGCTTTCGAAGGTTACGGTGGTAAGGCCGGAGAAATAGGCGCTGCCCACCTCCAGATCGATCTGGTAATCGTGGGCCAGTTTGGATTGGATGCGCTCCATGGTGGCCGCCAGCAACGCCTCGCGCTTGTGGTAGGCCACGGTACCGGCGATGACGCCTGCTACCACAAACACACCCACTATCGTGCCGCCAATGATCAGCTGCTTCCGGGTAACCCTGCTCAAAAATCGCCTAACCATACCAATTGCCACAAAAACGAATTTATTTGGAACCGAAATAAGGGATAATTATGATTAAAAACAAAGATATGACAAGTTTGTGTTTGGCTTTCGCTAGTTTTGTAACAGTATAATATATAGTGATACGGAGCGATGATTACGAAAGAACAGGTGCTGCACGCGCTGAGCCATGTAGATGATCCCGACCTCAAAAAGGACCTGGTAACCCTCAAGATGATTGAAAATGTGGAAATCACTCCCTCGACCATCCGCTTCGATGTGGTCCTTACCACACCGGCCTGCCCCCTCAAAGGGCACATCGAGCATGCGTGCCGAAATGCCATCGCGCTCTTTGTTGATAAAGACATCGCCGTTGACATCAACATGACGTCGCGGGTAGTCGGAATGCAGAGTAACCAGTTGCCCAACATCAAAAACATTATCCTTGTCGCTTCCGGTAAAGGGGGCGTGGGCAAGTCGACCGTAGCTGCCAATCTCGCGCTGGCTTTGCAAGCCAATGGTGCCAAGACCGGCTTGATCGACGCGGATATATACGGGCCTTCCGTGCCCATCATGTTTGGGGTGGAAGGCGCGCGGCCCAAGGCCACCAAAACCGAAACGGGTAAAACAAAAATCGAACCGATAGAAAAATACGGGTTGAAATTGCTGTCGATCGGTTTTTTCACAGACCCCAACCAGCCGGTGCCATGGCGTGGCCCGATGGTGAGCACGGCCGTAAAACAGCTGTTTAACGATGCGGAATGGGGCGAATTGGACTACCTCGTGGTGGATTTGCCCCCCGGTACGGGCGACGTACACATCACCGTGGCGCAGGGCTTTCCGATCTCGGGGGCGGTTGTGGTTACCACCCCACAAAATGTAGCACTTTCGGATGCGGTGCGTGGCATCGGTATGTTTCTCATGGACTCCATCAACATCCCGCTGCTGGGTGTGGTGGAAAACATGGCTTACTTTACGCCCGCCGAACTGCCCGACAATAAGTACTACATCTTCGGCAAGGATGGGGGCAAGCGGCTAGCCGAACGGTTCGACGCACCGTTCCTCGGCGAGATACCCTTGGTAAAAAGCATCAGCGATTCGGGCGATAATGGATTGCCCGTTGTGATGGACGAAGAGAATCCGGCCCGCGCTGCATTTCTTGAGATTGCGGGCAAAGTGGCACAGCAACTGGCCATCAACCAAGTGGTGGCATGAGGTAAAAGGAGATGAAACCGACAATCACGATAACCTATTGTCCCAAATGCGGATGGCTCCTGCGGTCGTCATATCTGGCGTCCGAACTGCTTACCACGTTTGCCGACGAACTCAACGGGGTGCTGCTGAAACCCGCGGAGAAGGCCGGCGAGTTCCGTATTTCCATTGATAACGAACCCCTGGTGGACCGGAAAACCGATGGCGGATTCCCCGAAATCACCGCGTTGAAGCGATTGGTACGCGACCGCGTTGCACCCCGAAAATCGCTTGGACACGCGGATCGGGGCAACAGAGAAACGGATGCAGAAAAAAAGTGAAAAAATAATTTGGATAGTGTAAAAAATACACTACCTTTGTGTCATCATAATTTAGGTTTATAATTGGTTAGTAAAGGTTTCCATTCTCCCCGTTTGGAAACCTTTCATTTTTTAGGGGAATACCTTGCTCCCTATACCGTTCCGAAGCACTTACTCATACATCACAGATACGGATAGCTTGTGCCAGGGAGTTGAGCGGTTCCGGCTGCTTAGGGATAAATTCCTGCGCAACGTAGCCCTTGAACCCGGTTTCGGCAATGGCCCGCATGATAGCGGGGTAATGGAGTTCCTGCGTTTCATCTATTTCGTTGCGGCCCGGTACGCCGCCCGTATGGTAATGGGCGATATAAGGATGGTACTTGCGGATGGTGGCAATCACGTCGCCCTCCATGATTTGCATGTGGTAGATATCGTAAAGCAGTTTGAACCGGTCCGATCCCACGGCATCGCACAGGGCGGCACCCCATGCGGTGTGGTCGCACTGGTAATCGGCATGGTCTACCTTGCTATTGAGCAATTCCATCACTAACGTGACCCCGTGCTGTTCGGCGGTATCCATGAGCCGTTTCAGGCCGGTGGCACAATGCCGGATGCCCTGTTCATCGTCTAGTCCGCGGCGGTTGCCCGAAAAGCAGATGATCTGGTCATAACCTGCTGCCGCGACTTGCGGGATGAGGTTTTCATAGCTGGCTACCAATTCGTCGTGCAGGGCCGGGTCATTGAACCCTTCGGTAATGCCCTTGCCGGCGCCATGGGGCATGGCGGCATGCAAGCCGTACTGCTTCAATACAGGCCATTCGTTGGGGCCGACCAGATCGATGGCCGTGATGCCGATTTCTTTGGCTGCCTCACAGAGTGATTCCAACGGGACGGAAGGATAGCACCAGCGGCATACGGAATGGTTAATGCGCCCTTTCCAGGGTAATGGCAAGGCTTTTTCCGCGGCGGCGACCCGTTGGAATAGATCGGTTGCCATCACCGCGGTGGTGCCAGCCGCTACGGCTTTCAAAGCACTTCTCCTCGAGAAAAGTTGTGGAGCGGATTTCATGATGGATAATTGTTTGTGGTCACATAATCTGTTTCGGTGTAAACCTACGTAAAATAGGAGAAACAATCGTGCCGGGGAAGGCATTTTTATACATTGTGTAGCAGCTTCTCGTCGAAATCCGCGGCCTGTTCGATCAGGCATTCCACGTTGTAGGCCAATTCGGTAAAATCGTCTGTCAAGGCACCCATTTCATCCAGGTACAGGATTTCCTGCTTTTTAACAAAGGCCAGTTCGTGCCGGAAGTCTTCCAGGTCGTGGTCGAAAAAAACGATATCGACCGAGCAATCGGCATGCCGGGCAACGGTTTCATGGAACCGCGGGAATGCGTTTTCGTCCATCCATTCGTCCTGCGCCATGCAATAGTCCTCATAGTCAATGAATACCTTGGTCTCGTCGATTAATTCGGGCACCAGCACGTTCAAGTTGCCATCCAACTGGGCCAGCAGCGCTTTGAGTTGGCTGTACACGGTATCGCGTAATGGGTTTGAGGGAATCATGACCTTCAGGTGATCAAATTTATGGGTAGCCAGGTCGAAGAGCCGTTCGATGGCTTCGATGCGGTACCGGAACCCGGGGACCAATTTCCGGCCCCGCTGTGCGCGTTGCAACCGTTCCCAGGCGCGGTCGTGGATTTCGTGGTAGCATTGCAAGGTTTCGGTTTCGAACTCCGGAGCTTCCTTCGTGCGGTCGTACCGCAGTGTGATGGTACGCAGGGGGTGATTGGTGGATATCGTTTCCATATTTATTGTCATAAAAGTACGATTTAATTACATCCGATGTGATAAAAAAGGGGAAAGCCGGCTCGCCCGGCTTTCCACCTTACAGTGTTACACCACGATGGCCTTCGTAATGTCGCTGAAATTGAGGGTCGTGTCCCTGCTGATGTAAGAGACCCGGAATTCATACTCCTGCAGCATGTCCAGGCCGCTGAGTTGCAGCGTCGACTTGCTGTAAAGCAAGCCATCCCAGCTTTCCGATCCAGCCTTGCGGTACTCGTAGCGGTACAGCCGCGCGGGTTTCCAGGGTTTCACCTTCAGCAGCAGGATGCCTGTGCCTACCTGCACGTGTTCCACGCGCAGGTTTTCGGCCTTCGGTGTGTGGCCTACCCGGTTCGTGGACGGCTGCCCCACGTCATACCCTGCCGCCAGGATGGTGGCCGGGTCGCCCTGGGCCACGGCATCCACGTAGTGGGAGAGTCGGTAGACGGCTTCCTGGAGCTCTTGGCCCCGCTGTTTCTTGAGGATCACCGCCCGCTTGTCGCGGAAGGTAGCCTCGGCAAATGCGTCGCGGTAAGCCGTGATGCTGCTTTCCAACGCCGTCAGGTCGGGAATCGGCGCGGGGAATAGGTCCGCATTTTCTGTCATCTTCAAAAAGATGTGTTCAGCATAGCGCAATAGTCCGGCTGCGTCTTTGCTCGTAAAAATTGGTTTTGCCATTTTGTTTCTTTTTTTGGCGTTAAACATTTAATGAATTACTTCTTGTACTAGCACACCACAAAAGTGCGGTATCGGAAAGGGCAAAAGGTTCGTTTTTGCGCCAAATTCCGGGGGGTACCAAAAAAGTGCTGGCGCAAAAACGAACCTTTTTCAATTCAATTTTTGATGATTTTTCATTGAAAAACGAGGTTTTCGATGGTTTTTGGGTGGTTTTATGACCAAATTAATCCGTTTATCTCGAAAATACGCGAGCTACACTTTTTATCAGGATAGGTAGCTCGCAGGGAAAAAGAGGCTCCCGTTTCTATGGAAAAGGTAGCGTCCAAGAAAAATCAGGCAGCTTTCCTTCGTTAACGGCTACCAGTTTAAATCAAAGAAGGAGCCTCGGGGTTAGCAGGGGGAGTGTGTTGGAAAAAACAGGCCGTTTTCCTGGCTTAACGGCTATCCGTTTAAACGGAAGAAGGAGCTTTCAAAAAAAAGCAGCTGGCTAGCCGGGTCGAACCGCTATCTTTTTAATTAGATGGGGTTGCTTGCCCGTAAAACAGGCTGGCTTGCACGCCGAATCAGCGTGCTCATGACATACAATAGCCAGTTTATTTGCGCGGCAGTATGGCTTTACGCTCTTCGCGGGGCGACCGGTGGAATTGTTTTCGGTATTGGGTAGCGAAATGTTTGCCGTTTGGAAATTGTAATATCACTGCCACTTCCTCCACCGACAGTTCGGGCTTTTTGCGCAGCAGCTCCCGTGCTTTGTGCAGGCGCAATGTGCGGATGGCCGTGTTGAAGGTAACCGATCGTCCTTCAAAGGCCCGGTTGAGTTGCCTCACGGAGCAGTTGCATTCCGCGGCGACTGTTTCCCGGTTCAGGCCCTCGTCCATATAATGCCGTTGGATATAGGCAACGACCTGGTGGTACAGCAGCATGAGCGCTTGCTCCCCGCCCGGTTCGCGTGGTTTCTCCAGTTGTTGGGCGTAGGCCCCGTATAGGTGGGCCAGCAGCTGGCCAATGTGGTGTGGCGTAGTGAACGGGCCAAACGTCAACTTGGAGAACGCATCCAAGTGTCGCCTGTCGGCAAAAGTGATGGCATAAGCCGCCCAGTCGTTTTGCGGACCATCGTGCTGCTCCCGCAGCGGCGCCAACTCCGCCAATAGCAGCTGCCGGGACGGTCCCGATAATCCCAACAGCAAGACCCATTGCTTTTCGGCAGCCAGCGTGAGCGGATAGTCGTTTGCGCCCGTAGCAAATGAAAATAGTGTTTCAGGCTGGCTAACGTGCCCATCGGGGAACGACACCTTGCCATGGAACTGCAGGCAGAGCCACAGCACCTCTGTATCGGTTGCGGGCAGGGCAAAGGCCATCATCTCCAGAGGCCGGCCTTTCAGTTCGCACAGCATAAAATCAGGGGTCTCAAACTGGATGAGCGATAGCCGCTGGTCGAGCTTGCGCCGCGTAGTCTGGTGCAATACCGCCAGGTGCATCCCGTTGAAGGAGTCCCTGGTGCCGGGTCGCGACGAAACGGTCTCCCGCCAACGATGGAGTAGATTCTTCTCGGGCATCTTTTCATTAGGTTTTTACTGAACAAGCCCAATATAGGAATAATTTTATTTTAGCACCCTACGAATTTGGTCCTAAAATGTATCAGGATAATTACAGTTTTTTTCTACCTTTGAAAGTAATGACCGTAAGCATACTGTAGCGGTATTACCCTAATTATTACAAATAACCAAGAAATTAATTGCCAAATTGTGTCTTATTCCAAGTTTTCCTTTCCGAACATGCTACGCCTGTGCGCCTTTCTATCATGGGGTGTCATCGCGATTTCTTGCCAACAAGCCCAGCCAACAGAAAATCAGCCCATTGCTGAAACCTCACTCCTGCAAGCGACGGAACAGCCCACCGAGGTTGAAACCGTCACATTGGAGAAAACGTCATTCCATCAGGAACTGATTGCCAATGGCCGATTGAGTGCTATCCGAAAAGCAGATCTGCGGTTCCGGGCGGATGGCACGGTAGAACAACTTCATATGACCGAAGGCAATCGGGTACAAGCAGGCCAGTTGTTAGCGAACCTCAATGACGAAACCCAGCAGCAGGCATTGCAGCATGCAGCGCTGCGGCGGCAGAAGGCCGTGATGGACTATGAAGACCAACTCCTACGTTTGGGGTACCGTGCGGCCGATACCGCCGCACTCGACGAGGAGGTGAAACAAATTGCCCGGCTCCGTAGCGGGCTCAGCGATGCCCTGCTCGAATGGCGCAAAGCGGAGAAGGACGTCCATCACACGAAGTTATACGCCCCATTTGCCGGAAAGATAGCGAACCTGAAAGCAAAGGAATACAATAACACGGCAGGCTTGGATTACGTATGTTCGTTGATTGACGACCGCGAGCTTCAGGTAGAATTTGCGGTGTTGGAGCAGGAACTTGATTTTGTTAAGCACGCCAAGTCCGTGCGTGTAACCGCCTTCAGTGAAAAGGATAGGGCTTACGAAGGTAAGGTGACGAGCATCAATCCACAGGTGGACAGATCAGGGATGGTGATGGTGAAGGCCGTGATTAAAAACCCGGATGGCGGATTGATTGATGGCATGGGGGTGAGCGTGGTTGTATCCCGCGACTTCGGCGACCAATTGAGTGTGCCCAAAGAGGCGGTGCTCGACCGCCAGGGCCGGAAAGTCGTCTTTACCGCCACCGACGGCGGTACAGCCTATTGGAACTATGTGGAGATCAGCCACGAAAACAGCACCCATTACGCCATCAAGGACGGCCTGAAACCCGGTGACCGGGTGATTTACTCGGGCAACTTCAACCTGGCGCACGATAAGCCCATCACGGTACAGTAGGATAATCCGTAAAATCCAAGGCAGCCGAATATGGACCGGAACCTTCGTAAGCCTATCCCCGCCTTCAGTATCCTGGTCATCTCCTTGATACTGGGATTGGTGGGCCTGGCGCTCATCCCGCGGCTGTCCATCCAATTGACACCTAGTAGGAGCTATGCGTCCGTCACCGTACAGTGTGCCATGCAGGGGGCTTCCCCCGAAGTCGTCGACCTGGAGGTGACCAACCCCATTGAACGAACGCTGGCACGCCTGCATGGCGTGCAGCATATCCGGTCCACATCGGGGTATGGTAACGCCAACGTGCATGTATCCTTAGATAAATGGACAGACCCGGCAACGTTCCGCTTTGAGGCCACGACGGTGCTCCGGCAACTATATGCCCAATTGCCTGCCACGGCCTCCTATCCCACCGTTTATTTAAACCGCCCGCAGGAAAGCAATGCATTCGGGCGGGACATCATTGGCTATACCCTCGGAGGTCCAGACGCCGCGGAGGGCATCGCCGCCGTGGCCGAGCGGCGTATCCGACCCCTGCTGGCTGAAATAAAGGGTCTCCACCAGGTGAACATCACCGGGACACGCCCCACGCGTGTAGCCATCGACGTAGACCAGACCCGACTTCGCCAGTTGGGTAGTAGCCTATCCGATTTCCAGCAGCAGCTGCAAGGAGGGCTTGCCATGAAAGGGCTCGGTATGGTGCGCTGGAATACCGATAAGGTCGATTTGGCCATCGACCGCTGCATTGCCAGCGCAGACGACCTTCTGGGGTTTCCGTTAAGGGGCCGCGACGGACGTGTGTTTTACGTGCGCGATGTGGCCACGGTCGACGTACAGCCCGTAGCGCCCACGTCACATTACCGCATCAACGGGGAAGAGCTGGTGTATATCAATATGGCCCCCGAAGAGCACGTCAACAACATCAAATTGGCCAGGGAGATCCGGACGGCCATGGAAAACATTGCACAGGAATTGGCGGCCGAGGGGTACCGGCTGGATATGGTCTACGACAATACCGAGTATATCCAGGAAGAGTTGGGGAAAATCTATCTCCGTACCGGCTTGTCGGTGTTGATCCTCCTGCTGTTCGTGATGCTCATTACGCGCAAATGGCGTTACCTGCTGATTGTTGTCCTCTCGTTGGCGGTCAATGTGGCCGTATCGCTCATTTTTTATTACCTGTTCCGGCTGGAGATACACCTATACTCCCTGGCAGGCATCACCATTTCGCTGGGGCTGATCATTGATAATGTGATCGTTATCGTGGAAGACATCCGCCATACGGGCCGCAACCGGATATTCGCGGCGATTTTGGCTTCCACGCTGACCGCCTTGGGTGCACTGAGCGTGATTTTCCTGCTCGAAGAAAATGCCCGGCTGAACCTGCTGGACTTCGCACTGGCCATCATCGTTAACCTGCTGGTATCGCTGCCGGTGGCTTATTTCTTTATCCCGGCATTGTTGGAGCGCCTGCCGGTGACGATTAGGCCCGGCAAGCTGTTTTTTCGACGGAAGCGCCTGCTCGTGCGCTTCAGCCGGTTGTACGGTCGCCAGCTGTCGTTTATGTTGCGCTTCCGCTGGTTATTTCTATTCATTATGTTGCTATGCTTTGGTCTTCCGTTGTTTATGCTCCCCGAGAAAATCGAGGGGGAGGGGTGGTGGGCCCAAACCTATAACCGGACGATTGGCAGCGAGTTTTATAACCGCACGCTACGCGATAAGCTAAACAAATACACTGGAGGAGCACTATACCTGTATGCAGGCAACCGCATGGGGAATTCCGGCGGCGGTCGGGGCGAGGAAGACCGCGTGCAGCTCCATGTCCGCATTACCATGCCCGACGGCGCTACCTTGGAGCAGATGGATGCTGTGGTGTGCGAATTTGAAGGGTTTCTCGCACGGTTCGCCGATGAGGTGGATCGCTTCGAGGCGCGGGTTTCCAGCGCCAACAGCGCCTCCATCAGCATCCATTTCAACAAGGGCTTCGAGGGTGCTTTCCCCCATCGGCTCAAGCGCCTGCTGGAGAGCCGTGCCATCTTATCGGGTTCGGCCGATTTCGGTGTTTACGGTGTGGGGCGTGGGTTCAACAATGCCATTGATCTGGATAATTTCGATTCGACCATCGAACTGCGGGGCTACCACTATGGGCAGCTGCAAGCCATCGGCATGCAGGTGCGCGACACGTTGTTGCGCAACCCGCGCGTACAGGATGTGGTTATCAGCACACAAGGCCGGTGGCAGCAGCGGCGCTACGAGGAGTTTATGGTGGGCATCGACCGGCCGACCTACCTGGTGTCGCGCCGCATTGGGCGGCAGGCCATGGGGACAGCCTTGCAGGCTATCGATGAACGGTCTTCCCTGATCGGTACGGTCGAATCCGCCCCCGGTGTGTTCACGCCCGTGGCGGTGCAGACCAATAGGGACAACACCGCCCCGGTGTGGTCGGTGATGCACGCTCCGCTGCAGGTAAACGACTCGACGATGGTGCGCCTTAACGACATTTCTACAATCGCTAAAGTACGGATGGGCGACGCCATTGTCCGCGACAACCAGGAGTACCTGCTCAACGTGCATTACCGGTTTATCGGCACCTACCAATTGAACAATATCGTAAAAGAGCGTGTAGTGGCCAGTATCAAGCCCACCTTGCCCTATGGCTATGCCGTAACCGTGCCCAGTTGGTCCGGGTGGTTTGGCGGCTCCGGCGATAGCTATACCCACCTATGGCTCGTTGCGCTGGTGCTGCTGATTATCTACATGATCTGTGCCATCCTGCTCGAATCGTTCCGGCAGCCGTTCGCCGTCGTCCTGATGATCCCCTTTTCGTTCATCGGCGTTTTCCTTACGTTCCATGTCCTTTCGCTGCAATTTGACCAAGGGGGTTATGCGTCGCTGCTCCTGCTCAGCGGCCTGGTTACGAATGCCGCCCTGTATATCATCAACGACTTCAACTACCTGCGGCGGGGCCGCCTCGTGGGAGCCGCACCCGGTAGGAAGGTTTTCATACGCGCTTTCAATGCCAAAGCCATGCCCATTCTGATTACCACACTATCAGCCATACTCAGCCTGCTGCCGTTCATGATCAGCGGTGCAGAAAAAGGGTTTTGGTTCACGCTCTCGGCGGGAACCATCGGCGGGCTGTTATTTTCCATCTTGGGTGCTTACCTGCTGCTCCCGCTTTGCCTGCTGGCGCGGCCGGCAAGGCCGCAGCGAAACATCTCCAAACGACCAAAAAAATGATTCGATTTTTAGTCCATAGACCCATTGCTGTGCTGGTCAGCTTTTTTGCCCTGTTGTTGCTGGGTGTCACGGCGTACCTGTACCTGCCCACATCGTTGCTTCCGGAATCAGATATTCCCGAAATCATTGTGCGGCTTTCGGGTGAAAACCTGTCGGCCGAGGAAGTGGAGCAGCAACTGGCCACGCCCATCCGCAACGGGCTGCTGCAACTGCATGGACTGGAGCGCATAGAAAGCAGCGCCTCGGAGGGCCGTGCTGCCGTCCGCGTCCGTTTCGAGGCCGGGTCTGACATCAGCTTACGTTTTATCGAGGTAAACGAAAAGGTGGATATGGCGATGAATAGCCTGCCGCGCGAGGCTGAGCGACCGTTAGTGGTGAAGATGGGGGTAGACGATATTCCGGTGTTCCAGCTAAGCGTATTACCGCGCGATAGTCTCGCAACCGCTGCGCGGCTGGTGGCAGTCAGCACGTTCGTGCGCGAGACCATCACCCGGCGCATCGAGCAATTGGCGGAAGTGGCCATGGTGGATGTGACGGGCCTGATGCAGCCGCAGGTGCAGATTGAGCCGAAGGCAGGCTATTTGGAGAGCCTTGGTTTGGACGGTGGGGTGCTGACGCAAGCGTTCCGCGAAAACGAGATCAGTCTGGGCAACATCCAGGTGGCGGATGGCCATTACCGGTATTTCCTCAAATTCGCCGCCGATGTAGCCTCGCTGGAAAGCCTGCGGGCTACCCCGGTAAACATCAATGGCCGGGTGTTCCGGCTGGGCGAGCTGGCCACGGTGACGCTCACCCACGCCGAAGAAACAGGCGCATTTTATAGCGATGGGACACGTGCCATCAACCTTGGTATCATCAAGCAGCCCTCGGCCCGCATGGAAGATCTCCAAACCCATTTCGACGAACTGCTTGCGCAGATGCGGCAAGCCTATCCCGATCTGGCGTTTGTGGTATCGCAGGACCAGACCGAACTGCTCGCTTTTGCCCTGGGCAACCTCTGGCAGGACCTGTGGCTCGGTGGCGTATGCGCAGCACTGCTGATGCTGGTATTTATCCGCAAGTTTAAGCCGGCGTTGCTCATCGGTATCACCATCCCCGTTTCCCTGCTCATCAGCCAGCTCGGGTTTTTTCTGCTGGGCATCTCCATCAACATCATTTCGCTGGGTGGGCTCATCCTGGGGCTGGGGATGATTATCGACAACTCCATTGTGGTGATCGATACCATCAACCGGTACCGCGATGCCGGGCTGCGCGTGGCCGATGCGGCTATTGAGGGTACCAATGAAGTCATCCGGCCGTTGATTACCTCGGTATTGACCAATTGCGCGGTGTTCATTCCGCTGATTTTTTTAAGCGGATTGGCGGGGGCGATTTTTTTCGACCAGGCCCTTTCGGTCATCATCGGGGTGGTGGCATCGCTCATCGTCGCGCTGTTACTGCTGCCGCCGTTATACACGCTGGTTTATCCCGAACGAGGTGGCGGCGCACGTACGGAGCCCGAGATTAAGGCCCGGGTGCACGTAACCGGTTGGTATGAGTGGGGGTTGGGCCTTGTTTTCCGTAGACCTGTGGCCACCTGTTTGGTGGTGGTGGCGCTGCTCGCGATGAGTGCTGGCCTGTTTGTTTCGTTGGATAAGGCGCGCTTGCCCGAGCTGACGCGCGATGACTTCGAAGCCTCGATCGATTGGAATGAACCCATCGATGTAGCCGAAAACTGGGAGCGCCTGCAAGCGTTGCTCGCCGGACTGGACGACAGCATCGGCACCTTCAATGCCTGGGTGGGCGAGCAGCAGTACGTGTTTGACCGGGGGGAGCAGCAAGGGCAAAGCCAGGCCAACCTGTACATCCAAGCGGCTGGGGGGATAGACCCCGCGGCGCTGCAACACCGGCTCCCCCGGGTGATGGCCGCGCGGTTCCCCCAGGCCACGGTGGAAATCAGCCCGGCACAGAATGCATTCGAGGCCGTATTTGCCGACCGCATCGCTCCCCTACGGATGGAGGTGTCGGAAAGTGAACAGGGGGAGATGCCTGCACCTGAAGAAACGCTGCGCCTGGTCGATTCCCTGCGCCGCGCGCTGCCCCACGCCCGTATCGGCCCGGTGGCGCTGCATGATAAGGTACTCATCCGCATGGATGCGGAGCAAGCGGCACGCTACGGAATCGGGCTTGGCGAACTATCCGCCAAGATCCAGTCGGTCTTCCGGCCCTCGTTGGTCGACCATTTCCAAAGTGGGCAGGCCATGGTTCCCATCCTGTTGGTGCGGGGTGCCGAAAGCGATGTAAGCGGTATGCTGGCCCGTTCCTTTATCCGCAAATCCGAGGACGTTGACATCCCGCTGTCGGCCCTGGTGGAGATGGCGCGGACCAACAGCTATCGGCAGATCATGGCCGGCGCGCAGGGGCGCTACTATCCGGTAGCGATCCATACCGACCGGGAAAGGGAAGACCTTTCCACCATCCAGCGCCTGGTTGAACGGGCTTTCCCCACGCTCGAAGTGGCCTTCGGCGGCGCCTATTTCGATAACCGGGCACTCCTTGGTGAGATGGCGTTCATCCTATTGGTTTCGGTGCTGCTGCTGTATTTTATCCTGGCCGCGCAGTTTGAATCGCTGGTACAGCCGTTATTTATCCTCGCGGAGCTGCCCATTGCCATATCCGGCGCATTGTTTGCGCTTTACCTGGCGGGCAATAGCATCAACCTGATGTCGTTGATCGGCGTTGTGGTGATGTCTGGCCTCATCATCAACGACTCCATCCTGAAGATCGATGCCATCAACCGACTGCGAAGGGAAGGTGTGCCATTGATGGAAGCCATCTATGAGGGCGGGCACAAGCGGCTGAAACCCATTGTGATGATCACGCTGACCAGTATCGGTGCGCTGGCCCCAACATTATTCATGCACGACCTGGGGTCGGAGTTGCAGCAGCCGCTGGCGCTCACCCTGATCGGGGGGATGGTCATCGGCCTGTTCGTCAGCCTATTTTTTGTGCCCTTACTCTATTGGTGGGTCTATCGGAAGCGCAGTCCAATTAACAACTAACCTCGTATATGATGATGAAATCCGTTTTCCAGTGTGTTGTTTTCTTATTCGTGCTGAGCAGCCACCTCTCGGCACAGGAGCGTACGATTACGTTGCAAGAAGCCGTCCGGCTGGCGCAGCAGCACTCGTTTGAATACAAAGTAGCGGTAAACAGCTACCAGAGCAGTGTATGGAGCTACCGGAATTATATGGCCTCGTTCAGGCCGATGCTCTACCTCGATGGCACCATACCCAATTACAGCCGCGCCATCAGTAAGATCACGCTCCCTACGGGCGAGGATACGTTTGTGTTGCAAAACCAAGCGTACAGCACGTTGAACCTGGGCATCCGGCAGAACGTGGCCCTTACCGGGGGGGTGGTGTCGGTGAGCTCGTCGCTCAATCGCATCGACGTGTTCGGCAACAACCGCCAAATCCGGTATTCGTCGGTGCCGGCTTCCATCTCGTATTACCAGAATGCCATCGGCTACAACCCGTTCAAGTGGCAGAAGCAGATTGAGCCGTTGCGGTTTGAGTCGGCCGACCGCACGCTCGTTACCCGGATGGAAGAAATCGGGGAGCAGACGGTGAGCCATTACTTCGATATGCTGGCCGCGCAGGCGCGGCAGGAACTCTCATTGCAAAACCTGGCCAAAGCGGATACGCTGCACGGTATTGCGCAGGAACGGTTCAAGCTGGGTACTGTGGCGCAAAGCGAGTTGCTGCAACTTCGGTTGAATGTGTTGAATGCACAAAACCAGGTAACGAAAGACAGTGTGGATGCCGTGTTGGCGCGGCAGCGCTTCGCGCGTTACCTGCTGTTGCCTACTGGCCAAAGCTGGCAGCTGGCCGTGCCGGAGGACGTACGGTTCACGGATATTCCCATGGACCAAGCCTTGGCGCACGCGCAGACCAATAGCCAGCAGGTCATCGATTTCCGGTTGCAGCGGCTGGAGGCCGAGCAGCACGTGGCCGAGGCACGCGCACAAAATGGACTTAAGTTTAGCGTACAGGCCAATTTTGGGCTTTCCAACACCGCTCCGACTTTCCCGAGCCTGTTCAACCAGATGGAAAACCAGCAGCATGTGCTGGTCGGGTTTTCGGTGCCTATTTTGGATTGGGGGCTGGCGAAGACCCAGCGGTTACGTGCCGAGGCGAACCTGGCGATGGTGGAAAGCCAGATTGAGCAACGCGAAATGCAATTGGAGCAGGAGATTGCGCTGCATACCGCCCGCTGGAACCTGCATCGCCAGCAATTGGCTGTGGCGCAGGAAACGCGCGAGATTGCGGTGCGAAATTACGACCTCGAGATCGAGCGGTTCCTGCGGGGCATGATAACCATCAATGACCTGAACGCCGCACAGGCACAAAAGGACAGTGCCAGCAATGGTTACATCAGCGCCGTGCGGACGTATTGGGAGCTGTATTATACCCTGAGGCAGCTGACGTTGTATGATTTTGAGGAAGGGGAAAACATTCGGTTTCAATTTGATGAGCTATGAATAATAAAAAAATATTCATCAAAACGCTAAAAAAGGCCACGGTTGTTTCTTGTAGCGACATTATATCTTGCGAGGCAGATGGTTCATATGTGCAGATCCAAACCCGCCAAGGAGCCGTGTTGACGGCATGCAAATCGTTGACACAAGTGCATAAAGATATTGAAGTTGCATATATCATCCGAATTAGCCAATCTGCGCTAGTTAATGTGCACTGTTTAACCCATGTACATTACAAGGATAGAGAAGTGGAGTTAGCAAACGGTAAACGCATTCATTATACCGTCAAAAAGCGGGAGTTAGAAGGTTTGATCGATAATGGGCTAAGTGTTGATTTTGAAGATACTACCCCAATATAGGTAGATAGGGAAATCGAAATATGGAACCAAACCATGGGAATACCAAACCAAACGGACATGATATGAAACGGTGCATGACAGGTCTTGTCAACGTGCTATAGTGTTTGTAACATTGTAAGAATACCAATAAACTTTAGCGATGCGTGTCACCTGCCATAGGTTGTTAATAAAATCAAAAAGACAAAAATATTGCATGTTTTTGGTGATTAGCGCCTGTGTTGTGTTATACCCAGTATTATTTAACGGCTTTTCTCAAAGGAGTGGTGACGATGACTGGATGGTTTATAATAATCCATTTGTACAAAGTTTAGACTGGCAAAACATTATTTTTTGTTTTTCAACCTTTTACAATGGTCAATATTCACCTATAAACACGGTGTTTTATTCCATAATAGCCAAAATTTTTGGGATGGATCCGTTTTGGTTCCATTTGTTCAGTTTGGTTTTACATATCGTGAATACCATAATGGTTTTTGTGCTTGTTCAGAGGATTTTGATCGCTCGCGCCTCGGTAACTAACGATAATATGCGCTTAGACGTGGAAAATATAGGATTGGTAGGCATGTTTACTGCTTTCCTCTTTGCGATACATCCCGTTCAGGTAGAGTCAATAGCTTGGATTTCAGCGTCGAAAAATCTACTGTATACTTTTTTTTCTCTTTACGCGCTTTCCTTTTATGTGACCTATCGATCTTCTGGACGCGCGTTTGACTACTTAATAGTTATCCTGTTTTATTTACTTGCTTTTGGGAGTAAAGAACAGGCTGCGATACTACCCGCAAGTTTGATACTTGTGGATTGGTACACCGGAAAATTTGTTTGGTCTTATCGTTATTGGATGTCGGTAATCCCCTTGTTTTTATTGGCTTTGATTATGGGGGTGGTGACCTTGGAAGCCCAGAATAGCGGTTTCTCCAATCGGTTAATAAACGAATATTATCCGTTGTGGCAACGGATTGTATTGTCATGTTATGCGTTTACTGAATACATTTTTAAAGGGCTGCTTCCAATAAAACTCAATTATATATATTCTTTTCCCATGAAAACAGGAGAACCTATGCCGGTGATTTATTGGCTTTATCCTCCAGCGATTGCGAGCTTAGCGTTACTACTGGGGTATGCTTGGAAACGTGGTTTTAGGAGTTTGTTTTTTGGATTAGGCTTCCTGACAATAAATCTGTCGTTGGCTCTACATGTGGTGCCGATGGCACGAAACGGCTTAGTAGCTGATAGATATTTATATTTTGGAAGTGTTGGTCTTTTTTTTATCGTGTCCTATTACGCATTTATACAGAAGAAGATAGAGCTGTTTAGACTCAAACTTGATTTTCGTGTCGTTATAATATGCTATGTTCTATACCTTTCGATATTTAGCTGGTTGTATGCATTACAATGGAAGTAACATATGAATGGTCTTTTTTATAAATTTTTAAATCTTATAATCATGAAAAAAAACAGGTTAAAACTAATTCGAATTATTGCCGCGGTCGTTTTCGTGGCTGCTTTCATGCTGAACATCCGAACGAATTTGGATGGCAAAACCACTTTTTTTAGTCAGAATGTAATAGGGCAAACTGGAGGTACCGGTACTGGAGGTAGTGGAACTGGGGGGGGGAGTGGAAGCTCAAATTGTTGGACTAGTGGCGAAGTGTCGTGTCAGTCAGGTTTTAAGATTACGACAGAAATAACAAGCGGTTCGGGAGCGCCTACTACTTCCACAACTAGTGGTAATGGTTGGCTGCCTTCGCTATCAGGTTCGTATACTTTAGGAGCGGATGGTAACCCCATTTACGGCGGTAGTGCAACATGGAACATGGGAAAAAGAACAACTACTACGACATCTAGCTCTGGCAGTACGACAACTAAAACTACTATTGAAGAAACCCAAAGGAGGAAGACAACATGTACGGGAGGAGGGAACGCTAGCTGTGGTGAGAAAGACTGCGACGGGGTTATGTTAATGATCCATGAGTGTAGCAATCCAGGAGGCTCTGGGGGGTAAGACGGACAAATGTCTTTTAAGGGCTGGGACCCATTTTTTTAAGATGGGTTCCAGTAACCTTGAGTATTAGTGCTTCCCGTGTTCAGTCTATTAAGAAATTCAAAGTTGTGAGTAAGTTTTTATTTAAACTTGTTTTTGTGATTCTGGGATTGCTTGTATCCGCATGTCGACAAAATACTTCATTACCATATAATATGGGATTGATTGAGAATATTTACGTGGATAACAGTAACATAAAGCCGATTCAACTGATTGATACTTTGATTAAATTTTTCGATATTATACCCTTAGAAACGTCTAATAAAAGTCTAATTGGAAGTATAGATAGATTGTTTTATGAAAATGATAGAATTGTTGTCGTTGATAAATTTAATGCGAAACGGATTGTTATTTTCTCTAAAACAGGAAAATTTATATCAAATATCAGTACTTCAGGGAGGGGACCAGGAGAATTTATTTCTATCGGTGATGTTAGAGTTTTGAATAATACTATAATGGTTTTTGACGATGTGCTTTCTAAAATAGTGAAGTATACTTTAGATGGCAAATACATTAAAGATGTGGGAGTCGCGTCATTTTCAAAATATGAATTTGTGCCTTTTGGTGAAAATAAAGCTCTATTTTATAATGCAAACGTACCCACAGCATTTGGGAATTTTAAATTGATACAATGGAGTTTAGATCGCAATAGATTCGAAAAAGGCTATTTAAAGTATGATGAAAAATTAGAAGATTGTAATCGATTCTTTTTTGGAGATCAGTTTTTTGTTGGGTCAGATAATTCTCCTATAAAAATTATTGAACCATTTAACGATACCGTTTTCAGCTTCGATCCTAAATTAGACGAGTTACAACCGTCTCAACTTCTCAAGTTCAAGGAATCTCCAATTCCAGCTGGTTACTCCTATGATTCGTCCATAATAAGTAAAATCGATGATGCTTCTGAAAGAAATTATGCATTCTACTATGGTGGGTTTGGAGAAACGGAAAAGTATTTAATTTTTAGGTACTGGTATGCTGACAGATCACACGTGTTTGTGTGGAACAAACGTTTAAAGCGAGAACTGATAAACTCAGATTTTCTCGGTTTTTCGGGATTGGATGTTATTTTACCTTACAATTGGTTTTTAACAAACGATGGTTGCTTAATATTTTATATGGAGAGTACAGCAGTTATACATTGGCTAGATGATCAATTGAGCAGAGAAAGAGATACGTCAAACAATATCCTGGCTGATGTTGGTGAAAAGTTAAGGGATATTGATAACCCGATATTATTAGTGTTGAACCTCAAATGAATTCGAGTATTATCTCTTTGTTTGTGATAAAGAATCCGATTAATTGTATTTTCAATTGTATTTTCTAATTTTAATTTAATGTCAGGAATACTTAATTTGATTTCTAGGATACTTATTGTCGTGGTGTTTTCTTGCTGCGGTAGCGAAACTAGGAAAAAGGTTGAATCTAGCGACTATCATGTTAGTGAAAGCACTGGTCCGATTTCAATTCAATTAGTTAAGTCAGAGGACGTAATTAATGATGTTCTGATAAAAAAGGAGGGTAAAGAAATTAAATTATCAGATATTATTTTGGCAAATGATTCTGTTAGGTTAATTTTTAGGTATGCAGATATACACTGCAATGTGTGTATTGATTCAGTTTTAGTGGGAATAAAAAAAATTGCGGAAGAAATTGGGGGTAACAACATAAAACTATTTGCAAGTTATAAAAATGAAAGGGATTTATGGGTTTGGCAGCGACTAAATAATATTAGATTTGAAGTGTTTGAAATCCCGGAGCACAGTTTGATAACGAATTTAGACAAGATGAATACGCCATATCTTTTCATCCTTTTACCTGGAAGGTATAAGGCTTATGATATATTCGTTCCCAAGAAAGAAAATCAGATGGCAACATTGAAGTATTTGGAGTTTATACAAAAAAAGTATTTTGCAGTTTCTGTTTTCCAAAGTGATTAAAATAATAGTTTGCGGTCTTCTAATAACGTATTCCATTGGTGTAACAGCCCAGCGGTCAGCGGAGATAGAAGCAGACTTAATGCAGTTTTGGTCTCGCTTAGATTCCACATCGTTGGAGAGTACCGGATATGAAGTGTTTACCGATAACGGGAAAACGGTCGTTGTCTGCGGGACAGATCATGGTATCAAGGTACCCAATAACGAAATGTTTGTTCGGTTGGATAGTCTGTTGTCGCATTTTCAACCCCAATTAGTTTTAGTCGAATCCTACACACCAATCGACGCTAACAGGGAAGATGCTGCTCGAGGGGGCGATGCGAGCTATTGTAATTTCTGGGGGGCTGCCCATGGTGTGCCTGTGCATTGTTGGAGCGATGACTGGGAGGAGATTTTCGCGCAGGTGAAAGAGAAATTTTCAGCGGAACAAGCAGTTTTGTTGCTGATGTCTCTTTACGATACAGAATATTATTCCAATTGGAGCTCCTTCGCAAACTATGAGGAGTTTTATGCACTTCGGGCGTCAATGATGGATTATCACGGATTGACAGCAAGCCCGTTGCAGAAGAATCCATCATACTATTATGATTTGTACAAAAGGTATTATGGGGAACTATTTCAGTCAGCTTACCCCCCAAATAATTTTTCGGAACAGATGCAGCGGGTTCGCCAACACCCATTGTTTAAGGAAGGTTTTTCGGTTATTCAAACCCAACGTGATTTGGCGCTTCTTCGTGCCATTAAGGATGCACTTAATACGTATGATACCATTTTTGCACAAGTTGGATTTGTGCACCTAAAATCAATTGCCAAGATACTGCCTAATGTGATTAGCGGAGAACCGAACGGCGATAACGAAGGCTATGTGGCTGGGGAAAGTTCAGTTGACACGTATCGGATCGTACATGGATCCGATTCGGTGTTAATTAGTGAGGCGCTATTACGCGATGGAACATCTTTGAGATTTGTATGTGTAGACACAGGTAAAAAGTACCTTGTTAGTTCCCATTTGACCGGATTGTTTGACGAATTGAGAGACGTATATGAGTCCTTTGATCCAAATCTTGTTGCTGTTCAGGGCAATGTGCCGTTGCATCCAACCGCGATACAGAGTTTGCGTTATAGTGGAGTAGGCTCGTTATATCGATTTAAAGGGCTCGAAAGAGAAAACCAAATAAAGAATTGGTTGCCAGCATGGGAAGAAATATACCCTCTTTTGGCTGATACTTACGATGAAGAGGAGCTATATATCCATGCATTTATTTTCCAATACCTGAGCTACCGACATATAATCAATGAACATAACTTTCCGTCGGGAGCTGATGCCTTCGATTGGATTTACAGATCATTATGGTCAACGGGTTTTCCGTTCAGACCAAAGCCGATTTCTGAAATGGATCATTTTTTCCAGTTGGTCAATTTAAGAGCGGATAAGCCGACAACTGGAAATGGTACTTTTGACGATTTTTTATTGGCGTTAGAGAGGATGAGCAACCAAAAACTACTTAAGGATATTCGCCGCGTCGCTATTGACCGTTTATTTGCTATGCTCTTAACGAATAACGGAGAGCACAAGCGTGTATTGGTTCAAGTTGACTACCAGTTTTTTAATCTGATTGATGAGATAATTGGGAGAAGCAAGGCTCGGAAGGCTCGTTAAATTGAATTTTAAACATGACCTTTCGATTAACTAAAGTGTTTGTAAAAAAGTTGGCTTGTTATGTGTATTTGCTCACGTCTATTTCAGATTATTAAATACTATCTTTCGGGGCTCACTTGTTTTGGGATTGACTTCTTGGTAACTGGTCTTGCCATTTCTACACTGGGTTTACATCCGTATGTGTCACACGGTACCGGTTGGTTGGTAGCTACCACCTGTAATTTCCAACTGAATCGGATGTGGGTGTTTGGGGATCGGGGCAAGGTGCAATGGAAATTTACGGCTTTTTTTGCCTTGGCATTTTTTGCGCTAGTTAGCGGTACGGGCCTACTGTATCTATTAAACCAAATAGCCGAGTTTAATTTTTATTTCGCGAAGCTATGTGCTATGCTCACGGTTTCTGTCGTGAATTACATAGTGGTTTCGAGGTTCATATTTGCAAACCGGAGTTTAGTGGATTTTAATGATGCGAACTGATGAACGATACATTAGACCATACCAAATTGGCCGTAGTTATTCCCTGCCACAATGAGGAAGGTAATATCGCAGCCTGTTATTCCAGGTTGCTACCGGTGGTGAGCCAGTATGATTATACACTACTGTTTGTGGACGATGGCAGTATCGATAACACACTTGCGGCACTCAAGCAACTCGCCTGCGATAATTCGAGTGTACAGTACATCAGCCTTTCGCGCAACTTCGGCCAGCAGATGGCCTTGAAGGCGGGGTATGATCATGCGGGGTTTGCGGATTGCGTGGTATGCATGGATGCCGATTTGCAACATCCGCCCGAATCGATACCAGCGCTGCTGGACAAATGGAAAGAAGGATATGACGTGGTCAATGGTATCCGTAAGGTTTCAGGTGCGCCGTTGCCGTTTGGAAAGCGGGTGGCTTCGGGATTATTTTACCGGCTGGTCAACAAGTTTACGGAACAGACCATTATTCCCCATGCTCCTGATTTTCGCTTGCTCGACAGGAAGGTGGTGCAGGCCCTTGCAGGGTTCACTGAAAGCGGTCTGTATGTTAAGGCGCTTATTCCCTGGATGGGGTATAGACAGGCAAGTGTAACATTCAGCGTGGGCGAACGGTACCAAGGAGAAAGCCGGTATTCCACTATCAAATTGATTTCTCTGTCAATTAAGGCGTTTGTTTCCGGCAGCATAGCGCCGCTACGGCTCTCGATGGCTATCGGTGCGGTGTTTGCCGGCTTGTCGTTCTGCTACGGCTTTTACGCACTTTATATGCATCTTTTTACGGACAACACGGTTGCGGGTTGGACATCTATCATTGCCAGTATTCTTTTTATAGCAGGTATTCAATTCCTACTCATGGGAGTGATGGGCGAGTACCTCGGACGCACGTTGGTGGAAGCACGGCGTAGGCCACCTTATCTTATCCGGGAGAAGAATGTGGAACCGATTGTTCAAGTAAATGCTAGCGACGATAAGATGGTATTGTAAATATGCTAAGGAAAACAAATATGTTTATGGAGCATCTAATTTTAGAGAAAGTAAAGATTATATTACTTTTAGTTTTCAGGGCGCGAGTATAGCAATATACTCTAAAGCCTCAAAAAAAACAAAAGTGTTTAGTGCGATGCCTAATGACGATGATCGTATGGCATTTTACAATTATTTTGCCCATGATGGGGATGATAATAACCTAATTATTGTTTATCCTTCTGATCAATTTAAAATGCAGATGGAAATTTATAAAAAGAATGATGATGTTTGGGAAAAACTGCCTGACTATCTTAAAAAAATAGATGAAAATGTATCTATTAACAGCAATCCACTATTGCATCTTTATACGTTCATGGAATAGGTGTTTTCAGCTTAACTTATCAACAACTGTAGAGTTGAAAAGGAGGCCTGAAATATATCATGTGTAAATTTTGGAGCGGTTGAGAAGTAAAACATATACATTGCTGTCCCATTAAAGTTTAAAAAAACAACTGGAAATGGTACTTTTGACGATTTTTTATTGGCGTTAGAGAGGATGAGCAACCAGAAACTACTTAAGGATATTCGCCGCGTCGCTATTGACCACTTATTTACCGTGCTCTTAACGAATATCGGAGAGCACAAGCGTGTATTGGTTCAAGTTGACTACCCGTTTTTTAGCTTGATTAACGAGGTAAATGGGGGGTGAAAGCATAACCAGACCTCGGCCATTTCCGAGGGGCTACAGTCAACTGGATTGATCATTGACACGAATTGAAAAAAAATAAAAAAAAGTTTGCATAGTGTTATAAATACACTATCTTTGTGTCATCATAATTTAGGTTTATAATTGGTTAGTAAAGGTCTCCATTCTCCCCGTTTGGAGATCTTTTTTTTGCCCGAAAAATACCTGTCTTCGTCCGTGCTTTTGTGAAACCCGGCAGTTATGTGGGGGGCAAATAATTACTGGTTAGAGCGTTTACCGGTTATCCCGATGTGGTTTTATTGTTTATTTTTGTTTCTAGGCCATAAGGCAACGGCAATTGGGATTCGGCGATATCGATCCGTTCGGTGGGTTGGTATTAAAGACAGACTCAAATGGTATAAATCAAATTAAGCAATAAATTATGGTCAGACATTTTGGTGTTTTGATATTTAAGAAGGGAATCAGCGACTCGACGATTGAGGAATGCTTGCGTACGATGAAGGAACTGGTATGGATGCCTACCTCCCGCGCCCCCTCCATTGACAGGCGAGAGAAGTGGTTGTGCCCTGTCTGGAACGTGCAATTGTTTTTGACTTTGTGGTATAACTATGGGTGCGATGGGCGTAGATAGCGGGACTATCGTGATGTTAGGATGTTTCGATACCAAGGGAGAGGATTTTTCATTGCTCAGGGAACGGATCATTACGCAGGGGCAACCGGTTTTCAGCATCAATGTGGGTGTCAAAGGGACGACGTCGCTTTTCCCGGTCGATATCGAGGCGGCAGACGTAGCTGCTGCCGCTGGTCGTACGCTGGATGAGCTGCGTTCGCTGGGCGACCGCGGTGTTGCCGTGGAGGAGATGGGACGCGGCGCGGCCATGGTGATGAAGCGACTTTTTGGGGGCGACCACGTGGCCGGGGTTATCGGGATGGGCGGTGGCGGCGGCACCCACATCGCGTTGACGGCCATGCAGGCCGTTCCTTTCGGGATACCCAAAGTGTGCTTAAGTACGGTGGCTACCCGGGACTTGAGTATGCAGGTTGGCAGTGCCGATATTGCGCTGTTCCCTTCGGTGGTGGATATCGGCGGGATCAACAGCATCAGTCGCATCACTATCGGACATGCGGCATCCGCCATCTGCGGGATGGTGCGGGGCCGTCAGACAGCCGAGGCGGATCATGCGGAAACCAAGGGGCGGATCGCGATCAGTATGTTTGGCAATACGACGGCCTGCGTCAATGCATGCACGACGTTGCTGCGTGGGCTGGGCTACGAGGTCTTTTCGTTCCATGCCAACGGCGCCGGCGGGCGCACCATGGAGTCGCTGATCGCTGGCAGATACTTCGACGGCGTACTGGATATCACCACCACCGAGCTGGCAGACGAACTATGTGGGGGGGTATGCAGCGCCGGACCGCACCGGATGACTGCTGCAGCCAAACAGGGTATCCCGCAGGTAATCGTACCCGGATGCATGGACATGGTCAACTTCGGGACCATGGAAAGTGTACCTGCGCAGTACCGCGACCGATTCCTCTACAGCTGGGCGCCGGATGTGACGCTGATGCGTACCGACGAGGCCGAGAACATACAGCTTGGGGAGCAGTTTGCGCTGAAAGCAAACGCCTTGCCCAAAGGGACGGTTGTATTGCTCCCGCTGCATGGACTGTCCCAATTGGATGCTGAAGGGGGGCTTTTTCATGCTCCGCCAGTCAACCGCGTGTTGTTCAAATCCATACGTGAGCATGTGGATCCGAGTGTAAAGGTGGCGGAGGTGCCCCACCATATCAATGACCGGGAATTTGCTGCGGTTGCGGTAGACACCCTGCTTGGATTGATCCGTGGCTCCGGTGCAGCGGATAATCATTTAACCGGTTGAGATAAATTGCGGTGCCGTAGGTCCCCTATGCGGTATACGGTATGTTGATCAAAAAAATACCTATCTTCACCCCTGAAAACACAGTTATGCCCGCCGTTCCTCCATTAAAGATACTCAAAGCGTCCGCCGGGTCAGGAAAGACCTTCAGCCTGACAGCACAGTACCTAACGCTCTTGTTTGCAGGCGAGCATAAGTACCGCGAAATACTGGCCATCACTTTCACGAACAAAGCGACGGCCGAAATGAAAGGTCGCATACTGGAAGTGCTCGAAGCACTGGCTACGGGCGATGGCAGTACGAAAGACAGTGCTCGGGGGTACCGCGAGGTATTGCTGGCAGCCTACCCGCAATGGGATGCCGCGGCACTGCAGCAACGGGCTGCGGAGACCTATCGTAAGATTTTGCACGACTATAGCCGGTTTACCGTGAGTACCATCGACGGGTTCACCCAAAAGGTAATCCGTGGCTTTACGTTTGAACTGGGTATCGATGCCGGGTATAAACTGGAGATGAATATCCGCAAGGTGAAGGCCGATCTGGTGCTGCGCCTCAACCGGATGCTCGATGAGCGGCCCGACCTGTTGCAATGGATCATGGACTATGCACAGGCCAAGATTGACCGTGATGAAAACTGGAATTACCGCTGGGCGCTGGGCGAGCTGGCCTCGGAGATATTCAAGGAGGATTTCCAGGACTTCGACAAGGCCATATCCCCGATTCCGGGGCAGGAACTCTTCACCAACCTGGATCGGTATTGCAAAACGGCCATCAAGCAGGTCGAAGAGACCTTTGCACAGTTGCTGAAAGAGGCCGCCGGAGCCTTTAGCGATTCGGGCGTGGAGGTGGCCGACCTGCTTGGGAAATCGCGCAACTACCTCGGCAAGCTGGACCGGTTTTCGGCGGAAGATCCCGCAGATACGATCAAGAAACTGGATAAGTACATCCATAAGCCCGACGAATGGCAAAAGGGTGGATTGGATGGCCGTGTGGCGGCACTTTACGACGTGCTGAACCCGCTGCTCGAGCAGTTGCGGAACGTGTATGTGGAGCAGTCCCCCGATTACTACCTCGCTAAGGCGATCGACGAAAACCTGTATTACCTGCGCCTGCTCAAGGAAATGAGTGCGCTGCTGGCCGAATGGCGGCACGACAATGCCGCGCAACTCATCAGCGATGCACAGATCCTGCTAAGCAATATCGGCACCAATGAATCGGGCGATCCGACATTTATCTGGGAAAAAACAGGCAACCGTTTCCGGCATTTCCTTTTCGATGAGTTCCAGGATACCTCGCGGCGGCAATGGGATAACCTGCGGCCGCTGCTGGTAAACGCCATGGGCAATGCTACCGGTAGGCGGAGTGAACACCTCATCGTGGGCGATGTGAAGCAAAGCATTTACCGCTGGCGCAGCGGCGATTGGCGCATCCTGCTCGACCGTGCCGAACGGCAGATCGGCCAAGCATTCAACGCGGCCGACACGGCTTCGTTGGTGCAACAGGAAACACTGGATACCAACTACCGCAGCCATGAGCGCATCGTGGCTTTCAATAACCTTATTTTTGAACATGCGCCGGCATGGCTGCAACGCCGTTTGAACGACCGTGTTTTAGACGAATTGGGCGAAGTGCCGTACGAACAGTGGTGGATACCTTCCGGCAACCACGATACCATCATCCGCGCCTACCACGATAGCAGCCAGCGATTGCCCCCGCATGCCGACAGGGCGGGCGGTGCGGTGCAAGTAGACTTCATCGAGGTGGCCAACAACAGCCACCGCCCGAGTGCCGTGAAGGAAGATGCACTGGCCCGCATGGCCGATACGCTGCTGGGATGGATGGGGGCAGGGACCTATACGCCCGGCCAGGTGGGTGTCCTCGTGCGTACCAACAACGAGGCCCGGGAGGTTATCCAGCACCTGCTGGACCGGCAGCGCGAAACCGGTGTTTCTTTTGATGTGATCTCAGGGGAAGCGTTGACGCTGGCCAATAGTCCCGCGATACGGCTGTTGGTGGATACGCTGCGGGCATTGGTGGGTGGCGTGGCCGAGGCGGCGCTGTACCGGGCCAACTGCGTGCTGCTGTACAACCAACTACATGGCACATCTATAGCAGCCGATGATTGGCTGCACATCTGCGGGGGTGGCCTGGGGCGGCTGGCAGGTCTGCTGCCCGCGCCGCTCTGCCAGCAGCACACGGCATGGACGCAGCTGCCGCTGGTCGAACTGATCGAAACGCTGATTGGTGCCTACGGGCTGCATGCGCTGCCCCAGCACTTACCCTATATCTTTGCATTCCGCGATATCATAGCCGGGTTTGCAGCGGGTGGCGAACGCGGTATACCGGCGTTCCTGACCTACTGGGAGGAGGAAGGCATCGACAAGGCGCTGCCCGCCAGCGCCGATGCGGATGCCGTGGAAGTGATTACGGTGCACAAATCGAAAGGGCTGGCGTTCGATGTGGTGATGATTCCCTTTTGTGCGTGGGCGATAGACGGCAAGCCGAATAGCAATTTCTGGGTGGACACTGCCGACACACCCTATGCTTTATTGGACAAGACCCCGGTAAAATACAAGGTTGACCTCGGCAAATCCTCTTTATATAAGGCCTACTTTGAGGAAATGCTTTTCAACTACATGGATGCGCTCAATACGCTATATGTAGCCACTACCCGTACACGCAAACACCTATACATAACAGCACCCGGTATAAAGGGGGCAGACGAGGTCAGCTCGCTGGTGGCGGGCGATCTGCTGCTGGAGGTGCTGCAGCACCATGCAGGCGAATTGGGGGTGGTGTTTGACCAGGGTATACGTTTCGGCGAACCCATTGCGGAGCGTCCCGACAGCGTGGAAAGCCCGGAAGGAAATTTCTCGTTTGATCGGTACCCTACATCAGATAGGCTGAAAGCAGTGTTGGTGCGGCCAGAAATGCATGCCGAACTGGATTTGGTGCGGCGTGAAGCGGCACGGCGCCACGGACAGCTCCTCCATGAGTTGATGGCTACCGTTACCAACATAGACGGATTGGACATCGCGCTGGACAGCCTGCACGCGCAGGGACTGGTACAGGACGAAGAGCGGGGGGAATTGCGGGCGCTCGCCCTTGCCACATGGGAACATCCGCAGTTGCAGGCATGGTTCGGAGGCGACTACCAACATTGGAACGAACGGAGCGTGATCCTGCCCAACGGCCACGCCCTGCGCCCGGACAAAATTCTCGTAAGCGACGATGAGACCATCGTGCTCGATTTCAAATTCACCCAGCAGGAGGACGATGCGCACCGCAAGCAGGTGGCCGACTACCAGCTGGTGCTGCGCCAGCTGGGCATGCCAAACGTAAAAGGATACGTCTATTATGGAATGTTGAATAAAGTGGTTGCCGTATGATGACCAGCCCGTTTCTCCGGCAAGTAGCAGCGGACCTATTGTCGCGCTTTGGCGACGACCTGAAAGACGTGGCGGTGGTGCTGACCAATAAGCGACCTGGCGTGTTCCTGCGCAAACACCTGGCCGACCTTGCCGGCAAGCCGTTGTGGAGCCCTGCGTTTTTTACCGTACAGGAGTTTTTTGCCCAGTCATCGCCACTGCCGCAAAGCAACGTGCTTGCCCAGTTTTTCACACTGCACCGGTTGCACAACGGGCTATTGCGCGAAGAAGGCCTGCCCGAAGAAACACCGGACGAGTTTTACCCGCTTGCGGAAACCATCCTTGCCGATTTTGCCCAGCTGGACTATGATCTCGTGGATCCAGGCGAGGTGTATGCCGAGCTGCGTGACATCGCCCTGCTCCAGCAGCGGTTTCCCCATCTATCCGCCGAACAGCAGCGTTTCATGCGGCAATTTTGGGAATCGTTTTCCGTAGGGAAACAGACGGCCATACAGCAGAAGTTCCTGCAACTATGGGGGCGCCTGCCGCGGTTATACCGGCAGTTTAAAGTGGCATTGGCCGAGCAGGGACTCACCACACCGGCCATGACCTACCGCGACCTCGCAGAAGGACGTGCGGCCAACCCCGGGTTTATCGATGCCTATAAAAAGATGGCATTTGTTGGCTTCAATGCCCTCAGCCGCTGCGAGGCAAAACTATTCAGCCAATGGCAGGAAGCCGGTAAAGCCCTTTTCTATTTTGATGGAGACAGCTATTACGTGGATGATGGCTTGCAGGAGGCCGGGCTTTTCCTACGCAAGAATATTGGCCAGCACGGACTGAGAAATGCCTTGGGCGACTTCCCCTCCGTACTGGCTGTGAAAACGGACCGGGTGGATGTGATCGCCGCCTCGGGGGCGGTGGCCCAGGCCAAGATGCTGTCCACATTATTGCCCACCGCGACTGCGGACACGGCTTCGCCGACCCGTACAGCCATCATCCTGGCGGACGAGAGCCTACTGATACCGCTGTTGCAGAGCCTACCGGAGGGGGCCGACTTCAACGTGACGGTAGGTTACCCCCTGGCGCAGTCGACACTCTTCGGTTTCATCGACCTGTGGCTGCGTGTCCAACAGTACTATGCCACCCACGGTGGTGCTACCGTGCATCACCTTGATGTGGAGGCGGTTTTAACCCACCCCGTGGGGGGCGTGGCCGAAGAAGAACGGCGGAATATCCAACAGCATATCCATGCAAACCAGTGGCTGGAGGTGCCAGCCGAAGGGTTGTTGCTCAACTCGGGTAGCTACCCCGCCTTCTTTGCCGAGCGGAAGAGCAGCGGCGCATTGCTCGAGGCGCTGCACGGGCTGCTCGAAGGGGTGCTGGAACAACGCCAGCGCGACGGGGCATTGCAGCATATCGAGGCGGCTCTCCTAATGGCGACCAAAAAGGCGGTGAACCTATTGCATCAGGGGCTTGCCGGCCAGCCCAGCCTCTCGGTAGGCTTCGCCTGCTCGCTCATCCGGAAGGTGCTTCAGGGCGTCAGCGCACCGATTGAAGGCGAGCCGTTGAATGGCATCCAGATCATGGGGCTACTGGAAAGCCGTTGCCTCGACTTCGATGAGGTGTTCATTATCGGTGCCAACGAGGGTGCATTGCCAAAAATCACCGCCGCCCCCACGTTTATCCCCGATTCCATCCGGCGGGCACATGGCCTTCCGGTACTCGAAAACCAGGACGCGCTGTCGGCCTACCTCTTCTACCGCCTGCTGCAGCTGCCCGAGCGGGTCACCGTGGTGTACAACCGGGTGGTCGATGAGCGCAACAGCGGCGAACTGAGCCGATTCGTGCGGCAGCTGGGTTTCGAAAGCCGATTGACGTGGCGCCGGCGCGTGCAGTGGCAGCAAGTGCGTACCGCCTCGCCGCCCACGCCGCTTTCGGTAGCCAAGACGGGCGCCGTGTGGCAACAGATGCAACGCTATCTAGCGGTGGATGCGGCCGACCGCCTGCGGCTGTCGGCCTCGGGCCTCACTACCTACTTGCAGTCGCCGTTATTGTTCTTCCTGAAGTACATTGCCGAAATCAAGGAACCTCCGAAGCTCTCGGAAGAGTTTGAACTGAACAAGCTGGGCTCAGTGGTGCACAGCACCATGCAAACGGTATACGAGCGGCTGCGTGCCCAGCACGAAACCATCGAAGCCGCCCACATCAGGCAACAGCTATCCCAACTGCCGCAACTATGCCTCGAGGCACTTGCCAAGGAACTGAAGGTGCCGGCCGGCAGGAAGGTAACACCCAACAGCGTACACCGCATCCTGCTGAAGATCGCCACGGAGTATGCGGCGGTGTACCTGCGCCACGATGCAAGTGAGGTGGCTCCGTTGCACATCATGGAACTGGAAAATGAACGCGATTATGCCATGGAGTTCCCGATAACCGTGGGGGGCGAAACGAAGACCGTCTGCCTGTATGGCATCATCGATCGGGTGGATGTGGTTGCGGGGAAAACACGTATCGTGGATTATAAAACGGGGCGCGACGAACTGAAGTTCAGCGGTTACGATACGTTGTTTGCACCGGCATCGGCCAAGAGCAACAAGGCGATGATACAAACCCTGTTTTATACGCTGTTGTATGAACAGGTAACCGGTACCCACGACGTGGAGCCAAACCTCTACGTGGCCCGGAAACTCCGTAACGAAGGTTCGCTGTTTTACATGGGGGGGCGCAGCGGATTTGTGGTTGAAGGGGTGGCGCTGGAAGATGCCAAGGCCCGGTTCGTGGAATTTCTGCGCCGTACGCTGGAAGAGCTGTTCAACCCCGACATACCTTTCCGACACAACGGCAATGCGGTGTTGTTTCCCAATGACCCTTACCAAGAGTTTGTTGGCCAGTACCAGGCTGACGACGAAACGTAACGAAAACGTATGCGTAGATTGTGTGGTGGATTTCACGTGTTGCGTTTCCGGTTTCATACTTTAAATGCTACTTTAGCATCCCATGAGTAAACATCGTATACTTTCTTTTGGCGAGCTGATGCTGCGGCTCAGTTCGACCGGGTCCTCATTTTTGGCGAAAGATAGCCCCGTGGTTGTTTTTCCGGCCGGTTCCGAGGCTAATGTGGTCGCGTCGCTGGCGCAATGGGGTGTGCCGTGCAGCTACCTAAGCCGCATGCCCGACAATGAACTTGCATCACAGGCGCTGGCTGTCTTGACGGAACTCGGCGTGGACATATCTCCCACACTGTTGGAAGGGGATAGGCTTGGGCTGTACTTCCTGCTATCAGCAAATGGACTTACCAAAGGCGAGGTGGTGTACGACCGGAAATATTCGGCATTCAGTCAACTGCAACCGGGGACCATCGATTGGGACCATGTGCTCGACGGCTATACGTGGTTCCATTGGAGCGCGCTCACGCCGGCTCTTAACGGGTCGCTCGCGGCGGTATGTAAAGAAGCGTTGGAAGCGGCGCGCCGTAAGGGACTGGTGGTGTCCGTAGACCTCAACTATCGGAATAAACTGTGGGACTATGGCAAGCTGCCGATGGAGGTAATGCCGGAGTTGCTCACCTATTGTGATGTGGTAATGGGCAATATCTGGGCGGCGAACAAGATGTTGGGAACAACGGTACTCGAGACACTGGGCCGCGATACGCCGCCCGAGACATATTTCGAGCATGCCAAGGAATCGGCACGCGAAGTTTTTGAACGATTGCCGCAATGTAAACACCTGGCATATACCTTCCGCTTTATGGATTCGGCCACCCATAACTTGCTGTATGGTACGTATCATACGCGTGGAGGCGATTTTATGTCGGCCATACAGGAAACCAATAATGTAGTAGACCGCATCGGCAGTGGCGATGCCTTCATGGCAGGACTGATCTACGCACTGGTATCGGATAAGGACGAGCGGGGGATTGTAGATACCGCAACCGCTGCCGGGTTCAAGAAACTGTTTGTAAAAGGGGATTTCGGTAACGGGGATTTGTAGCGGAGCGGACCGTAGACTGCGCTTCAAATGGTGCGCCCCGGTAGTATGCAAAAAAGCAAACAGCAAAAAGCAAATGGCAAAAAAATGAAGAATACACTTGACCACATATTGAAATATCCGGTACTACCGGTTTATTATAACGATGATATCCAAACCTGCATAGACGTGGTAAATGCCTGTTATGCGGGTGGGATCCGGGTTTTTGAGTTTGTGAACCGTGGTGAGCGGGCTCCGGAAAACTTTTCGAAGTTGTTGGCGCACCAACGGGAGCATTGGCCCGAGCTGCTGCTGGGTATCGGTACCATCAAAACGGCTGCGGTAGCCTCAACCTACATCGAAATGGGGGCCGAATTTATCGTGAGCCCCGTGGTGAAGCCGGAAATAGCGGCGGTAACCCTGAAGCAAGGCATCCTTTGGGTACCGGGCTGCATGACGCCTACCGAAATCAGCATGGCCGAGGACTTGGGTGCACCGTTGGTGAAGCTATTCCCCGGAGACACGCTGGGTGCCGGATTCCTCAAATCCATCAAGCCGTTGTTCCCAACCATGCGGTTCATGCCTACGGGGGGAGTAAACCCCACAGAAGACAGTATCTCAAGCTGGTTCGGCGTCGGCGTAAGTGCGGTGGGTCTGGGCTCCAAGTTATTCGCTAAGCCCGAGGGTGCTACCGGATTCGACTGGCTCGCCGAACGTAGCAAGGCATTGATGGGCTGGGTGAAGAAGTAACTACGGCCAGCATAAGAGCAACACGAGGTAACCTACGGTAGAACATGCCAGGAAGCCACGGTTTTCAGTGCGACAAGGGCCGCGTTCGAACACCGGTGCTATCTCGTGTATATATTACAAGGAGAATTGCTCTCCTTGCAATTTCCTCTCATATTTGTCGACCTCTTTTAGTGAATTCCGTACCACTATCGCCGGCCATAGATAGCGTAAGCATATGGTTATACGCAGGAATCGTTTCCCACATAACAGTATAAGAGACGTGCGTATATTGGAATCGGTAACGCGTTATGTCTCACCGCCCATTACCGTAGGATAACGCTGCTCAAACTCCTGACACTGCCTGATGGCGAAACGGGAGACCCGAAAAAACGAAGCGAATAGAAAGGAGAACAACAGGATGATCGCCGTAAACAGGCTGGCCTGAAGCCAAAGGGGGGCGTCGGATTGGGGGATTTCCGAAAGGCCGCCTCCAAATTGAAGGAGGATGGTCGGCAGGAAAGCAAAACTATTGGTCACCTGTATGATCATCATTTTTCGGTACCGCCGCTTCAGTTTAAATTGGTACGCCGTTACACCGACGGCCAGTACCAGGTACGTGAAGCCGAAAATACCGATCAACCAGTTGGTGGCCACCATGAAGAAGAGCTGAAATAACAGGAAGGCAAACCCCGCTACAAGGATGATGGTTGGGAATGAAAACCACCGCTTGAATTCGAGTGCGAACTGATTGCGATATTTTTGCGTCAGTGACTTCATCATCGCTTCTTCGAGTGTGGCGAACCCGAATATACCGAACTCGCGGTGCGTCTGTGCCACAGCGTCTTCGAAGGGTAGCGCCGGATTTTCAGAACGCAGGTCTTCAACCCGGCAGGCTACATGGTCGATGATTTCCATCTGGAGGTCGAGCGCGGTGAACCCCCGCTTGCTGATGAACCCTTTGATGTAATCGAGTTGCTGGGAAGTGAGTTTCATGATACGGCTGGTTTAAGGTTCAACACTTGCTGCAATTTCTCGATAAATACGGCAGCTTCGCTCATTTTCTCTTTGACCTCGCCTTTCCCTTCGGTAGACAACGCATAGTATTTACGTACCCGGCCATCCACCAATTCGGTGCTCGTTTCGAGGAGGCCGTCTGCTTCGAGCTTATGCAGTGCGGGGTACAATGCGCCTTCTGTCAGTTTGAACTCGCCATTGCTCAGCTGTTTCACCTTTTGGGTGATTTCATAGCCGTACATTTTGTCGTGGTCTTCCAGCAGCTTCAGGATGATGGTCTGGAGCGTGCCTTTCAATAGCTTCGCCGAACTCATGCCACAAATATATGATTTTCTGATATACCTAAGAAAATTATGTATGATTTATTCGGCAGTGGCTGTCTAGAAAAAATGACACGGTACAATCATTTTCAAAATTAAACGGCATATTTGCTATCAAAAATTGATTTTTTGGCTATCTTCATCGCCTGTTTGGCAAGGCATCAAGATGCCATGGGCAGGTTACATTTTACCCGTTGATGATGAAAGTAGGTATTGCAGCAGATCACGCCGGTTTCGAACAGAAAGAACAACTGATGGCCAAGCTGATTGAGGCGGGGTATGAGGTGTGCGATTATGGTGCAAAGACATACGACCCGGCAGACGACTACCCGGATATCATTGTGCCCTTGGCGCTAGCTGTGGCCAGCAAGGAAGTATCCCGCGGAATTGCGGTATGCGGCAGCGGTGTGGGGGTATCAGTGGCGGCCAACAAGATTCCGGGTGTACGGGCGGCGTTGATTACCGAGACCTATTCAGCCCGCCAAGGGGTAGAGCACGACGACATGAACTTGCTTTGCCTGGGCGGACGGGTGATTGGGCCCATGTTGGTTTGGGAATTGGCTACGGCTTTTCTGCAAGCGGAATATGATGGCGGCGAGCGCTTTGAACGGCGCCTACAGAAAGTCATTGCATTGGAAGGGCAACTGAAGCCGCGGGAAGATGGCCAAACGGATAATTAGTAAGAACAAAGGTGTATTTAAATCAACATGAAGTCAAATAAAAAGCTGGCGCCCACCATTATCGTTATCTTCGGTGGTACGGGCGACCTCACCAAAAGAAAATTAATCCCGGCGTTTTACAACCTCTATATCGATGGGTGGATGCCCGATAAATTTGCCATCATCGGGCTGGGGCGTACCAAGCTCGAAGACGATACCTATCGGGCGCACCTGCATGACGGATTGGCGGAGTTTTCCCGGAAGGGGAAGCCAGACGAGAAGCAATGGGACCAATTCAAGACAACCATTTCGTATTTTGAGTCGAACATCAATGATCCCGCTGCCTACCAAGGGTTGGGGGAAAAGCTCGACGCGTTTGACAAGGAGTGGGGCGTAAGGGCCAACCGGTTGTTTTACCTGTCGATCGCACCGCAATTCATTGAGTCGGCAACCCTGAATATCAGCAAGTACAAGCTTGCCGATGTGCCGGAGGCAGACCGGATTGTCGTTGAGAAGCCCTTCGGTTACAACAAGGAGACCGCCGTAGCGCTTAACGAACTTTTGGGGCGGACATTCCAGGAGGAGCAGATTTACCGCATTGACCATTACTTGGGTAAGGAAACGGTACAGAACATCTTAGCGTTCCGTTTTGCGAATGCCCTGTTTGAGCCGTTGTGGAACCGCAATTACATCGATTACATCCAGATTACCGTGGCCGAACAGGTCGGCGTGGAAGATCGGGGCAGCTATTTTGAAAATTCGGGCGCCCTGCGTGACATGATACAGAACCACCTGTTGCAGGTACTGTGTATGGTGGCCATGGAACCGCCTATTTCCTTCCAAGCCGAAGAGATACGGAACCGGAAGGTGGATGTGATGCGGGCAATACGGCGCCTGAAACCGGAAGAAGTGCACAAGTATGCCGTGCGGGGACAGTATGGCCCCGGGTGGATAGGGGGTAAACAAGTGCCGGGCTACCGCGAAGAGCCCGGGGTTGACCCAAAGTCTAACGTAGAAACCTATGCGGCGGTTCAATTATTTATCGATAACTGGCGTTGGCAGGGGGTGCCGTTCTACCTGCGTACCGGCAAGCGGATGCAGGAAAAAACCTCGTCCATAACCATCCAGTTCCGGCCCGTTCCGCATTCCACTTTTTCCGCATCGCAGGCGGGCAACCTGATGCCTAATCGGCTAACCATCAACATCCAGCCTACGATGGACATCCGGCTGCGCTTTACGGCCAAGAAACAAGGGCTGGAGATGAGCCTCAACCCGGCGGAGATGGTGTTCGATTACGACACGTGTTCCACACAAACTCCGGAAGCCTACGAAACGTTGCTGCTGGATGCCATGCGGGGAGATACCACGCTGTATATGCGGTCTGACCAAGTGGAAGAGGCATGGGATGTCATTACCCCGATACTGGAAACATGGGAAAGCCGTGATTCATTGGATTTCCCCAATTACGCGGCGGGCACGTGGGGGCCTGAAAGCGCCGAGGCGCTGATTGCCCGGCAAGGGCATATCTGGGCGCTGAACCTGCATACATAACAGGAATGTTTTTTTGTTAGGTTGTTTTTCCGTTGGCCGGTTTGGCGACCGGGGCAAAAAAGCAAAAAGCAAAAGGCAAACAGCAAATAGCAAAAGGCAAAATAGCATGGTAAAGAAATTCAACGATTTGGAGCAGCTCAATGAAGAGGCTGCACAACTGTTCATACAGGCGGCGCGGGAAGCGATTGAAAAAAACGGTCGCTTTACTGTCGCCCTGACTGGCGGATCCTCTCCTGTAGGCCTTCATCAATTACTGGCTTCCCCTGCCTATCGCGACCAGGTACAGTGGGATCGCGTATTTGTTTTCTGGGGCGACGAACGGTGGGTGCCGTTAGCTGATGAGCGCAGCAATGCTCGGATGGCATTTGAAACGCTGCTGGACCATGTTCCGATTCCAAAGGAGCAGATTTTCCCGATGTGGGCAGACGGTACATCGCCCGACGATTTTGCGCATGCTTATGAGCAGACGTTGCGGAGCCATCTCCATGCCGGCGGCCACTTTGACCTGGTGTTCTTGGGCATGGGTGCGGATGGCCATACGGCATCGTGGTTCCCCAATACCGGGGTACTCCACGAATATGACAAATGGGTAGCTGCTTATTTCCTCCATGCCCAGGATATGTACCGCGTTACGCTGACGGTACCGCTGATTAATCGTGCCGCTAAGGTGGCGGTAATTGCGTATGGCGCCAATAAAGCGGATGCCCTGTATGAAGTTTTACAAGGCGAACGCAACATTGAACGGTACCCGGCACAACTCATCGACCTGACCGTAGATGAGCGGGTGACCTGGTTTGTGGATGAAGCGGCGGCGGCGAAGATTTAAATCGACCGTGAAGTGTTGGTTTAACGATATGGTAGCAAATCGTTAACGCAAACATGGGTTTGGAGCCGTTTATTTGTTTTTATAAATATGTAAAGACAAATGACCTTGAAAAAACTAGTTACTGTCCTTCTGATGCTGGTTTCCAGCAACTTCTTGTTCGCTCAGTCTACTGTGAGCGGATATGTTTATCATGATGCCAACGGCAACGGTCAGCGCGACAGGCGGGAGCCGGGTGTTGCCGGGGTTTCGGTAAGCAACGGTATCCAGGTAGTCACCACCGATGCCAAGGGTCGCTATGAGCTGCCGATAGGCCAAGACAATATTGTTTTCGTCATCAAGCCTTCCGGCTATGCCGTTCCTACGGACGAGAACAACTTGCCGGAGTTTTATTACATCCATAAGCCGAATGGTTCGCCGGAACTGAAATATGGTGGGGTAGCACCTACGGGCCCGTTGCCGAAGTCGGTAGACTTTCCCTTGATTCAGCATGCCGAACCTGTGGATTTCACGGCCTTGGTTTTTGGGGACCCGCAAACCTACAACGAACAGGAGGTTGCTTATTTCGCTGAAGGGGTGGTCGCTGAATTGGAGGGGATAACAGATGTAGCCTTCGGATTGAGCCTGGGGGATTTAGTGGGTGATCACCTCGTTTTGCATAATCCTTATCTGAAGGCGACCGCCCAGGTGGGGATACCTTGGTACAACCTGATGGGCAACCACGATATGGATTACGATGCATCCGCCGATTCATTGGCCGACGAAACGTATGAGGCTAGCTTCGGGCCTGCCAACTATGCTTTCAACTACGGCGATGTACATTTCATCGTGCTGGACGACATCTTGTATCCCGATCCGCGCGATGGAAAGGGATACTGGGGCGGTTTCCGCAAGGATCAGCTGGACTTTGTGGAAAATAATCTGGAACACGTGGATAAGGACAAGCTGATTGTATTGGCTTTCCATATCCCGTTGCTGCATAACAACGAGCAATCATTTCGCAATGCCGATCGCCAGCGGCTTTTTGACCTGTTGGCAGACTATCCCCATACATTGTCGCTTTCAGCCCACACGCACTTGCAACGCCAGAATTTCTACGGTAAGGAAGATGGCTGGCGGCAAGATAAGCCCCACCACGAATATAATGCCGGCACTACCTCGGGCGATTGGTATTCCGGCGAGCTGAACGGGCAGGGGGTACCCGCATCGACCATGCGTGACGGCACGCCGAAGGGATACGCGTTTCTCCGTATCCGGGGCAACCAGTATGCCATTGACTACCAAGTGGCTGGGGAGTCCAAAGATTTCCAGATCAAGCTTTTTCATCCGCAAGTGGTTGCCAAGGGGCGGGGAACACAGGCTGGTGTATTTGCCAATTTCTTTATGGGGCACGAAGGCAACACGGTGGAATACCGCATAGGCGATGGCGAATGGCGGCCGATGGTTTATACGGAAGCGCCGGACCCGGATTTCCTACGGCAGTTGTACCGCTGGGATACCACGGATGAACTGATGCCGGGCCGCCGGCCATCCAATGCAGTGAACAGCACCCACCTATGGCGCGGCGATATTCCCACGAATCTACCGGTGGGAGCGCATCGGATAACCGTACGGGCTACGGATATGTTTGGACGGACATTTACGCAGGAAAGTTCCTATTCGCTCGCTGAGCCGGTAGCTGTGCGTTAACGGGTTTTTGTTAATAATCCACCTAGTACACCCGCGCATCGGTATGATGGCGGGTGTTTTCGTTGCGACAGGTGCAACACGTACTGTGATACACGAATCAGTCGTCTTTCAGCGTAGCCAAAAAGGCAACCACATCCCGGATTTCGCGTTTGGAAAGGATGCCCTTCATATCCAGCATGCTGGATGGTGAGAAGGTCTTCTCCTTGATGCTGTTGTGTGGGATGATCCGGTCGGGTTCCTGCCCTTTCTTGATTTTTACGCCACGGGCGTCCTCTCCCTGGAAAATACCTGATAGTTGCTCCCCATCGTTGAGCACGAGCATGACGATGCCGTAACCCGGCGCGATACGCTTGCCGGGATCGATGAGCGACTCCAGTAACTGCTCGCGGGAAAGCCGGTTGGCTACGCCATTGAGCTGCGGCCCGGCATTCCCCCCGCGGTCGTCATACGCATGGCATTTCATGCACTGTGCCTGTTGGTGCTGGAAGAATACCCGCCGACCCCGCCAAACGTCGCCGCCCTGGAGGCTGCTGGCATAGGATGCCATGAGCTGGTCTGGCGAAAAGTGCTCGCTGATGGCCTTGTAGCGTGCTGCCAGTGGTTCGGCATGGGTACTGTCGATGGCTTCGCCCAATTCGAGATAAACCTCCGGATTTAACCGGCCGGCCTCCATATCGTCGAGCAGCTTGTCGAAAAGGGACTTGGAATGCGCCAACGGTATCTTGCCCAGTGTAATGATGGCTGCTTGTTTTTCTTCGGTGGTTTTGGTATTGACAACGTCTGCCAACAAGTCGACCATGACGGGTTTGGCGATGGCCATATTTTCCAATAGGTCCAGCGCCGCTACGCGCAACGATTTTTCAGGGTCGGCCAACGCGAACTTGATTGCTTCTTCCTGCTGGGGAGCTTCGAGGGCTACCAGTGCCGAGAGGCATTCTACCCGCATAGCCGTTTCCTTATCGGCCTTTAGGCTGGTTAACAAGACGGGGGCGGCCTGTTGGATATGGAGCTTGTTGGCAGCTTTGGCGGCGCTGAGCCGCACCGTGAGCTCCCGGTCGGTAAGCAAATCGATGTATGTATTTGCCGTTTGGTTTTTCAGTGCATCTACGTCGCGCTCAATGGTGCCGCGGTAGCGGCCGTCTACACGGTCAACGACGGAAGGCTTGGCCCAAGTACTCAACGTGGCCAATGCTTCGGCCCGCATAGGGGCGGGATGGCTGCCGTTTTGGGCATATCGGATAAGCTGTTGCACGTTGTGGTCGTTGCCTACGCGGAGGTTGGCATTGATGATGCGCCGGGTGAGTGCCTCATTCGAGAACGATGTCGTATTGAGCAGATCGGCGAGAGCGGGCAGCGCCCCGTCAATCGAAAGGTCGTCATTGATGGCTCGGGCTGTTTCGGTGACGATAAATTCGTCGCTGTCGTTGAGGAACCGCGCGATACCGGGATTGCCCATCCGCCGCAAGGCTACCACCGCTGCAATGCGCAACGCCCGCGAGGGGTTGTCGGCCAATGCCAGCAGGGGCTCGGCGTTGCCGATACGGGCCAATGCCAATGTGCCGGCATGCCGTAGGTAAGCGTCTTCCTCGTCATTGGCCTCAAGCATCGCGAGGATAGGGTTCACAGCAGCCCCATATTGGATGCGCCCGAGTGCTTCGGCCGCAAAAAAACGGGGGCGGCTTTGGGCATCGGCCAGCAGAGATACGAGGGCATCACCTGCTTCCCCATACCGGATATCACCCAGCCATTTGGCAGCTTGTGCCCGTATCTCCGGATCGGGATCTTGCAGTAGGGGAATGAGGGTGGCGGCATTCTGTTTATCCTGCCGCGCCAGCTGGCTGATGCCCCAGATGGCATGTACACGCGCCAGCTGGTTGTCCTTTTGGGCAAGTGCCTGCTTGAAGATTTCCAGCCCTTTACTGCCACGCTTCACCAAGGTAAACTGTGCCTTTTGGCGGATGCGCATATCTTCGTGGCGCAGGAGGTCACCCAGCTCCGTTTCGCTTTTGCTGGTGAAATCTGCGGCGAGCAATTTCTTAACTTCGGCACGGATCGCTTGCGTGGCCCCATCGGCATCATCCATTTTCCAAATGCGGCCGTAGTCGTGGGTGCCCCATCCATCAATCCAATCGGCCACGTACAGTGCGCCATCGGGGCCGAAGTCGAGGCCGGTGGCCAAAATACCCCCAAGCACCTTTTTATGCTCGCCCAACTCGAAGGTGGCGCCTTTGGGATTCAGCTTGAAGCTGTGTATACCTGAGCTCGCGGGGTTACCGACGAACTCTGCGACGAAAAACGTCTGTTTATACCGTGGACCCAACGCGGTGCCAGGGTTGTAAACCACGCCGGCAGGGCCGCTCACGAAATTGCTGATACAGGGCGTGATGTATGCCGCTTGCCCTTCGAAGCGCGGGAGGTACATTTTCTCGTCCATCCATACTTTGTAACCATTATTGTCGGGGTCGCTGTATTTCCCATACTGCCAGTTGCTCCGCCAGCCGGCATCCGAGCCGTTGACAATATACACCAAGCGTTCCTTTTCGCCCGGATGGTCGCCATCATTGTCTTCGCTGATGATGTTGCCATACTCGTCAAACACAAACTGGTGGGTGTTGCGTAGGCCATGGGCAAAGATTTCGAAATCGCTGCCATCGGGGTTGGCGCGTGCAATGACACCCGAGTTTGGGTGTTCCCATTTGGTGCCATCGGGTCCTTCACCGTTGAAGCCGATGTCGCCGATTTGCCAATACAGGCGGCCGTCGGGTCCCATCTTCACGCCCGACATGCCGTGGCCGCTGAAACCCACATGTACACCATATCCGTGTGAAATGGACGTTTTTTTGTCGGGAATACCATCGCCATTGGTGTCTGTGAGCCGCCACAGATCCGGGGCCACGGCGAGGTAGAGGTCATCACCATCGGCAAAAACACCGCCGGCCACGTCGGTAATCTCCTCGTGGAAGTCATCCACTACCAGTTGCGCCCGATCAGCCACACCGTCGCCGTTAAGGTCTTCGGCGCGGTAAACCTTCTCCCGCTCGATGGTGAGGTCGCGCCAGTCGTGCGAGCCGTCGCCATTGAGGTCGGCCAGCCACGTGTTGCGCGCACTGTTCTCGGGGGATAGTTCCTCACGCAGGAATGCACGCCGGTCTTCCACGGTGCGGAAACTGATGGAAGGGATTTCCCACGCACGATGGCCGCGGATGTCGAATTCAGAATTTTTCTGCCGGTCTGTGGTGGTGTAGAATAACCGGCCGTGATCGTCGATATCGATAGCGATGGGCGAAATAACCAGGGAGTCGATACCCCACAATTTCAGGGTGAGGCCACTATCCAATTCCGCATTTACCTGGCCTTCAATCGTGGCCGCAAATTCGGCGGTTTTAGCAGGATCCATTTCCTTCACCGGCAAATCGGCCGTTTTTTGCTGGCAACTCCCGAAGAGGGTTGCGGCAGCAAGGACGATAATCGTTTTGTTCATTTAAGTATACTTTCAGTTCGTTTTGCAACCCCGGATTAGTAATGGTAAAACCAACATTTATTCGGTTAGCTGGGCTAATATAAGAAGTTTTATGGTAAAAGTGGTTTTAGCCAACGCTACATTGTGCTTCACTAGGGGATAAAGTTGTTTTTTTATGGAGCAGGGTGTGGATATTTCGTTTGCATATTACCCATCAGGGAATCCCAGACGTTGCAGTTGAGTGAACCGGCGGGGCAGTTGGATTGGCTACTTACCGTTCGATGATGCCGTATCGATCCAAAACTCATCTTCCCAATCGTCGCAGTGGGTGTGTTGATTATGATGTTTGTCTACCAGCGCGAGTTGTTGGGCCGTAGCTATTTTTTGCACTTCGTTGAATAGCACCCGTTCCTCGAAGCGGATATGCCTGTCCAGCTCTTCTTCAATCAAGTTCAACGACCGCCAAACCTCGGTATCGTCCGAAAATAGCCGCTTTAAGCGGCGATGTTCACTGAGGGCTTTCTTTACGAGTTCATGCTCGTTTCCCAGAATGGGAAAAATGTATTTTTCTTCGATAGCGAAATGGTCGGTCAGGTGGGTGTCCCAGAACCAATCGGTGTATCGCTTGATCCGTTGAAGGGCTATATTCCGCTTGAAACCCTCACGGATTTTCCAACATAGCAGCAGGCCATGGTGATGGTCGCGGCTCACCGCTTTGAGATAGGGGTCTCTTTTTAAGGGTTTGGCTTGTTCGGTCATCACGAGGCAATTAGGATTCCAACACTTGCTTTAACACCACCGCTTGGTTGTGGTGTTCGTCTTTTGCCGCATACAGTAACGTTACCCATTTTGTTTTGGCGATGTCCCGCAACCGATCGAGATCCTCGGTTTTTGCCGTGAGTTCCTCGCGGTACCGCGTAGCGAACGCTTCGAAGCGGGGTGGCTGGTGGTCGAACCACTGGCGTAGCTCCGATGAGGGTGCAAGGTCTTTGTTCCACTCATCAAGCTGAACGGCGTCTTTCCGCTGGCCCCTGGGCCACAGCCGGTCTACCAAGATGCGATAGCCGTCTTCCTTAGAAGGCGCTTCGTATATGCGTTTTAGTTTGAACCCATCCATAAGCAATTGGTAGCGTATTCAGGCTATAACAGTGGCTTGGCGGTGCTATTTCTGTAATACTCAATTTTATAGAGGAACATTTCGGCCATCCGGTCACCCTGCCATTTCGCCCGCTCGGCCTTTTCACCAATGAAATAGGTATCGACAGTCTGCACAAACAGTTTCATCCATCGGTCGAAATGGCTCTTTTCGACGGGTAGTTTGGCATGCGGCACGAAGGGACTACCAAAATAAGTATGGTCGCCCAGTAGCACAGTTTGCCAAAACCGGTACATTTTCTCCAAATGTTCGGGCCACCGATCCTGGATGACACGATTGAAAATATCTTTCAGTAGATCATCTTCGCGCACTTTATCGTAGAAGCTGTCTACCAACAGCTTGATATCATCAATATCTGATATGTTCTTTCTTTTTTCCATTGCAACCCCTTTGCCGTTGATGGCCCTTTGCTCCAATCAGTTTTCCAAAGATACGAAAGCTTCCTATTTAAGACAAATTTGTCTTAAATACAATTGGGCGGGCACGTCGCTATTGCCCTGTTGGGAAATTACGTGGTTTTCCCAAAAACCTTTACCTTTGCACTTTGTTAATTACCGAAAGGCCATGTAATACCCCACTACATTACCATGTTTTGTTTGGCACTCGAGGTCGCCAAACGGTTTTTAGTTTCTTACTTTTATTTTTTTTTGACTACATGGCAAGACAAGAGATTTTTGACACCGCTATACAACCCGAGACCGCTATATTGGTAGGTATCATCCTGCCCGATGAAAGCGACGAAAAGGAGCAGGAGTACCTGGAGGAATTGGCTTTTCTGGTCGATACTGCCGGGGGCATCGTGAAGGAGGTATTTACACAGAAACTCCACCACCCCGACCGGGCCACGTTCGTAGGTTCGGGCAAACTGGACGAGATAAAGGCGTATGTGGAGGCAGAGGAGATAGACATCGTGGTATTCGATGACGAATTATCGCCTTCGCAACTGCGTAACATCGAAAAGGAGCTAAAGGTGAAAATCCTCGACCGCAGCAATCTTATCCTCGATATATTCGCCCGCAGGGCCAAGACGGCCCAAGCGAAAACGCAGGTGGAGCTGGCGCAATTGCAGTACCTGCTGCCGCGGCTTACCCGCATGTGGACCCACTTGGAACGCCAGCGTGGTGGTATCGGGATGCGTGGACCCGGGGAGAGCCAGATCGAAAGTGACCGCCGGATGATCCTCAACAAGATTTCCTTATTGAAAGAGCGGCTGAAAGCCATTGATAAGCAAGCCGAAACCCAACGTAAAAACCGTGGCCAATTCATCCGTGTGGCTTTGGTGGGCTACACGAACGTGGGCAAATCGACCATCATGAATATGGTTTCAAAATCGGACGTATTTGCAGAAAACAAGCTTTTCGCCACATTGGATACGACGGTGCGCAAGGTGGTCATCGAAAACCTACCCTTTCTGCTCTCAGACACGGTGGGTTTCATTCGCAAACTACCCCATCACCTAGTGGAATGTTTCAAGTCGACATTGGACGAAGTCCGGGAGGCGGATGTGCTGTTGCATGTGGTGGACATTTCGCATCCGAGTTTCGAAGACCATATCCGTGCGGTGAATGAAACACTGAAGGAGCTGGGGGTGCTAGACAAACCCGTGATTACCGTGTTCAACAAAATCGATGCTTACCGCGGCGAGCAGGCGGCGTACGATTCGGGTACGGAAACGGAAGAAACGGAGGGCCGCCCGGTTTTACTGGACGATTTCAAGCGCAGTTGGATGGCCAGGCACAATAGTCCGGCGGTATTTATATCAGCCACCGACAAGACCAACGTGGATGAATTCCGGAAGCTACTGTATGAAACCGTGGTTGATATGCATACGAAGCGGTATCCGTATGATAATTTGCTGTATTGATGAATCGGACCGTTGTTTTCGAGGATTGGGGTTTACTGGACTATCAAGAGGCCTGGAACAAGCAGGAAGCCCTGTTTGCTGAAGTGGTAGCGAAAAAGACGAAGAACAGGTTGGAAGGGACGGCACTACCTACTACTAACTATCTTGTCTTTACGGAGCACCCGCATGTGTATACGCTGGGCAAGAGCGGTAAACCGGAAAATTTGTTGTTGGATGAGCGTGGCTTGCTGGAACGGCAGGCCACGTTTTACAAGATAAACCGCGGCGGCGATATTACGTACCATGGGCCGGGACAAATCGTAGGCTACCCCATATTGGACCTCGACAATTTCTTTACCGATATACACCTATATCTCCGTACGTTGGAAGAGGCGGTTATCCGCACATTGGCCGATTACGGTATCGAGGCAGGGCGTTACCCGGGTTATACCGGTGTGTGGCTGGATGCCGATAATGACCGCGCGCGGAAAATCTGTGCGTTGGGTGTGCGTGCCAGCCGCTGGGTAACCATGCATGGTTTCGCGTTTAACGTGAATGCCGATTTGGATTATTTCGGCAATATCGTACCCTGTGGCATAGACGACAAGGATGTAACCTCGATGCAGCGGGAGCTGGGCGGCCCACAGGATATCGGTCGCGTTAAAGCACGCTTAAAAAGCCATATCGCCGATTTGTTCGGGATGGAGCTTATCGATTAAGTGGCTTTTTGAACCGGTCCCCGATATCAACCGGGAACGACCGGTTAAGGCGGTCTTCGAAACCTTCTACGGGTATCGCCTGCAACGACTGCGCTGTGCGCATTTTGGCGCTCATTGTTTTAGATGTGGTTGGCGGCGCTACGCTCGGATCGATCAGACTTATTGCCTGGGCCAGAAGCGGATCGTCAAGTGAGCCGATGGGTGCCCAGGGTAAGTAATCCCATTCATCAATCTCATACTCCGGCTCCAGCCCGTCGGGATAATCACCGAAACCTGCTTTGTTGGCCAATTTGACAACAATCGGTTGGATACCCCATTCAATCTGGGGCGGGTTGCGCTCATCTATGATGGTAATGGAACCTTCGTTTTTGCCCACGGTCGTTTCACCGATATGCACCACATTTGCATCCTGTAAAAATGGCCTGAGGTTGTTGATAACCAACTCGCTGGCCGATGCGGAATAGTTGGTTGCGATGATATATACTTTTGATAGGTTGAGATTAAGGGCCTCGATGGCATTGATAACCTCGTCGGCACTCGCGACCTCCTCCGGGTCGTCGGAGTCGCCCCCGAATAGGTCGTAATAGGAATACGCTTCCGTGCCATAGTCACTGTTGTACTTGTACTGGATGAAGGTTTCCGATTTGTTAAAGTTCGCCTGGATTAACCCAGACATAATTGCCGCAATCCAGATACCTCCGCCACCGTTATACCGTAGGTCGAGCACGAGGTCACTAACACCAGCAGTTTTGAATTTGTTGAATGCATTCAACAGTTCATTGGGCTGGTTATTCAGGAAACGATTGTAAAACAGGTAGCCTACTTTTTTGCCGCCGGGTGTATGGATGACCGAATCTTTGTGTATGGCTTGCTCTTGGAAGCCCGTTACGGGGGTGAGTTCTATCTCGGCGCCACGTACAATTTGATCGTTTTCGTTAATGTGGGCAACTTGAACTGTAAAAGGACTGGAACCGTAGTAGGCATTTAATACGTTTTGGTAATTATTTACGGTCATCGCCTGACCGTTGATTTCGGTGATGATATCGCCACGCTTAATGCCTGCTTTATCAGCCGGCGACCCTGCCAAGGCGTAGCGGACGGAGATGATTACATCGCCCGCTTGGTTTATCCGTATCAACCCAATACCCAGCCCTACTGTCGTGGAGACGCCGGAAAGGTTATCCTCGAGATCTTTGGCCAATTCAATCCATGAGAATCGGTCGTCCCGATGTAAGATGGTTTCGAAAAAGGCTTCGGGGCCGAGTTCAAAGTCAAGGCTCCCATCGCCCGGGATGGATGTGTTCCAATAATAGATATCGCGCATATTCTCGACCACCCATTTATTGGTCGTTTCGTTTTCTGAAGGCGGTTGCGGTTCTTGTGGGTCTCCCTTGATTTCCTTTTTGCAGGAGGCGGCAAGAAAGAAAACCAATGCCAACGTCAGTACCGATCTTATTTGCCGTTGCCAGCTTAATGGAGGTGTGTGCATATCAGAGAAATAAAAGCCAAATCAAACATACCTAAAAATCTCAAGAAAAACAGTGGGGGCAACAATTTGTTTCAAGGGTTTATCCCGAAATGTAGTGGTAGCTTTGCGTAACTTCGATTTCAATACGGGTCTCTTCCACAATATGGGCCGGCGCTCCACCGATCTCATACACCGCCGTCTCCGAATAACGACCGGCAATCACGATTTCGGTGTCGCCGCGGTGTTGGTGGAAGAGTTGGTATACCAAATCGGGGTCGTTGTTATCGCGTGAGAGGTGCGATAAGAACAGGTGGCTAAGCTTCGGTGGTCGGTGCGTGGTAAATAATTCCAGCGCTTCGGTATTGGACAGGTGCCCGTACCCACCACGGATGCGGTTTTTCAGAAAAATTGGGTAACGTCCCTGCATGAGCATATCCGCATCGTAATTGGCTTCCAGAAAAACCGCATCGCATCGGCCAAAGAAATCGGCTACCTGCTCGCAAACCCGGCCGATATCTGTGAAAACCCCAACAGCACACCCATCGCCTTCGATGAGGAAGCTGTGTGGGTCTGCCGCATCGTGGTATTTCCGAAAAGAGGTGATGGCAAGATTACCTACTTCAACGACCTGCATATCACACAGCGGATGCAACAAGCGCTCGGGGATTGCCAACTTGCAACCCCGTCGTGTACCGTTGGTGAGAAAAACGGGAAGCTGGTATTTGTTGGCCAGCACGCTGAGCCCCTTCACGTGGTCAGTATGCTCGTGCGATACAAAAATGGCTTTCACATTTTGCAGGGAGAGCCCCAGCTTTGCCATGCGCTTCTCAATCTGGCGGCAGGATATCCCGGCATCAACCAGTATAGCCTCGTTGCCATTGCCCACATAATAGCAATTGCCATTGCTGCCCGAAGCGATTGAACTGATGAAAAGCGGCATGGTACAAAGTACGGTTAAAAAAGGAGGAAGTGCAACAAAAAAATGAGCCGATGCTGTGCCACCCTTCAACACTCCGGCAAGCTAAGCGGAATGTTGACTGCCAAACCGCCATCTGCCGTCTCCTTGTATTTGGCGTTCATATCCTGGGCGGTCTCCCACATGGTCCGTACCACGGCATCAAGGCTTACCTTGGCCTTGTCGGGGTTTGATTGCAGCGCCAACTGCGCTGCCGTGATGGCCTTGATGGCGCCCATGGTGTTACGCTCGATGCACGGCACCTGTACAAGTCCCCCGATGGGGTCGCAGGTGAGGCCGAGGTGGTGTTCCATGGCTATTTCGGCTGCCATCAGCACCTGCCGTTGTGACCCGCCCAGACTTTCGGTAAGGGCACCTGCCGCCATGGCGGAAGAAACTCCGATTTCTGCCTGGCAACCACCCATCGCCGCGGAAATCGTAGCGCCCTTCTTGAAAATGCTGCCAATCTCGGAGGCTGCCGCGATAAACCGGATAATATTGTCTTCATGCAACCCGTCGTGGAACACGATATAGTACTGTAATACCGCCGGGATGACCCCTGCGGCACCGTTGGTAGGTGCGGTGACTACCCGGCCGAAGGACGCGTTTTCCTCGTTGACCGCCAACGCCCAACAGCTTACCCAATCCAGCGTGTACTGAAAATTATCGCCCCCGGCGCGGATGGCCGCTATCCAGCTGTGGTAGTCGGAGTAGGGACGGCCAGCCATCAACTTCTTGTTAAGTTTGCAAGCCCGCCGCTCTACCTGTAGTCCGCCGGGCAGCATACCGGTGGTGTGGCATCCACGGTAAATGCAATCACGTATGGTGGTGAATAACTGGCGGATGCCGAGGGTCGTCTCTTCTTCCGTGCGCCATGCCTGCTCGTTTTCCAATACCAATTCGGAAACTTTCAGCCCGGTTTTCATGCACCACACCAATAGGTCATTGGCTGTCTGGACGGGGAAAGCAAGGTCGAGTTCGTTGTGTGCTCCACCATTGTCGCCCTCCTGTATCACGAACCCGCCGCCTACAGAGTAATAGGTTTCGCTCAATGCCGTTCCGTCGATGAACAATGCTTGAAAGGTAACTGCATTAGGATGAAAGGGAAGGCTTTCGGTGTAAAGGAACAGGAGGTCGTCGGCATAACGAAAAGGTATTTGGTGCGTGCCGCCCAACGGTAGGCGCTGCTGCTGTTTAATTTGGCTTACCCGAAGGGGTACCTCCTCCACGGCGATGGTTACCGGGTCGACACCGCTTAGCCCAAGCAATACCGCCACATCCGTACCGTGACCAACCCCTGTTTTGGCCAACGAACCATAAAGCAGGATTTTGACGGATTCGGTCTTCTCGAGCACCCCCTCAGCGGCTAGCCGCCCCGTAAAACGCTGTGCTGCACGCCAAGGTCCCAGGGTGTGCGAGCTCGAGGGGCCGATGCCAATCTTAAACATATCGAAAACCGAAATCTGCTCCTTGACGATCATAATTTTGGATTGAAGACGCTTTTGCAAAGATACCGCTTTATTTGTGCTTTGGTAGTGATGTGCTCGAATGGCCGCCCCTTTGTGTCATATGGGGGTTGCAATTTTCAAATTAACCCTTATCTTTGAGTTGAAATACAGGCAAATACCAATTAGACAACTGTTTCACTTATAACTTCAAATTTTAAGAACCATGGACAATTATGGAAATTATGATGCCGTAGGGGGTGGCCTGCTCGCCGGTATGGGCGTGGCCACGATGCTTTTCTACCTAGCGATCCTTGTTTTGTATATCGCCGGCTTTTGGAAAATATTTGAGAAGGCGGGCAAACCCGGTTGGGCAGCCATTGTCCCGATTTACAACATGATCATTATCGCGGAAATTGTGGGTAAGCCGATTTGGTGGGGCATTGTGGCGGCATTGGTGCCGTGTGTGAACATCGTGTTCAGTATCTGGCTGATGAATTTGCTGATGAAAAGCTTCGGCAAGGAGGTGCCTTTGTGGACTGTATTGACCGTGTTTTTCGGTTTTGTTACCATTCCTGTTCATTAGTGTCCCATTAAAATCCAAAATAGTTCTTTGAAATATTTGAAATATAGTTAGTTACAGAGGTTTTTCAAGC